>NZ_DASSCY010000163.1:0-22359 GCF_035697385.1 Mycobacterium sp. | reverse complement strand
GGGAGGCATTCGATCCGGTCGATCTCGCCGCGTCGTTGGCCCGGGCGCGCATGGAGCTCGGCCTTGCCGTCAATGGCCGCGCGTCGGCCGTCGAACGCGGGCTGGTCGAGGCGCTGCAGCAGCGTTACCCGGATGACCCGGACGACCCCGAGCAGCTGCAGGCCGGGCACGCCGCATACGCCGATGCGATGGCGGCGCTGGCCGAGGTGTATCCCGACGACGTCGACGTGCAGGCGCTTGCCGCGGACGCGCTCGTCAACCTCACGGCCTGGGCGCTGTGGGACATCAGGACAGGTGACCCGGCGCCTGGTTCGCGGGTGGTGGAGGCCAAGCGGATCCTCGATGACGAGCTGGCCACCGCCGCCGGAAGCGCCCATCCGGGTGTGCTGCATCTATATCTGCACACCATGGAGATGTCGGCCACGCCGCAGGACGCGCTGCCTGCGGCGGATCTGTTACGCAATCTGGTGCCCGACGCCGGCCATCTGCGGCACATGCCGAGCCATATCGACGTGTTGTGCGGCAACTACCGCGACTCGGTGGTGTCGAATCTGTCTGCCGTGCAAGTCGATCGACGATTCGTCGAACGCGAAGGCCCATTGAACTTCTACTCGCTGTACCGCGCACACAACCTGCATTTCGTGGTGTATTCGGCGATGTTCGAAGGCAGTTCGCAGATCGCGCTCGACGCCGCGGCCGAGCTCACCGGCCAGCTCACCCCCGAGCTGCTGGCCATTGAATCTCCGCCAATGGCCGACTGGCTGGAAGCCTTCGTGCCCTTGCGAATTCACGTGCTCGTCCGGTTCGGTCGGTGGGACGAATTGATCGCCGAGACGCTGCCCGCCAATCTCGAACTGTATTGCAGCACCGCGGCGACTGTGCACTACGGCCGCGGTATCGCGCACGCCGCCAAGGGACAGCTGTCGCAGGCGCATGCCGAGCGGCAGGCGTTCACCGAGGCCTACGCCCGCATCCCCGATTCGCGGTACCTGTTCAACAACACGGTCCGCGACATCCTCGCGATCGGCGCCGAGATGCTCGACGGTGAAATCGCCTACCGGGAAGAGCAATTCGACGACGCGTTCGCCCATCTACGGAGGGCGATCGAACTCGACGATTCGCTCCCCTACGACGAGCCGTGGGGGTGGATGAGCCCGACCCGGCACGCCCTCGGCGCGTTGTTGCTCGAGCAGGACCACGTCGAAGAGGCCGCCGCGGTGTACGCCGCCGATCTGGGCCTTGATCCCACGCTGAGCCGGGCCTGCCAGCACCCCAACAACGTCTGGAGCCTGCACGGTTATCACGAATGCCTGCAGCGCCTCGGCCGCGCCGACGAGGCGAACATCATCGGCCAGCAACTTTCCCTCGCCAGGGCACGAGCCGATGTGCCGATCGTGGCGTCGTGCGCATGCCGGCTTGAAGTCGCCGAGCACTGAGGCTGCGTAGACTCCGGCCTGTGGCGATCATCGACGAGGACCTCGAACGTCTGGGCCGCTGCGTCGAACTTGCGCGGGCAGCGCTGGACGCAGGCGACGAACCATTCGGTTCAATCCTGGTAGACCGCGACGGCGCGACGGTTTACGAGGACCGCAACCGCGTCAAAGACGGCGACCACACCCGGCACCCGGAATTCGCAATCGTTCAGTGGGCCGTCGACAATCTGTCGCCAGAAGAACGGGCCGGCGCGACGGTCTACACCTCCGGTGAGCATTGCCCAATGTGCTCGGCCGGCCATGCCTGGGTCGGCTTGGGCCGCATCGTCTTCGCCGCGTCCTCAGAGCAGTTGACCCAGTGGCTCGCTGAGTGGGGATCGCCGCCACCCCCGGTCGCGCCGCTGCCGATCACCACGGTCGCGCCCCGTGTCGCGGTCGACGGCCCGTCGCCGGAGTTCGAAGACGCCATGAAAGCCCTGTACGAGGCGAAGTTTCGGGCATGAGCGAACCGGCCTGGGTCCAGCATGCGATCTGGTGGCAGATCTACCCGCTGGGCTTCGTCGGCGCGTACCCGGCCGATCCGCCGCCCACCGCCGACGAACACCGGCTGCGCCGGATCGTCGAATGGCTCGACCACGCCATCGAACTCGGCGCGTCCGGCATTGCGCTCGGCCCGATCTTCGCATCGCGCACCCACGGCTACGACACCACCGACCATTACCGCATAGACCCGAGGCTTGGCGACGATGCGGATTTCGACCACCTGATCGGACAAGCCCGAAGCCGCGGCCTGCGAGTGCTGCTCGACGGGGTCTTCAACCATGTCGGCGCGGACTTCGCGCGCACGGAGTGGTTCCGCAAGCGCGGCAATACCTTTGACACCTTTGAGGGACACGGCGAGCTGATCGCCCTCAACCACGACGACCCCGACGTCGTTTCCTACACCGTCGACGTGATGGCGCATTGGCTGCGCCGCGGCGCCGACGGATGGCGCCTGGACGCGGCGTACGCGGTGCGCGACCGGTTCTGGGCACAGGTGCTCCCCCGGGTGCGACAGGAATTCCCAGACGCGTGGTTTGTCGGCGAGGTCATCCACGGCGACTATCCGGCCCACGTTCGCGACGCGCGCTTCGACTCGGTGACGCAGTACGAACTGTGGAAAGCGATCTGGAGCAGCCTCAACGACGGCAACTTCCACGAACTTGACTGGGCGCTGGTGCGGCACAACGAGTTTCTCGACGCATTCAACCCCATGACCTTCGTCGGCAATCACGATGTCACCCGGATCGCCAGCAAGCTGGAGAACGCCCGCCACCTTGAGCACGCGCTCGTCATCCTGCTGACGGTCGGTGGCTCCCCCAGCGTGTACGCGGGCGACGAGTTCGCCTACCGCGGCATCAAAGAGGAGCGCTTCGGCGGTGACGACGCAGTACGACCCGAGTTCACCTCTTCTGTGAAAGTCGACGAGGGCGGCCACGATGTGTTCCGGCTGCACCAGTACCTCATCGGGCTGCGTCGACGGAATCCATGGCTGCACACCGCGCGCACCTCACCCCTGCACCTGACCAATCGCCAGTACGTCTACCAAACCCGTAGCGGGTCCGACGTACTGCTGGTTGCGCTCAACCTCGGCGACGAGCCGATGCCAATATCCTTGTCCGAACTTGGCTTCGGTGAGGGACAGATCGTCGCGGGGTCAGGGGCGCCACCGCCTGATGCGCTCAGCCGGGCTGAGATCGAGCCGCACGGCTGGCTGATCATCGCGCCGCGGTGACCATCACCCCAGCAGGTCGACGGTGACCGGGTCCTGTTCGCCGCCGTAGAACTTTTCCAGCACCGCGTTAAAGTCCGCGTTGTCGTCGGTGGCGTGCGCGAACAGGGTCATCGACGAGCGGACCTTGAGATTGTCGGGCCAGCCGAAGATGTCGTCGGCCGAGCGGCCGTCAATGGCCGCAACCAACCGCGCGCACTCCCTCAAGCGAGGCCCGAGGATGTCATGCGCCAGATACGCTCGGGCCTCCTCCAGCGACGCGATGCCGTACCGCACCGCGGTCGGGCTGTGCCCCAATCCACGCAGCTGTGGAAAGACGAACCAGATCCAATGGCTGCGTTTGGCGCCATTGCGGAGCTCGCCGATCACGGTGTCGTAGACGCGGTCCTGCGCATCGAGAAAGCGCCGCAGGTCATATCGATCTGCGTCATTCGGTGGCAACGATTTGTCCACAGTCATATCGCTAGCAAGTTTCGCAAGCTAGTGTTCGGGATTCAATGACGACGATCAGCGAACCGGAAACTCCGATTCAGCCGGAGCCGGCACCGAAGCCAAGAAGCCTGCGACGCCGCGCGCTGTCCCGTATCAGCATCCAGTCCAAGCTGCTGGTGATGTTGCTGGTGACCAGCGTCCTCTCGGCGGCCGTAGTGGGTTTCATCGGCTACCAGTCCGGACGGACTTCGCTGCGCGCCGCCGTGTTCGACCAGTTGACGGAGATCCGCGCGGCGCAGACCCGGCAACTCGAGGCCCAGATCTCGGACCTCAAGGACTCGCTGATCATCTACACGCGCGGATCAACCGCCATCGGAGCCATCGAGGCGTTCGCACCGGCATTCGACCAACTCAACACCGCCACCATCAGCCCGCCGCAATGGCAGTCGATCGTCGACTATTACAACAAGCAATTCGCCACCTCCGAGCAGAATCAGAACGGCGACCAAGTCGACGTCAGTGCGCTATTGCCGACGTCGAACGCACAGAAATACCTGCAGGCGCATTACACCGCGCCGTTCAACGACTGGGACAAGGCGATCAAATTCGACGACGCCCGCGACGGCAGCGCCTGGTCGGCCGCGAACGCCCAGTACAACGACTTCTTCCGCGAGATCGTCACGCGGTTCGAATTCGAGGATGCGCTGCTGCTCGACACCCGTGGCAACGTCGTCTACACCGCCTATAAGGGCGTCGACCTGGGCACCAACATTCTCACTGGTCCTTATCGCGAGGGTGAACTGCGAAACGCTTACCAGAAGGCGTTGGCTTCCAACGTCGTCAACTACGTCGGTGTCACCGATTTCAGCGACTACCAGCCCGCCGATGAACCCACCGCCTGGCTGGTATCTCCGGTCGGGCCGCAGAGCCGGGTGGAAGGCGTTCTGGCGCTGCAATTCCCGATATCGAAGATCAACCGGCTGATGACGGCAGACAGACAGTGGGAAGCCGCAGGCATGGGCAAGACCGGCGAAACGTTTCTGGTCGGTCCCGACGACTTGATGCGGTCGGACTCGCGGTTGTTCCTCGAGAACCCCGAGCAGTTCAAGCGAGATGTGGTCGACGCAGGCACACCGCCGGACGTCGCTGATCAGTCAATCAGCCAGGGCGGCACCACGTTGGTGCAACCGGTGGCATCCGAGGCGTCGCGCCAGGCGCAACGTGGCCAGACCGGCACCCTGATCGAACGTGACTACCTCGGCCACGAGACGCTGCAGGCGTACGCACCCGGCCAGCTGGTCGGGCTGCACTGGTCGATCATCGCCAAGGTCGACACCGCCGAGGCATTCGCCCCCGTCGCGGCGTTCACAAGGACACTCGTGTTGTCCACTGTCGTCATCATTTTCGTGGTGTGCATCGCCGCGATGCTGTTGGCGCGTTTGTTCGTCCGGCCGATCCGCAGGCTCGAAGCCGGTGCCCAACAAATCAGCGCCGGAGACTACAACATCACGTTGCCTGTGCAGTCTCGAGACGAATTCGGCGATCTGACAGTTGCATTCAACGATATGAGCCGCAACCTCGCGATCAAGGAGGAACTTCTCACCGAGCAGCGTCGAGAGAACGACCGCCTGATGTTGTCATTGATGCCAGAGCCGGTGGTGCAGCGCTACCGTGAGGGCGAGGAGACCATCGCGCAGGACCACCAGAACGTCACGGTGGTCTTCGCCGATACCGTGGGCCTGGATGAGCTTGCCACCGAACTGAGCTCCGACGAACTATTGGCGATAGTGAATAAGCTGACTCGCCAATTCGACGCCGCCGCAGAGAATCTGGGCGTCGAACAGGTGCGTACCCTGCACAACGGGTACCTCGCCAGCTGCGGGCTGAGCGTCCCGCGTCTGGACAACGTGCGGCGCACCGTCGACTTCGCGATCGAAATGCAGCGCATCGTCGACCGGTTCAATGCCGAAACCGGCCACGACCTCAAGTTGCGTGCCGGCATCGACACCGGCACCGTGAGCAGCGGGCTCGTCGGGCGCGCGACGCTCGCCTACGACATGTGGGGATCGGCGGTCAATCTGGCCTATCAGGTGCAGAGCGGCTCGCCACAGCCGGGCGTGTACGTCACGTCAGCTGTCTACGAGGCGATGCGGGACAACCGCAACTTCACCTCCGTCGGTGTCATCACGGTCGACGATGAAGAACAACCGATCTGGCGCCTCACGGAGCGGCAACCGTGAGCAGCGTGCTTGACGCGCCGTGGTTCTACTGGGCCATCGGGGTAGCCATCGGCTTCCCCATCGCACTGGTCGCACTCACCGAGCTACAGAACGCATTGCGCCGCCGGGGCAGCTCGCTGGCGCGCCCGGTCCATCTGCTGCGCACCTATATCCTGCCGCTTGGCGCCCTGCTCATTCTGCTGGTGCAGGCGATGCAGGTGTCCGGCGAGGCCACGCCGGTGCGCATCGTGGCCACGGTATTCGGGTTTGTCGTCCTGGTCCTGCTGCTGTCGGGTCTTAACGCCACGCTGTTTCAGGGCGCACCGGAAGGCACGTGGCGCAAGCGAATTCCGTCGATCTTCCTCGACGTCGCGCGCTTCGCACTGATCGCCATCGGCGTCGGCCTGATCTTCGCCTACATATGGGGTGCGCACGTCGGCGGGCTGTTCACCGCGCTCGGTGTTTCGTCGATCGTGCTCGGCCTGATCCTGCAGAACTCCGTCGGACAGATCATCTCCGGCCTGCTGGTGCTTTTCGAGCAGCCGTTCCAACTCGGCGACTGGATCGAAACCCCGTCGGCGCGCGGCCGGGTGGTAGAAGTCAATTGGCGTGCAACGCATATCGACACCGGCGGCGGACTGCAGATCATGCCGAACTCGGTGCTGGCGGCCGCGTCGTTCACGAACTTCAGCAGGCCGCCTGGCGCGCACTCCCTCACCGTCACCACGCTGTTCTCGCTCGACGACCCGCCCGATGACGTGTGCGCGATGCTGAACCGGGTAGCCGGCGCGCTGCCGCAACTGCGGCCCGACGCTGCGCCGTCAAGCGTGGCCGCCGGCGGCCTCCAGTACCACACATCGATCCCATTGCGATCGCCTGCCGACGACTTCGCCACCAAATCGATGTTCCTGCGCTGGATCTGGTACGCGTCGCGGCGCGCAGGACTGCACCTCGACGAAGCCGAGGACGACTTCGCCACACCGGAACGAATCCAGGAGTCGCTGCGGATCGTCGCCCCGACGCTGCGGTTGAACCAGGCCGATCAGGAGCATCTGCTCCCCCAGGTCCGCCTCGCCAGGTATGGCACCGATGAGTACATCCAGTTCGCCGGTCAGGTACCCAAGCGGATGTCGTTCGTGGTCAATGGCCGCGTGCGGCTGGTGGTGACTGGCGACGAGGGTTCGGTCATTCCGGTGCGTACTCTCGAGCAGGGCGATTTCCTTGGGCAGACCGCGCTCACCCGAGAACCCGTCTCCGCGTCGGCCTATGCGCTCGACGAGGTGACCGTATTGCAGGTGGAACGTGAACACATCGAGCAATTGGTCGAGCGGAAGCCGTTGCTGCTACAGGACATCGGGCACGCCATCGAGGAACGGCGGGCAGACCTCCGTCGCGCATTGGCCGCTACGGGCGACTAGGCGGTGGGCACGATGAAGCGGCATATGCCCCGCCCCCGTGAGCTGGGCCCGCTGCTGCAGTTCCGAAAGCCGCGGCTGAACCTCACGACCCGGCGGCTGGACGCGGCATTGACCATCGAGGATCTGCGCCGAATTGCCAAGCGCCGCACTCCGAAAGCGGCGTTCGACTACACCGACGGCGCAGCCGAAGACGAGCTGTCGCTGGGCCGTGCCAGGCAGGCGTTCCGCGACATCGAGTTTCACCCGACCATCCTGCGGGACGTCGCGAAGGTGGACACCGGCGCCGACGTGCTTGGCGACCGGGTGGCACTACCGTTCGGCATCGCGCCGACGGGCTTCACCCGGCTCATGCACACCGAAGGTGAGATCGCGGGCGCTCACGCCGCGGCACGGGCGGGAATTCCGTTTTGTCTGTCGACACTGGGAACCACGTCGATCGAGGATGTCAAGACCGCTAACCCGCACGGCCGCAACTGGTTTCAGCTGTACATGTGGAAGGACCGAGACCGGTCGATGGCACTGGTGGAGCGTGCCGCGGCGGCCGGCTACGACACGCTGCTGGTCACGGTCGACGTTCCTGTCGCTGGCGCACGGCTGCGCGACACCCGCAACGGAATGTCGATACCGCCGGCGCTGACGCTGCGGACCGTCCTTGACGCGGTCCCGCGCCCGCGCTGGTGGTTCGACCTGCTGACCACTGAACCGCTGTCATTCGCCTCGCTGGACCGCTGGCCCGGAACGGTTGCCGAGTACCTGGACACCATGTTCGATCCGACCGTCACCTTCGACGACCTGGCCTGGATCAAGGCTCAGTGGCCGAACAAGTTGGTGGTCAAGGGAATTCAGACGCTTGAGGATGCCAGAGCGGTGGTCGATCTGGGCGTCGACGGCATCGTGCTGTCCAACCACGGCGGCCGCCAACTCGACCGTGCACCCGTCCCTTTCCACCTGCTGCCGACGGTTGCACGTGAGCTCGGCCAGGACACGGAGGTTTTGCTGGACACCGGGATCATGTCGGGCGCGGACGTAGTGGCCGCGATAGCGCTAGGCGCACGGTTCACGCTGGTTGGCCGGGCCTACCTGTACGGGTTGATGGCAGGCGGCGAGGCGGGTGTGGACCGGGCCATCGCAATCCTGTCGTCGCAGGTCAGCCGCACGATGCGACTGCTCGGTGTCACCAGTATGGACGAGTTGACGCCGCACCACGTGACACAGCTGCACCGCTTCCGGCGCGTCGCACCGAGCCCCGACGCCTAGTCCCATCTGTCACTCCATTCGCAGAGGTCACAGCGCATAACCGGGATATCTGAGTCCGCGCCGAGTCGCAATCGTTAGCCAACCGCGACCGCGCCACGCTGCGTTGCGCCACC
The DNA here is from genome assembly GCF_035697385.1 of Mycobacterium sp. Classification (GTDB taxonomy): domain Bacteria; phylum Actinomycetota; class Actinomycetes; order Mycobacteriales; family Mycobacteriaceae; genus Mycobacterium. The sequence continues at coordinate 13,716 of NZ_DASSCY010000163.1, read as the reverse complement.
ACTGTTGCCCGCTGGGCCTGTTTCATTACGCACGAAAGCAACGGCAATAGCTTTTGTGGCATGTGAGGAAAGGTGGGTTGGTTGCCGTTATGAAGTTCATAAAGAAATGCCGAGGTTCGGCAAGGACACTGTTGCGTCGGCTGGCGGTGGGCGCCGTTGCGGCGGCGACACTTCCCGGGCTGATCGGCGTCGTCGGGGGTTCGGCGACTGCTGGTGCGTTTTCCCGGCCGGGACTGCCCGTCGAGTATCTGGATGTGTTTTCGGCTGCGATGAACCGCAACATAAAGATTCAGTTCCAGGGCGGCGGACCGCACGCCGTGTATCTGCTCGATGGTCTGCGCGCCCAGGACGATTACAACGGCTGGGACATCAATACGCCGGCATTCGAGTGGTACTACGGCTCGGGGCTGTCACTGGTGATGCCGGTGGGTGGCCAGTCGAGTTTCTACACCGACTGGTATCAGCCGTCGCGGGGCAACGGCCAGGACTACACCTACAAGTGGGAGACGTTCCTGACGCAGGAACTCCCCGCGTGGCTGGAAGCCAATAAGGGTGTGTCGCAGAACGGCAACGCCGTGGTCGGCATCTCGATGGCCGGCAGCACGGCGATGACGTACTCGATCTACCACCCGCAGAAGTTCATCTACGCCGCGTCGCTGTCGGGGTTCTTGAACCCGTCGGAGGGCTGGTGGCCGATGCTGATCGGGCTGGCGATGAACGATGCCGGCGGCTACAACGCCGAGAGCATGTGGGGCCCGTCGTCCGACCCGGCGTGGAAGCGCAACGATCCGATGGTCAACATGGCCCAACTGGTGGCCAACAACACGCGGATCTGGGTCTACTGCGGCACCGGCACGCCGTCGGAACTCGACACGGGTACCTCCGGCGGGAACCTGATGGCCGCGCAGTTCCTCGAGGGGTTCACGTTGCGGACCAACGTCACGTTCCGTGACAACTACATCGCGGCGGGCGGAAGCAACGGGGTGTTCAACTTCCCGCCGCAGGGCACGCACAGCTGGGGCTACTGGGGCCAGCAGGTTCAGCAGATGCTGCCCGATGTCCAACGGGTTCTGGGGGCTCAGGCCTCCGCCTAGCGACCACCCACAACCAGGGAGCCTGCCGTTACCCCCGAACGGCAGGCTCCCTGCTGTGCGGGGGGCATTTTGTCTGCGCGTTGGGGCGCGGACATTTTAGGTGTCGGGCCATTTCGCGAGATCTACACCAGGGTCGTGATTCGAGTCCGATCCGCAGCCCTGGTGTTGATCTCGCGAAAACGTCCCCGCCGTACGCGCAGAGTGAACACGGTCGTTGGCCGGGAACAAACCCATATCCCCGAGGGTTGAGTCGATTCGACTGAACTTTGGAGGATTCATGGCTGAAGCCAATGCGAAGACGAGTGCTGTGCCCGTCCTTTTCCATAGCGAATCGATCGTGCTGCCGGGCATGGTGGTGCCGATCGAGCTCGACGACGCCGCGCGCGCCGCTGTCGACGCTGCCAGGGCCAGCGAGTCAGGCAAGCTGCTGATTGCGCCGCGCCTGGAAGATCGCTATCCGTCCTACGGCGTGCTGGCCTCGATCGTGCAGGTCGGCCGGGTCGCAGGTGGCAGCGGCACCGCCGCGGTCGTTCGCGGCGAGGGCCGTGCCCATATCGGAGCCGGAGCCAGCGGGCCCGGGGCTGCGCTTTGGGTCGAGGTGACCGAGGTCGAGGAAAACCCGGTGTCCGAGGCGACGACCGCGCTGGCCGCCGAGTACAAGAAGCTGCTGCTGGCGTACCTGCAGCGGCGGGAGGCCTGGCAGATCGTCGACTTCGTCAACCAGCTGACCGACCCGTCGGCGGTGGCCGACATGGCCGGTTACGCGTCGTACCTGACCCAGGTGCAGAAGCGTCAGCTGCTCGAGACACCCGATGTCGCCGAGCGGCTGCGAGTGTTGATCGACTGGACCAGCGACCACCTCGCCGAGGTGGAGGTCAACGACAAGATCGCCGAAGACGTCCGTGAAGGCATGGAGAAGACGCAGAAGGAATTCCTGCTGCGCCAGCAGCTCGCCGCGATCCGCAAGGAGCTCGGCGAGGGCGAGCCCGACGGATCCGACGACTATCGCGCCCGCATCGAGGCCGCCGATCTGCCGGAGAAGGTCCGCGAAGCGGCGCTGCGCGAGGTCGGCAAGCTGGAGCGGTCCAGCGAGCAGAGCCCGGAGGGCGGCTGGATCCGCACCTGGCTGGACACCGTGCTGGACCTGCCGTGGAACGCCCGCACCGAGGACTCCACGGACTTGAAGGCGGCGCGCGACATTCTCGACGCAGACCACCACGGGCTTGAGGACGTCAAGGATCGCATCGTCGAGTACCTGGCCGTGCGGGCACGCCGCGCCCAGCGCGGGATGGCCGTGGTCGGCGGGCGTGGCTCCGGCGCCGTGATGGTGCTCGCCGGTCCGCCCGGCGTCGGCAAGACGTCGCTTGGCGAGAGCGTGGCCCGTGCGTTGGGCCGCAAGTTCGTTCGCGTGGCCCTCGGTGGTGTGCGCGACGAGGCCGAGATCCGCGGACACCGGCGGACCTACGTCGGCGCATTGCCGGGCCGCATCGTGCGTGCCATCGGCGAAGCGGGATCGATGAATCCCGTTGTGCTGCTTGACGAGATCGACAAGGTCGGCTCCGATTACCGAGGTGACCCATCGGCCGCCTTGCTCGAGGTGCTCGACCCGGCGCAGAACCACACGTTCCGCGACCACTACCTCGATCTCGACCTGGACCTGTCCGATGTGGTCTTCCTGGCTACCGCCAACGTCATCGAGAACATTCCGTCGGCACTGCTGGACCGCATGGAGCTGGTTCAGATCGACGGCTACACCGAAGACGACAAGGTCGCCATCGCGCGCGACTTCCTGTTACCGCGTCAGCGGGACAGGGCGGCGCTGACCTCCGACGAGGTGACGGTCACCGAAGACGCACTGCGCAAGATCGCGGCCGACTACACCCGCGAGCCCGGGGTGCGGCAGTTCGAGCGGCTACTGGCCAAGGCGCTGCGAAAGGCAACAACAAAACTAGCCGAAGTTGGCGACAACATTGCGTTGACCAGCCTCATCATCGACGAGCCGGATCTCGTTGACTACCTTGGCCGTCCGCGGTTCATGCCGGAGTCCGCCGAGCGGACGGCGGTGCCGGGCGTGGCCACCGGTTTGGCGGTGACGGGCCTTGGCGGCGATGTGCTCTACATCGAGGCAGGGGCGACCGACGGCGATGCCGGGCTACAACTGACCGGTCAGCTGGGCGACGTGATGAAGGAGTCGGCGCAGATCGCGCTGTCCTACGTCCGCTCGCATGCGTCGGAGCTCGGCGTCGACCCGAAGGCACTGGACCGTCGCATCCACGTGCACGTGCCAGCGGGCGCGGTTCCGAAGGACGGCCCGTCGGCCGGTGTGACGATGGTGACCGCACTGGTCTCGATGGCCACCGGACGTCAGGTGCGCTCCGACGTCGGCATGACCGGCGAGGTGACGTTGAACGGCCGGGTGCTGCCCATCGGCGGGGTCAAGCAAAAGCTGCTGGCCGCTCAACGGGCAGGCCTGTCAACGGTTTTCATCCCGCAGCGCAACGAGGCGGACCTGGACGATGTCCCGGCAAACGTGCTCGAGTCGCTGGACGTGAAGCCGATGACCGACGTCGCGGAGATCGTCGCGCTGGCATTGGCGCCTGCCGAAGAAGCCGCCACCGTCGCGGCCTGAGCGCTGGCCGCAAAGTTGCACTCAGGGTCGTGATTCGGCAACGGTCACGACCCTGAGTGCAAAAGCAGCGAATGCGGGTCCTACTCCGCTGTGAGATTCGTGCTCGACGTGAACCTGCCTGACGACTCGGATGTGCGAGCCGAGGTCAGCAGGATCCTGCGCTACTGGGGCGGCGCGATGAAGGACTTCGACGCCATCGAGCCCGGAGACAAGCAAGACATCTACGACTCCGCTTACAACCGGGTCGGGTCATGGACGGTCAGCGCCGACGCGGATTGAATGTCGGTCGCGCACGTTAACGTGCTCGCATGGCCTACGACGAAGACTTGGCCGACCGGATTCGCGAACTCATCGCAACCGAGCGCGGCGTCGACGAGAAGCGGATGTTCGGCGGGCTGGCTTTCCTGATCAACGGCAACATGTCGGTGGCCGTCAGCGGCCGCGGCGGTCTGATGGTGCGGGTGCCGCCCGATGAGACCGCCAAGCAGCTGGCACGCGACCACGTCGAACCGATGGTGATGGCCGGCCGTGAAACCCGGGGCTGGCTGCTAGTCGCCGCGGATGGCCTGAAGACGAAACGGCAGCTTCAGTCCTGGGTCACCCGCGGCGTCGACTACGCGAAAGGCCTAAAGCCTAAGTAGCGGTCAGCTCTTCGGGCGCCACACGCCGAACCGGTTGCCGTGTGGGTCCTGCAGGTGGGCGAATTCGAGTGCGCCGTTGTCGGTGAACGGAACCACCACCTTCGCGCCGAGGCCTTCCGCCTTGTCGATGGCGGCCTTCACGTCGTCCACCTGGACGTAGAAGATCGCCCACGACGCGCCGCCCATCTCCGCGGTGTCCCAGACACCGCCCTTGTCCCCGTCGACCATCCCGTACCCGTTCGACGGGTCGTCGATCTTCCAGTCGAACAGCTGCCCATAGAAGGCTTTCGTCGCACCCGCGTCGGGTGTGCCGATCTCGAAGTAGTTCACAACATTGGACATTGGTGTCTCCCTCACTTGACGGCCTTGCCAGGTCGTTTATAGACGCACCCACCGACACGTTTTCTCGTCGCGCAGCCGGGTACGCAGGAACAAATGGCGGATTCATCGAAGGAGCTGGTCCGACGCCTTCTGCAGCAGGCAGGCACCACCTATGCACAGGAGGCGGGCATCCGGCTGAAGGACCAGCCGATGCCGCTATTTCAGCTGCTGACACTGTGCATGCTGGCCAGCAAGCCGATCGACGCGACGATCGCGACGCGCGCCGCACACGAGCTGTTCCGTGCCGGCCTACGCACACCGCACGCCGTGCTGAAGGCCGACCGCGCCACCATGATCCGGGCGTTCGGCCGCGCCCACTACGTCCGCTACGACGAAAGCTCGGCGATCAGGCTGGCCGACATCGCCGCAGCGGTTCGCGACGAGTACGGCGGGGATCTGCGCAAGCTTTCCACTGGCGACGTCAAGTCGACCTCGCGTCTCCTCAAGCAGTTCAACGGAATTGGCGACACCGGCGCCGACATTTTCCTGCGCGAGATCCAGGATGTCTGGACGTGGGTTCGGCCGTACTTCGACAAGCGCGCGATCGGCGCAGCGCGACAGCTCGACCTACCCGCGACCCCTGACAAGCTCGGCGCTCTCGCGCCACGCGACAACGCGAGACTGGCCGCCGCACTGGTCAGGGTCTCGCTCGATGACGAGTTGCGCGACGAGGTGTCGTCGACATGATCCGCATCGGCACATCGGGATGGTCATACGACCACTGGGCAGACGTGCTGTACCGGCCGGGGTTACCGGTGGCCAAGCGGCTGGCCCGCTACGTCGAGGAGTTCGACACCGTCGAGCTCAACGCAAGCTTCTACCGGTGGCCCAAGGACGCCACCTTCGCGGGGTGGCGGGAGCGGCTACCCGCAGGGTTCACCATGTCGGTGAAGGCGCATCGCGGGCTGACCCATTATCGGCGGCTCGGCACACCCGAACCTTGGGTCGAGAGATTCGAGCGGTGCTGGGCCGCACTCGGCGACCGCCGTGAGGCGCTACTGGTACAGGTGCATCCGGCGATGGAACGCGACGATGCGCGGCTGGATCACTTCTTGACCGTGATGCCCGACTGGATTCCGGTGGCCATGGAACTGCGCCACCCGTCCTGGGACGACCCCGCCGTCTACGCCATGCTGGAGCGACACCACGCCGCTTACGTGGTCATGAGCGGCGCCAAGGTGGCGACGATTCCGCGTGCCACCGCCGATCTGGTGTACGTGCGGATGCACGGACCCGACCAGGACTCGATGTATCACGGCTCTTATCCCGCCAAAGAGTTGCGCCAGTGGGCCGATCGGGCGGCCGAATGGCATGCAGAAGGCCGGCGGGTTCTCGTCTACTTCAACAACGATCTCGGCGGGCACGCGATCCACAATGCGCGAAAGCTCAAGGAGCTGCTGTCAGCGCGGGTCGGCTGAAGCGCAACCCGGGTGCGAGTACGCTCAGCAGACATGACAACGTCGTCTACATTCGCCATCGTCGGTGGCGGCCTCGCTGGCGCCAAGGCCGCAGAAGCATTGCGGGACAAGGATTTCGACGGCCACATCGTGTTGTTCGCCGCGGAGGAGCACCTGCCCTACGAACGTCCACCGCTGTCGAAAGAGTTCATGGCCGACAAGAAGGAGCTCGGCGACTTCACCGTCGCCGCGTCGGCCTGGTATCGCGATCACCACATCGAATTGCAGCTGGGCACCGAGGTGTCGGCCGTCGACCCCCGCGCCCACACCCTGTCGATGCCCGACGGCACCACCGTGCGCTACGACAAGCTGCTGCTGGCCACCGGCTCGCAATCGCGCCGGCCTCCCATTCCCGGCTCCGACGCCAAGAACGTGCACTATCTACGCACCATCGATGACGCCGCAGCTCTGCGCGCGTCACTGGTCGAGGGATCGTCTCTTGCGGTCGTCGGCGCCGGCTGGATCGGCCTCGAAGTCGCCGCTGGCGCCCGGGAGCACGGCGTGGCCGTCACTGTCGTCGAGGCCACCGACGTCCCGCTGCAGACGGCGCTCGGCCACGAGGTCGGTGCGGTCTTCGCGCGCCTGCACCGCGACCACGGTGTCGACCTCCGACTCGGCGCGACAGTCGACGAGATCACGACGTCCGACGGCAAAGCGACCGGATTGAAACTGGGCGACGGCTCCACCGTCGGCGCCGACCACGTGCTCGTCGCGGTGGGTGCATCACCGAACACGGCTCTCGCCGAGCACGCCGGGCTGGCCACCGGCAACGGTGGCGTACTGGTCGACTCCTCACTGCGCACCAGCGACCCGGACATCTTCGCCGTCGGCGACATCGCTGCCGCCGAACATCCTTTGTTCGGCGTGCGCATCCGCACCGAACACTGGGCGAATGCGCTGAAACAGCCCGCCGTCGCTGCGGACGGAATGCTGGGCAAGCCTGGCGAATACACCGAACTCCCCTACTTCTTCACCGATCAATACGACCTCGGAATGGAGTACGTCGGACACGCACCCGACTATGACCGGGTGGTGTTCCGCGGTGACGTGGACGGCCGGGAGTTCGTGGTGTTCTGGCTTGACCGCGACAACCGGGTACTCGCCGGGATGAACGTCAACATCTGGGAAGGGCTCGACGACATCAAATCGCTGATCCGCTCCCGCAACCCAGTTGACCCGGACCGACTTGCCGACCCGCAGCAGTCATTGAGCGAATTGGGTTCCGGTTGATCTCTCGACCTACGGCTGCGGTACTGGGCGTCGCGTTCCTGGCCGCCGGCTGTTCGGGACAGCGGGTGGTCAACACCGGCGAACCGCGTGTGCATCCCGAAACGCCCGCCGCGTCGGCTGCCCCGTCGCCGCCGCCGAGCAATGTCCACCTCGTTGACGCCTTCGAGTACGTCGCACACGTAAACGGCAGCGCGGGCTACTACTTCACCACTCCAAGCGGCAAATGGAGATGCGCAATCTTCCCGCGTGCCAAGGCCGGATGCCAGTCGGCGAACAGCTGGGCTTCCGGCCTTGGCGTCGACGGCGAACCGGATGCAGTGAACGCGATCGTTGTCGAGCGCGAGGGCGACCCACGCTTCGTGTCGCTCGAGCAACCCGAGTTCGCGCTTGACCCCGGTCCCGCGAACACGCTGCCGTTCAACAGGATCTTGGCGGCTGCCGGATTCCGCTGCAACGTGCAGGAATCCGGGGTGTCCTGCTTGAGCGAGTTCACCAGCAAGGGCTTCACCTTCTCCGCGGAGGGGTACACGCTGCAGTACACCGATGTTCCCCCCGCAGCGCCCTAGCTGATGACGCCGTGGGTCAGCGACCGGTAGAACCACAACGAGTAGCCCACGACGACGGCCGCGCAGGCGATCAGCCACCACGGCGACATCGGCGCCACCCAGTTCGCCGTCCACGGCACCAGCGAGGCGATCAACCAGCCGGCAAAGCTTCCGCTGCCGGTCTTCATCGTGATCACGAGGAACACACCGATCTGCGCCAGGTATCCGCCGATCCAGACGAGTAGCACGGTCGCGGACGGGTCTGCGGTGTCCACTCCCATGAACACCGCGATGACGAACGCCGGGGCGATCGCCAGCACACACCACAGCCCCAGCAGCAGCCCAACGGTCCGCAAGCCCACGGGTTTACCGTAGCGCGGGTTCCTTCTGCGGTTCGGCCTCATCGTCGAGCGGGTCAACCTGCTCGCCGCGCAATACCTTCCGCATCCGGTCAGCGTCGAGCTGGCCTTCCCACCGGGCCACCACCAACGTCGCGACGCAGTTGCCCAGCAGGTTGACCGACACCCGCATCGAGTCCATGATCCGGTCGGCACCCAGCAGCAGCGCGACCGCCGCCACCGGGATCGCCCCGTGCCCGATTGCCGCAACCGTCGCCGACAGCGCCAGGAACGACGAACCGGGCACCCCCGCCATGCCCTTCGACGTCAGCATCAACACCAACACAGCGGTGATCTGCTCGCCCAGGCTCAGATCCACACCAAGGGCCTGCGCCAGGAACAACACGCAGATCGACAGGTACAGCGTCGCGCCGTCCAGGTTGAACGAGTACCCGGTGGGTACGACCAAACCCGTTGTGGTGCGCGAACACCCGGCGTTGATCAACTTCGCCATGACGCGCGGCAGCACCACTTCGGTGGAGGCGGTACCCAAGGCCAGGAACAGCTCATCCTTGATGTAGATGACGAATCGCCAGAGGCTGACCCCGGCGAGGAATCGCGCGATGGCCGCGAGGATCAGGATGAACATCGCCGCCCCGACATAGCAGGCGGCGATCAGCTTGGCGTAGCTGCCCAGCGACGCGATGCCGTACTGGCCGATGATGTAGGCCATCGCACCGAACGCGGCCACCGGTGCCAGCCGCATGATCCAGCCGATGATGGTGAAGAAGATATCGCTGAGGTGCTCGATGAACTCGAAGATCACCGGCGGGCCGTGCTCACCGAACTTCGCCAGCGCCAGGCCGAACAGCACCGCGAAGAACAACACCTGCAGCAGCATGTTCTCGGCGAATGCGGAGATCACCGACGTCGGAATGATGTTGAGAAGGAACTCGACGGTGTGCGGCAGCTCCCCTTCCCCGGTTTTCTTGGCCACCGCCTCGGCGCCGGTCGCCAGCGTCTGTGGGTCGATGTTGAAGCCCGCGCCCGGCTTGACGAGGTTGCCGATCACCAAGCCGAACAGCAGCGCGAAGGTGGTCACCACCTCGAAGTAGATCAGCGCCTTGATCCCGATCCGGCCGACCGACTTCAGGTCGCCGACGTGGGCGATGCCGATCACCACCGTGCAGAAGATGATCGGCGCGATCAGCATCTTGATCAGCTTGATGAAGCCGTCGGCCAGTGGTTTGAGGTCGGCGCCGAAGCCGGGCCACAACCAGCCGACGGCGATGCCTGCGACGATCGCGATCAGCAGCTGGACGAACAGCGAGGAGTACCACCGCTTGGGCGGGGCTTCGGTGGCCTCGGGTATGGCAACGTCTGTCATTGGCAACACGTAAGCGACACGATGTGTCGTAACGATGAGGACCATGTAACCGCGCTGCTACACCAGGCGCAGGAGGCGGGAGTGAATGAAGATCGAGTCGGGTCAGGTCGCCGTGGTCACGGGTGGCACCAGCGGCATCGGGTTCGCGCTTGCGGAGGAGTTGGTGGGTCGCGGCGTCGACGTGATGATCGCCGACATCCGTGAGGACGCGATCCCCATCGCCGTCGACGCCCTGTCCGGGCGCCCTGGACGGGTCGCGGGCGTGCGGGCTGACGTCAGCGTCGACGCCGACGTGGACGCGCTGGCCGACGAAACGGTCGAACGGTTCGGTCGCATCGACCTGGTGTGCAACAACGCGGGCGTCGTGTGTGAGCAATCACCGGTCTGGGAACAGCGGCTCGAGACGTGGCGGTGGCTGATCGACGTCAAGCTGATGGGCGTTGTACACGGGGTGCGGACGTTCTCGCCGATGTTCATCGCCCAGGGCTCGGGCCACTTCCTGAACACCGCGTCCGCCGGTGGCCTGATGCCGCTGCCGACGCTGGCACCCTACAACGCGACCATGCATGCGGTCGTCGGGTTGACGGAAACATTGAACGCCGAATTGCGCGCTATCTCAGCGGATTTAGGGGCAACCGTGCTGTGTCCCGGATTGGTTGACACCGCGCTTGGCACGAATTCGGCGTCATTGGTGCCTGCGGGAGCCGCGACGACCGCCGCCGGCAGAATGCCGGAGGGCGCGATGAAACCCGCGATGGTCGCGGAAGCGGCGATCGAGGCCATCGAAGCGGGGCGGGTGCACGCCATCGTCGGTCCGGGCACCGAAACCGTTGTACGGCAACGGGTGGGCGGGCTGCTGGCCGACCTCGGTTAGCGGCGCGGCTACCGCAGGGTCGCGGTGCCGTCGGCGTTCACATGCACCTTCGCTCCTGCGATGTCGTCGCGCACCGTGACCTCGGCTTCCGATGGATCGGTGATCAGTGCGAGCGCCCGCGAGTCGTCGGGCGTGCGGACCGCGAGGAACACCTTCTCTGGGCTTCCGGTCCGGCCGAACGGCGTGGTCCACGACTCGACTGTGCCGACCCCAGACCATTCCACAACCGCAGCGCGCGTCGGTTCGCGGTCGACGATGGATTGGACGTCCTCCCAGCGGAATTCATGCGTTGGCGGCTCAGTGCCGTATACGCCGAAGCTGTGCTTGGTGAGATAGCCGCCGTTGGCTGTGATCAAGCCGCGCTGGCCGGGGTTGGCGACCAGCCGCTCGGCCATCGTCGCGATGGAGTGGCTGACGTAGTTGTTCCATGGACCGCCGGCGAAAGTCAGCCCTCCTGTGACGGTGAGCGGTCGGCCAGGATCGCCGACTGGCAGGCCCAGCTCATTGGCGGCCACCTGCACCGCAGACGGGAAGCACGAGTAGATATCGATCAGTTCGACATCGTCAAGGCCTACGCCGGCGAGCTCCAGCACCCGCTTGCCGGCGATCCGGATCGCAGGCGACCGATGGAACTCGGCACGCTCACCGATCGCGTAGGTGTCATGAGAGTCGGTTCCCGCGTATGGGAAAACCCAACGTTCAGAAGGGATCTGAAGATAGGTGGCCTTGTCCGCCGACGCGAGGATCAGGGCGGCGCCCTGATCGACCATGTTGTTGGAATTCATCAGCTTGGTGTAGGGCCAGCTGATCATCCGGTTCTTCGGCCCCGGCTGCCAGATCTGCTCGGCTGGCAACGGGTCTCGGCTCCAGGCGTGCGGGTTCTTCGCGGCCACTGCGCTGAACTGCGACCACAGCTCGCCGATGAAGCGTCGGTGCTCGTCGGAGGTCTCCCCCTTCGCGATGCGCAACGCCTGCTCGAACATCGGATACACGTAGGCGGGCCGGTCCAGGTGGATTCGGATTTCGGCAGGCCCCGCCATCGGCACGCCTTCGTCGGCGCCGTCGGCCATCGGCACCGAGTCATCCTGTTTCGTCCAGTCGGGTTTGGCGCCGCCGGCACGCAATCGTGTTCGGGTGCGCCATGTTTCGGCGCCTGCGATCATGACCACGTCGGCGCGCCCGGCCTGGATGTCCAGGCAGGCCTGGTTGACCAGTGATTGCGGAACGTTGCCGCCGATGCCGGTGTAGCGGGTGGCGGCGTCTTTGGCGCGGATGCGCCCAGCGAGCAGCAGGCCGGGGTCGCGATAGCGCCAGGACAACAGATTGACCACCCGCACGAAGTCGACGGCCTCGAGGACTCGTGGGTCGGCGGCGGCGCGGGCCGCGGCCACCATCAGGTCGACAGGTTCGACGCCGGGATGATCGTCGTGTTGATTCACCTGGCCGTAGCCGATGAGCACCGGTGTCCGAGGGTCGATATTGCTCAAGATGGTCTCCGGTCGTGTGTGAACAAGACTCCCTCGGCGATCAGGCGGTCGATCTCCTCGGGGCCCATGGCGAGGACCTTCTGGCATACCTCGCGGGTGTGCTGGCCGGGCATCGGCGCCGGCCGAAACTCGGCAGGCGGAATGTTGGTGAACGGTGCGGGCCCGGTCTCACTGGGCATCGGCGCGTCGAAGAGCGGATGCGTCATGTCGGTGAACAGCTTTCGGAACCTGACCTGTGGGTCGGCCAGCACGTCGACGGCCCGGTTCATCGGCGCGGCGGGCACACCGGCGCGCTGGAGGATGTCCGTGACGGCGGATTTGTCTTGCGTGGCCGTCCACTGCGACACCACAGCGATGAGGTCCGCGCGGTCGTGCGGAAGTTCGTCGGAGCCCATCGCAGCTGCGAGGTTGGCACGGTCGTCGTCGGAGCGCAACGAGATGACGCACCATTCGTCCTCACCCGCACACGGATACACCGCATGCAGGGCGGTGTCATCGGCCAACGGTAGCCGTGCGGCGCGGGCGGCTTCGGCGACGTAGGCGGTGGCAAGCTGGTTCATGGCGGCTTCCGCTTGGGAAATGTGCACGTGTGCACTGGTTCCTGTGCCGTCGCGACCGATCAGCGCGGCGAGTGCGGCGATCGCGGTGATCCGTGCGACGACATGGTCAGGGAAGATCGTGGTGGCATCATAGAAACTGCCGTCTTCGGCGTCCTCTGAGGTCCACAGGCGGGTGACGCCGGTGGTCGCGCGCACCAGCGGGCCGTAGCCCATCCGCGCGCTCCACGGGCCTGCCGCCCCGAACGCGCTGCTTTCCGCAAGCACGATCCTCGGATTGATCTCCCGCAACCGCTCGAACGAAAACCCAAGAGAAGCAAGGGTTCCCGGCTTGAAGTTCGCAAAGACCGCGTCGGCACCGGCCACCAGGCGGCCAAATATCTCTGCGCCGGCGGGCTGGCGCAAATCGAGGCCGAGGCTGTAGGAGTTGCGATGCGTCAATGCCCACGACCTGCTCATCGCCTGGCCTGGTGGCGTTTGGCGAAGGCCGTCGGGGTACGCCGCGCTCTCGATCTTGATGACCTCGGCACCCAGGTCGGCGAACAACCGGCCAAGCTCGCCGCCGGCAACGATGACACCGAGGTCGAGGATGCGCAGTCCCTCGAAGGGCCGTTGGTGAGCCAAAGCATCCTCGACGGTAGCCGGGGCGGATCGTGCTCTGGCCCAGGATGGTTCGTCGGCGCCTGCCGACTGCGCGGTGCGCTGGAAACCGGCACGGTGGCCGTCGACCACGAACGGCCCCACGGGCACGGTGACGCATGCGCCATTCACGATTTCCGCATCGGTCAAAGCGCCGACGGCGTGAAAATGCTCGGATGTCAACGCTTCGGCCGGCGTGAGCACCGCCGCAATCGGCACTCCTCGCGCTTGCCCGTCGGCCACCAAGGCGGCCATCGTCTGCGGGGCGAAAAATTCGGCGATGATGGCGTTGAGTTCTCGTGATGCGCCATAGCGCGCTGCGATCGTGTCGTAGCGCGGGTCGGCGAACTGCTCGGGCTCACCAAGCCATGCCCTCATACCGCGCCATTGGCGTGCCGACAGCAGACAGATCCGGACGTAACCGTCCTTGCAACCAAAGATCGGATATATGTGCTGA
>NZ_DASSCY010000162.1:0-5740 GCF_035697385.1 Mycobacterium sp. | reverse complement strand
TGAAGCGATGACGCCCATTCAGGCCATCGGCGGCGCTGTGGTCCTCGTCGGGCTGGCGCTGGCTCGTCAAGGCGACCGCAGCGAGAAGGTGGCGGACGCGTTGCCGACGGACGTCGACGATTTGCCGGTAGGCGGTCAGCTCAGCTGTGCGTCGCACACAGCAACGACGAGCTCGCCGGGCCCGGCGGGCTGATCCAGCGACCACGCAACTGGCCGATGAGTTCCAAGACATCGGCGTCAATATGTGAGTATTAGCCGCATGCGCGCAGTTCCAGCTGTCCATGCGACGGTCCGGTTGACCGCCAACGCGGCTCTGGTCGCCCTCTCAGCAACGCTGACGTTCGCAGCAGCGACGATGGCCGTCGTTGCCGCCCCGCCCGCAGCAGCCCAGCCGGCGTGCCCGGGCGTCCACGTCGTATTCGCGCGGGGCACAGGCGAGCCCCCTGGCATCGGCCGTGTCGGCCAGGCCTTCGTCGATGCGCTGCGGGGCCAGATCGGGAACCGCACCCTGACGACATACGGGGTGAACTATCCCGCGTCGTACGACTTCGGCATGGCCTACGACGGCGCGAACGACGCGTCGGCCTACGTCGCGAACTTCGTCAAGACCTGTCCGACCACCCGCATCGTGCTGGGCGGATACTCCCAAGGCGCGGCCGTGATGGACATGCTGATGGGCATACCGCCACTGGGCAACAGGATCGGAAACCTGGGCGCACCCCTGCCCCCGGGCCTGTCCCCCAACGTGGCGGCTGTCGCGGCGTTCGGCAATCCGGCGACGAAATTCGGCAACCCCATCACCTCGGCGAATCACCTGTTTGCCGGCCGGGCCATCGACCTGTGCAAGGACGGCGACCCGATCTGCTCCGACGGCCGCAACCCGTTCGCTCATAGCGATTATGTGAGCGCTGGGCTCGCGAATCAGGCGGCAAGTTTCGTGGCGAGATTAGTTTAGCCTGACTAGGTGTTATCGTTTCTTGTGACTTTTCAACCGGTTCGCCGCCTGATCCTGGCATGTTCGGCTGCCCTGATGGCCGTCGGCTTTGCTGTCATCACACCGGCCGTCTCATCCGCACAGCCATGCCCCGACGTGGAGATCGTATTCGCCCGCGGCACTAGCGAACCCGTCGGCATCGGCCGCGTTGGCCAAGCCCTCGCCGATCAGCTGGCGCCCGCGCTCGGGGGCCGCAGCCTTGGCACCTACGGCGTGAACTATCCCGCGGGTTACGACTTCCTGACCACCGCCGACGGGGCCGCCGACGCGACCGCTCACATCGCCTCCATGGCGGCGCAGTGCCCGGGAACCCGCATTGTGCTCGGCGGGTATTCCCAAGGTGCCGCCGTGGTCGACATGCTCGCCGGGGTGCCACCGCTGGGCAACAAGGTCGGAAACATCGGATCCGCGCCCCCACTGCCTGCAAGTTCCGCCGGCAACATTGCCGCAGTGGTCGTATTCGGCAACCCTGCGACCAAGTTCGGGAACTCGCTGACGGCATCGGGGTCGTTCGCAGGCAGGGCGCTCGACTTCTGCAGCGACGGCGATCCGATCTGCTCGGACGGGCGCAATCCGTTCGCCCATACGCATTACGAATCCTCTGCCTTCATCAGCCAAGCGGCCAGCTTCGTGGCCGCAAGGGTTTAGTTGCGCAGCAGCCGGATTCGCTGTTGAGCAAATTATCTACGTCTGCGTCGATAGATTCGGTTACTATCGGCGGGGTGAAAACTGATCTTGAGCAACGCCGTTGGGGCCGTCGAGGCTTGTTGATCGCCACGACCGTTCTCCTTGCCGTGGCCGGGTTGATGGCGCCGATGGCTTTGCCCGGCGCCACCCATGTTGTCCCGTCCGCGTCGGCGGCCTGCCCCGCCGTCGAGGTGGTGTTCGCGCGCGGCCGTGTGGAGTCACCGGGTGTCGGGGTGCTCGGCAACGCGTTCATCAACTCGCTGCGCTCGAAGGCGAACAAGGACATCGGCGTCTACGCGGTGCGTTATGCCGCTGACAGCGACGTCGATGTAGGCGCCAACGATATGAGCGGGCACATTCAGCACATGATGAACACATGCCCGGATACGCGGTTGGTGCTGGGGGGCTATTCGCTCGGCGCGGCGGTCACCGACGTCGTGCTGGCGGTGCCGTTCGGCTTCTTCGGATTCGACAGCCCACTGCCACCGGGCGCCGACAGACATATCGCCGCAGTCGCCTTGTTTGGCAACGGCGCCGCCTGGGTGGGTCCGATCACGAACTTCAACCCGCTCTACAGCGACAGGACCATCGAGTTGTGCCACGGCGCAGACCCCATCTGCAACCCGGCCGATCCGAACACCTGGGAAGACAACTGGCCCGCCCACCTCGCCAGGGCGTACATCGATGGGGGCATGGCGAATCAGGCGGCCGACTTCGTCGCGGGCCGCATTTAATCGATGACTCGCAGGTCCCTGGTGACCTTCGTGCGCGCCTCGAGTTCATCGTCGGGCGGATAGTCCACGCCGACGAGCGTCAGCCCCTGTGGTGGTGCCGCCGCGAAATCGCTGGAGCGCCGCGTTGACGTCAACAGTGCAGCGCACCAACCGGGTTCGCGACGATGCTCCCCCACGGCCAGCAGGGCACCGACGAGGGATCGCACCATCGACCAACAAAACGCGTCGGCGGTGACGTAGGCGGTGACAGTGTCGCCGTCGCGTGTCCAATCCAGCCGCTGTAAATCCCGGATGGTGGTCGCGCCTTCGCGGTGCCTACAGAACGCGGCAAAGTCGCGCAGCCCCAACATGTCCCGCGATGCGGCGGACATCGCGTCGACGTCCAACGGTCGCGGCCACGGGGTCACGTACCTTGCCTGCTGCGGCTCCACCCCGTACGGTGCCGTCGACAACCGATACACGTAATGGCGGCGCAATGCCGAGAACCGGGCGTCGAAACCCGCTGGGGCGCGGTCGATGTCGAGCACCCGCACATCAGCAGGCAGGAACCGCGCGAGTCGTCGCACCAATGGCAGGAACTCCGGACCCGCATGCGTCGTGCGCGGATATACGTTGACGAGCGCGTCGGCAGGCACGTCGACATGCGTCACCTGACCCGTCGCGTGCACACCGGCGTCGGTACGCCCGGCCGCGCGCAGTTGCACAGGGCAGCGGAACACTGTGGACAGCGCGTCGTCGAGAACGCCTGCGACGGTGCGCTGTCCGGTCTGCGCGGCCCAGCCGGCGAAGTCGGTTCCGTCGTAGGCGATATCGAGCCGAAGACGAACAAACCCGCCACCGGAGTCGATGGCGGGCTCGTTCACAGCGTCACTAGGACTTGTCGTCATCCTTGTCGGAGTCAGCCTTCTCATCGGCCTCAGTCTCGGCCACTTCAGCCTCGGCCTCAGCTGCTTGCGCCTCCTCGATGGCGGCGTCTTCGGCCTTGACGTCCTCGACCGATTCCTCCGGACCGACTGTCGCCTCCGGCTCAACGGCTGCCTGCGGTGCCGCGGCGGCCGCCACAGGTGCGGCCTTCTTGGAAGCAGCCGCGCCGGACCCGACGTCGCCGCCGGAGCGGCTCCGGCGAGCACGGTTGGCCTCGTCGGTCACCGTCTTCTCCCGCACCAGCTCGATGACGGCCATCGGGGCGTTGTCGCCCTTGCGTGCCTCCACCTTGATGATGCGGGTGTAGCCGCCGTTGCGGTCGGAGAAGAACGGACCGATCTCGGCGAACAGCGTGTGCACCACGTCCTTGTCGCGGATCTTCTTCATCACCTCACGCCGGTTGTGCAGCGTGCCCTTCTTGGCGTGGGTGATGAGCTTCTCCGCATAGGGCCGCAACGCCCGCGCCTTGGGCTCGGTGGTCTTGATCCGGCCGTGCTCGAACAGCGACGTGGCCAGGTTGGCCAACAGCGCCTTCTGGTGCGAGGACGACCCGCCGAGGCGAGGACCCTTGGTGGGCTTGGGCATTGCGACTATCTCCTAATTGGGGCCGGTCCCCGTATCAGGTAGGACCGGGACGGACTTCTTAGAGCTGTTCGGTTTCGGCGTAGTCCTGGGTGTCGTCCAGGTCGTAACCGGCGTCGCTGTTCCAGGTGCCGGTGGCGACGTCGTAGCCGGCGACCTCGGACGGATCAAACGTCGCCGGGCTGTCCTTGAGCGACAGACCGAGCTGGTGCAGCTTGATCTTCACCTCGTCGATGGACTTCTGGCCGAAGTTGCGGATGTCCAGCAGATCAGACTCCGTGCGGGCGACGAGCTCGCCCACCGTGTGCACACCCTCGCGCTTGAGGCAGTTGTACGACCGCACCGTGAGGTCCAGATCGTCGATCGGCAGCGCGAACGAGGCGATGTGGTCGGCCTCGGCCGGCGACGGGCCGATCTCGATGCCCTCGGCCTCGACGTTGAGTTCCCGTGCGAGACCGAACAACTCGACCAGCGTCTTGCCCGCCGACGCCAGCGCGTCACGAGCGGTGATCGAGCTCTTGGTCTCGACGTCGAGGATCAGCTTGTCGAAGTCGGTGCGCTGCTCGACGCGGGTTGCCTCCACCTTGTAGGTGACCTTGAGCACCGGCGAGTAGATGGAATCGACTGGGATGCGGCCGATTTCGGCGCCCGATGCCTTGTTCTGCACCGCGGGCACGTAGCCACGGCCGCGCTCGACGACCAACTCGACCTCGAGCTTGCCCTTGTCGTTCAGTGTGGCGATATGCATGTCCGGGTTGTGCACCGTCACACCGGCGGGCGGGACGATGTCACCGGCGGTGACCGCGCCGGGCCCCTGCTTGCGCAGGTACATGGTGACCGGCTCGTCCTCCTCGGACGACACGACCAGACCCTTGAGGTTCAAGATGATGTCGGTGACATCTTCCTTGACGCCAGGGACGGTGGTGAACTCGTGCAGCACACCGTCGATGCGAATGCTGGTGACCGCCGCGCCCGGAATGGACGACAGCAGCGTGCGCCGAAGCGAATTGCCAAGGGTGTAACCGAATCCCGGCTCCAGCGGCTCGATGACGAACTGGGACCGATTCTCGGACTTGACCTCTTCGGCCAGTGTGGGTCGCTGAGAAATCAGCATGGTGTTTCTTCTCCTCCTCGGCACCCGCTATTTGATGCCGTTAGGTGTCCCGGACCGCCATTTTGACGGCCCGGGGGTACTACTTACTTCGAGTAGAACTCGACGATCAGCTGCTCGGTCAACGGCACGTCGATCTGTGCACGCTCGGGCAGCTGGTGGACCAGGATGCGCTGACGCTCGCCGACAACCTGCAGCCAGGCCGGGATCGGGCGGTCGCCCGCGGTCTCCCGCGCCACCTCGAACGGCAGCGTGTTCAGCGACTTGTCCTTGACGTCGATGATGTCGTATTGCGACACCCGGTAGCTCGGGATGTCGACCTTGACACCGTTGACGGTGAAGTGTCCGTGGCTGACCAGCTGGCGTGCCATGCGACGCGTGCGGGCAAGCCCGGCGCGGTACACGACGTTGTCCAGCCGGCTCTCCAGGATCTGCAGCAGGTTCTCACCGGTCTTGCCGGCGTGCCGGTTGGCCTCTTCGTAGTACCGGCGGAACTGCTTCTCCATGACGCCGTAGGTGAAGCGGGCCTTCTGCTTCTCCTGCAGCTGGGTGCGGTATTCGCTCTCCTTGATCCGCGCGCGGCCATGCTGGCCGGGCGGGTACGGACGACGCTCAAACGCCTGGTCGCCTCCGACAAGGTCGACGCGCAGACGACGCGACTTGCGGGTAACGGGGCCGGTATAACGTGCCATTTTTTATGCTTTCCTT
>NZ_DASSCY010000161.1:0-5030 GCF_035697385.1 Mycobacterium sp. | reverse complement strand
GCGCCTTGCGCCATACCTTCAAGAACGTCTCCGATCGCTGGGTGGCCGTCGGCGGATCCCAAGGCGGCGGGGCGGCATGGGCGGCGGACGAACAGGCAGGCACCTACGCACCGGAACTGAACCTCGTCGGCGCGGTCGCGTACTCACCTGCCGTCGATGTGTCAGGAATGGTGAACAAGGCGCAGGCGGGCACGTTGACCGTTGATCAGCTGGCGGCGTTTCAAGCAGTCATCGAGTCACTTGCGCGCCTGCACGACGACCTCAACCGCGACGACTACCGCCACGGCGCGGCCAAGAAATACTGGGACGTGCTTTCGGCGTGTTCGGGGCCCAAGGTCTCGGATCGTACGGCCGCGATCCAAGCGATGCAGCCAACCGACCTGGCGCCGGCCACACCAGCCGCTGCCGAACAGTTACGCAAGCTGATCTCGGCCTGGTCCCTTCCGCAGCAACGACTTTCAGCACCGCTGTCGGTGGCATATGGCGGACAAGACACCTACATCGATGCGCAGTGGACCACCGACGCGATCGCAAGGGCGTGTGCACTCGGCGGGACTGTGCAATGGCAGCTCCAGCCGGACAAGGGGCACGGCGACGTGGACATCGCATCCCAATTCACTTGGATCGCAGACCGATTCGCGGGTAAACCGGTCGAAAATGACTGCCCTTAGGAATCCCGATGGAGACTATCCGCTCCTGCGCCGCCTGCTGATCGAGGGCTGGTGCGTCGTCAAGCGCCGCCTAGCCAAGCCCGGCACCCCGGTGACCGTCCCCGAGCTTCCGTATCTGATCGTGCCGATTCTCGGACAGTCGAACGCCTACGGAATGGGCGTCGGGCTCGATCTCGACGGCCCGGATAAACCGCACCCCGCGGTGCACCAATGGGCGATGTCGGGCCCGTCGGCCGGCACTGTTGTCGCCGGCGTCGACCCGTTGTTTCACGAGGTGCCGGGCAAGGGTGTCGGTTTCGGTGTGACGTTCGCCAAGCAGCTTGCCGACGAGACCGGCCGTTCCGTGCTGCTGATTCCTGGTGCGCGCGGCGACACGTCGTTCACCCCGAAGAACGGCTACACCTGGGATGTCGACGACACTCGCTCGCGCAGAAATCTGTACCGCGAGGCGGTGTCCGCGGTCGATGCGGCAATCGAACAATATCCGGGCAGCACCGTCGCCGCCGTGCTGTGGCACCAAGGCGAGACGGATGTGCCGTTGATGGCCGCTGCGGTTTATCAGAGGAAACTCGACCGGCTCATCGACGACGTCCGGGGACGCTACGGCGAAAGCGTGCCTTTCCTGCTCGGGCAAATGGTGCCCGAAGAAATGGAATTGAGCCATAAGGACTATTCCGCCATCGACGCCGTGCACGCCGACACCCCGAATCGCAGGACCGGCACCGCATTCATTCCCGGACCGTCCGGCTGTATCAATGGTGGGGAAGACCGCCACTACAACGCGACGGGCCAGCGTGAGCTGGGCAGGCGGATGTGGATAACGTACCGCGAGATGTGCGCCGAACAACTAGCGGGCTATGCGCCGGGTTGATCCGGGCCGGGTGATCTTGGAATCGATCGCCGCGGTGCTCGTGATCGTGCTGATCGACGTCGGACTGGCGGGAATCGTGCTGTTCACCCACGCCAAGGAGGACCAGCTGCAGCGCGCCGACGCGATCGTTGTGCTGGCCGGTGAGCACGACGGCCGCGAGGAGTATGCGCTACGTCTCGCGCGAGAGGGCTGGGCGCCGACCGTCGTGCTATCGAATCCCTACCTGCGCAACGACACGGTGATGAAGGAGTTCTGCCGCCCTGTCGAGGACGTAGAAGTCATCTGCGGAAAGCCGCGCACGCTGACCACCCGCGGCGAGGCGGACATGGTGCGCCAACTTGCGCAGCAGCGATCGTGGACCAAGATTATCGTCGTCACCTGGCGTTATCACATCCCGCGCGCACGGCTGGTCTTCCGGCAGTGCTACTCCGACGATCGGCACGCGACGGTCATGCGGGCGATGCCCAGGGAGTACCAGTACTCATTCCTGCAGTGGGAGTTCATGTACTTCTACCAATTTGCCGGCTTCGCGAAGGCCGTTCTTCAAGGCACTTGCGCTTGACCAGCCAGTTTTCGCAATGTGTGGCGTTGTCAGGCAAACAATGAGATAGTGTACCGACGGTCGGGGTCGTCGAATTATCGGTAGCCGCCAGCAAATAGGAGGTAGTGCGAGCCGTGTCGGTGGCAGAAGAGGTATTTGTACCCACCAAACCCCGCCTTACCGCGGTTGGTAGCACTCCCGTTCCTTTGTGGCAGCGTCGATATAAGGTCCTCCTTGTCGTGACCGATGTGGCTGTGGTGGCGCTGGCTTTGGCCGCTGCTCAGTTCGTCCGGCTCGGCAGGCCTGACGTGCCGGTCGAGGCCGCTTCGGCGTACGAGGCCGCGGCCTACTACGCGGTGCTGTCCTACTACACGGTGCTGTCGTTCTTCGTCGGCGCGATCTGGCTGGGCCTGCTTGCGGCGTACCGCACTCGCTCGCCCCGGATCGTCGGTGCCGGCGTCGAGGAATACCGCCGGGTGTTTTCCGCCACACTGGCAACCGTCGGCGTGATCGCGGTCTTCCTGATGATCTTCCGGCCCGAGTATGCCCGTGGCTATCTTGCCGTGGCCCTTCCGCTCGGACTCCTTGCGTTGCTCCTGAGCCGCAGCCTGTGCAGGCGATTCCTCGCCCGCCAGCGCCGGCTGGGCAAGTGCGTCATGTCGGTGCTGGCCGTCGGCGATCCGCGGGCGGTGCGCAGCCTGGTGCAGTCCCTGCATCGCGGCTGGTGGTACGGCTACTCGGTGGTCGGTGTGTGCCTGACCGGGCGCAGCACCGGCGGCACCCTCGAGGTGCCAGGAGTCGGCACGTTGCCGGTCCTCGGCGACGAAGGCAAGGTGCACGACGCCATCCTCAAGATCAACGCTGATACCGTCGCGTTGACCACCACCGATCACCTCGGGCCAGAAGGTGTCCGCGAATTGTCGTGGGATCTGGACAAATTGGGTGTGGACCTGGTGGTTTCGCCAGGCGTCGTCGACGTCGCCGGACCGCGCCTGACCATGCGCCCTGTCGCCGGCCTGCCGCTCATTCACGTCGAGAAGCCGCAGTACAGCGGCACGAAGAAGTTGCAGAAGCGGGCCTTCGACCTGTTCGTGTCGTTAAGCGTCCTGCTCGGCGCCCTGCCGGTGATGGCGGCTGCCGCGATCGCCATCAAGCTGACCAGCAAGGGCCCGGTGTTCTACCGCTCCGAGCGGATCGGCTTGGACGGCCGGCCGTTCCAGATGATCAAGTTCCGGACCATGGTCGACGGTGCCGACAAGCAGCTGGACAGCCTGATCGATGTCAACGAGAGCGTCGGCGGCGTGCTGTTCAAGATCCGCGAGGACCCGCGGGTCACCGCGGTCGGCAAGATCCTGCGCCGCTACAGCATCGACGAGCTTCCCCAGTTCTTCAATGTGCTGCGCCGCGACATGAGCGTTGTCGGGCCGCGCCCGCCGCTGCGCCGCGAGGTCGACACCTACAACGATCAGGTGCGGCGACGGCTGCTCGTGCTGCCGGGTATCACAGGCCTGTGGCAGGTCAGCGGCCGCTCGGACCTGTCGTGGGAGGACTCGGTCCGGCTGGATCTGTCCTATGTGGAGAACTGGTCCATTGCCAACGACCTACTGATCGCGGCCAAGACCATCCGCATTGTCGCGGCGGGTTCAGGCGCCTACTGATCGCATCGCGCGCTCAGATATTCATCACGTGCGGCTTCCATTAATTGACGCGCAACGTTATAAAGCTAGGGTGAGAGCCACCGCCCAGCTCGCCATGAGGCAAAGCGCGTAATCCGGTTAAAGTCGGCCAACCTAGCCGGAAAAGCCTGCTAGCCGGACGATCTCGTGACGAGCCAACACCGCGCCGGTGGCATCCGCGGCGAGGGACAAATCAATATCGATAGTCCAATTCGCGAATGCCCGCAAAACGTCTGAACAGCCTCCAGCAACGTCCGTGGAGTCCGAATGGCGGGCAATCGGACTGAGTTGCAGGGAAGCCGCCGCAAAATACTGACGCTGACGTAAAAGATCGGTATCTGCGTCCCCGAGAAGTCCGTCATGACACACCGGCGCGTCCTGTCGATGTTCGCGGGACGGGGTTTGCGACACGCTCAGGAGAAGGTGGCGGCGCTAGCAGCATCTGGCGCACCGTTCGCACTAGATTGAGCGGCAGAGCAACGGCAAAGGACAGCGCGTACCGGGCATGATGAAAAAAGCGGTGTTGTGGACGGCTGTGGCCGTTGTCCTCGCCATCGAGATAGCCGTGGTGGTTACATTCCAAGCCGCGATCTACACCGTTGCAGTGCGAGTAGTGGATCAGTTTCCCCCTTCCGGCGGTCCACCCGTGCCGATCACTTCCGCGGATTTGACGGACTCCGGGCCTGGTTCGTTGGTGACGGCGACATCCATGCCCGGGGTGACCCGTACCTACGAGGGTCGAGGACTGCACGCGGCCAGAGTCGTCTATCGCTCCACCTCCGGTGACGCCGGGCCGACGGTCGTCTCTGGTTCGGTCTTCACGCCGCGGGGCGACGCTCCAGACGGAGGCTGGCCCGTTGTGGCGTTCGGCCACGGCACGCTGGGCATCGAGGGTCCATGTGCGCCCTCACTGTCTTCATCGTTGCTCGGCCTGATGCGTTACGTACGGGTGCTGACCCAGTTGGGCTACGCGGTGGCGCTGACCGACTATCAGGGACTTGGCACCAAGGGTGTCCATCCCTATTCGGATTCGCGCACCGCCGGGCTCAACATGATCGACGCCGTACGAGCACTGCGACGGACCTTCCCTGATGTCTCGGACAGGTGGGCGGCGTTCGGTGACTCGCAGGGCGGCAGCGCCGCGTGGGCCGCCGATGAGCAGGCGGCGACCTACGCGCCGGAACTCCACCTGGTCGGCGCCCTCGCGGCGTCCCCGGCCGCGGACCTGACGGGCCTGGTGGACAAGGCGCAGCAGGGCACGCTGACCGCCG
>NZ_DASSCY010000160.1:0-21867 GCF_035697385.1 Mycobacterium sp. | reverse complement strand
CGGGACGGCGCACGGCCTCTTCGTAGTACTTGCGGAACTGCTTCTCCATCACGCCGTAGGTGAAGCGAGCCTTCTGCTTCTCCTGCAGCTGCTGGCGGTATTCGCTTTCCTTGACGCGCGCGCGGCCGTGCTGGCCGGGCGGGTAGGGGCGTGTCTCAAATGCCGGATCTCCACCGTCGAGGTCGACGCCGAGACGACGCGACTTGCGGGTGGCAGGTCCGGTGTAACGAGCCATGTCTTAAATCTCCTCTAGACCCGGCGCCGCTTGGGCGGACGGCAGCCGTTGTGCGGCTGCGGGGTGACATCGGAAATGGCGCCAACCTCGAGGCCGGCAGCCTGCAGCGATCGGATCGCGGTCTCGCGGCCCGAACCCGGGCCCTTGACGAACACGTCGACCTTCTTCACGCCGTGCTCCTGCGCCTTGCGGGCGGCATTCTCGGCGGCCAGCTGAGCGGCGAACGGGGTCGACTTGCGCGAACCCTTGAAGCCGACATGGCCCGACGACGCCCAGGCAATGACGTTGCCCTGCGGGTCGGTGATCGACACGATCGTGTTGTTGAACGTGCTCTTGATGTGCGCGGCGCCGTGCGGGACGTTCTTCTTTTCCCTGCGACGGGTCTTGGCGCCCTTCTTGGGAGCAGCGCCGCCCTTCTTTGCTTGTGCCATCCGGGATTACCTGGCCTTCTTCTTGCCGGCGATGGTGCGCTTGGGGCCCTTGCGGGTACGCGCATTGGTCTTGGTCCGCTGGCCGCGCACCGGCAGGCCGCGACGGTGCCGCAGGCCCTGGTAGCAGCCGATCTCGATCTTGCGGCGGATGTCGGCCTGCACCTCACGGCGCAGATCGCCCTCCACCTTGAGGCTGCCCTCGATGTAATCGCGCAGCTGCGTCACCTGATCGTCGGTCAGATCCTTGGTGCGCAGGTTCCGGTCGATACCGGTCGCCTCCAGGATCTCCTGGGAGCGGGTACGGCCGATGCCGTAGATGTAAGTCAGGGCAATCTCCATGCGCTTGTCGCGCGGGAGATCGACGCCCACTAGCCGTGCCATCAGGCAGTGTTCCTTCTTCTATGCGGAGGTCTTGTCCCAGCCCGTTCCCTCATCTGATGGGGTCCGGCCTCCGTGCCGGACGTAGCTGAGCGGCGTATCCGCTCAGTGGTGCTGGGGTTTCGTCATTAAGTTGTGTCGGCCCGGCTTGGTCGCGATCAGCCTTGGCGTTGCTTGTGGCGCGGATCGGAGCAGATCACCATGACCCGCCCATGCCGGCGGATCACCCTGCACTTATCGCAAATGGGCTTGACGCTCGGGTTCACCTTCACGGCTTCTTCGATCCTGTTCTCGTAGTTGCTTACTTGTACCGGTAAACGATGCGGCCCCGGGACAGGTCGTAGGGAGACAGCTCCACCACGACGCGGTCCTCGGGCAGGATGCGGATGTAGTGCTGCCGCATCTTGCCGCTGATGTGGGCAAGGACCTTGTGTCCGTTCTCCAGCTCAATGCGGAACATCGCATTGGGCAGGGGCTCGACCACGCGACCCTCCACCTCGATGGCACCGTCTTTCTTGGCCATTATTTTTCGGAGATCCTCCGTGTCCTGACGAATCGTTGGCGCCTGTCGGCGCAGTAAACACTCCGACCACATAACGTGAGCCAGTAGCTAAGAATTCCAACAATTCCAGGACACAGGGCACGCAAGAGCCGGCGCGGATGCCGCACCGTTGGTCAATACTACCTGCTCGGCGGCGCGCCCCAAAATCGTCGAAAATGCTGCACGGGACACGTGCGCCAGCTACGAAAATAGTCTCCAACACCCACCGTAGCGCCGCCCGGAGGACGCCCGTTGACAGCTTTATACCTGGCGGCGTTTGTCGTCGGCGGCATCGCCGTCGTCTCCGCACTCGTGCTCGCCGACGTCGGACATGGCGACGGCATGCCTTTCCTGAGTCTGACCGGGGTGTCGGCCGCCTTGCTCGGCGCCGGAACCGGCGGCTTGGTCGGCATGTGGGCCGGATTGCGAGGAGTCGGCGCCGGGCTGGTCGCCCTTGGTAGTGCAGTCGTACTCGTCTTTGTCCTCAACGGGCTGCTCGTGCCTTACCTGCGCCGGCAGGAGGCCAACTCGCACCGCGGCCGACTTTCCTACATCGGCCAACTCGGGACTGTGACCCTCGATGTGCCGGTCGGCGGCTGGGGAGAGGTCTCGTTCGTCGACGCCGACGGCAACCGGGTGCGATCACGCGCCAAAAGCAGCGAGCCTGCGCCGCTGCCCAAATCCACCCCGATCTACATCGCCGACGTGGACGCCGAATTCGTCCACGTCGTCGCCGTCCCCGAGCACTGACCACCGTCGAGAAAGGCAACCATGTCCACCCTGCTCATCATCGTGATCGCCGCGATCGCGGCGGTATTGCTGCTCGTCGTACTTCCGATCGTCTACGTGAAGAACTACATCAAGGTGCCGCCCAACGAGGTGGCTGTCTTCACCGGCCGGGGTCAGCCGAAGGTGGTCCGCGGCGGCGCCCGCTTCCGGGTGCCGGGCATCGAGCGGGTCGACATCATGTCGCTCGAACCGTTCAACGTCAGCATCAACCTTCAGAATGCGTTGTCCAACAACGGCGTTCCTGTCAACGTCGAAGCCGTCGGACTGGTTCGCATCGGGTCCGCAGACGAAGCGGTGCAGACCGCGGTGCAACGCTTCCTGACCTCCGACCTCAACGAGCTTCAGCGCCAGATCAACGAGATCCTGGCCGGCAGCCTGCGCGGCATCACCGCGACGATGACCGTTGAGGACCTCAACTCCAACCGGGACACGCTCGCCCGCAGCGTGGTCGAGGAAGCCGGCAGCGACCTCGCCCGCATCGGCATGGAGGTCGACGTCCTCAAAATCGCCGGCATCTCCGACCGCAACGGCTACCTGGAATCGCTGGGTCAGCGGCGCATCGCCGAGGTCAGGCGCGACGCCGCGGTCGGCACGGCAGAGGCCGAACGCGACGCTCAGGTCCAGTCCGCCAAGGCGCGCCAGGAGGGTTCGATCGCCCAGGCCGAAGCCGACACCGCGATCGCCACCGCCAACCAGAAGCGCGACGTCGAGCTGGCCCGCCTTCGCGCCCAGACCGAGGCCGAGAACGCGCAGGCCGACCAGGCCGGCCCGCTGGCCAACGCGCGAGCTCAAAAGGACGTCGGCATCGCCACCGAGCAAGCCGAAGCCGCTCGCGTGCAGGCCCGCATCGAGGTCGAACAGCGGCGCAGCGAGCAGGCCCAGGCCGCACTGCAGGCCGACGTCATCGCTCCCGCCGAGGCGCAACGCCAAGCCGACATCGCACGGGCCGAGGGCCAGCGCCAGGCTGCCATTCTCGCCGCGCAAGCCCAAGCCGAAGCGGCCCGCCAGGCCGGTCAGGCCGAGGCCGACGCCCGCAAGGCCGCCGCGGATGCCCTGCGCGTCGAACGGCAGGCCGAGGCCGAAGGCATCAAGGCCAAACTCGTCGCCGAGGCCGCCGGTAAGAAGGAGATCGCCGCAGCGCTCAACACCTACAGCCCCGAGGCCGCGCGGCTGCAGACCCTGCCCGATGTGCTGGCCTCGGTGGTCAAGGCGACGGAGGCCGCCGCGATGCCGCTGTCGGAGATCGAGCGGCTGTCGATCATCGGCGGATCAAGCGACACCCAGGACGCGATGGGTGGCCTGCTCGGAATCAGCCCGATGGCGGTCGCCAAGATCATCGAAGCCCTCAAGACGTCGGGCATCGACCTGCCCGCCATGCTCAACCCCGCAGGCACGAACGGCCAGCCGCCGATCGAGCCTGCCGCCCCGAATTCCCAACCGGCGACGCCGTGACGGTTGTTTTCCTTGGGATAGTCGTCGTCGGTCTGCTGATGGTGCTGTCAACCCTGGCGCTGTCCCATTTCCTCGGTAAGGCGGACCGAGAGGGCCCACCGTTCCGCTTCTTGGCACAGGGCACGGGCCTCATGGCTGTCGGTGTGGCCGGGTTGATCGCCACCTGGCTCGGGCTCAGCGACTTCGGTCTGGCGATGACGGCCCTCGTCACCGTCGTGTTAGCGCTGGGCGTTCTCTACCGATTCGTGATGCCGTACCTGCGCAAGCGACGGTCGGATTCGTCGGCCGACGATCCGACGCCCTGACCCACATAACTGCTGGACAACGAGCGCATACTTGTAACCGATGAGCGCCCCCGTCTCGCAGGCCCGAAAACCCGTAATACTGACCGTCGACGACGACCCCGCGGTGTCCCGCGCTGTCGCACGCGACCTTCGCCGCCACTACGGCGAGAACTACCGCATCGTCCGCGCCGAGTCCGGACCCGATGCCCTGGAAACACTTGCCGAACTCAAGCTGCGCGGCGACACCGTCGCGGTGTTCGTCGCCGATTACCGGATGCCGCAAATGAGCGGCATCGAGTTCCTCGAAGAGGCGATGGACCTGTACCCGCTCGCGCGGCGGGTGCTGCTGACGGCCTACGCCGACACGCACGCCGCCATCGACGCGATCAACGTGGTGGACCTGGACCACTACTTGCTCAAGCCGTGGGACCCACCGGAGGAGAAGCTGTACCCGGTGATCGACGCGCTGCTGGACGCGTGGCGGTCGGCGGGCGACAGGGTGATCCCGCACACCAAGATCATCGGACATCCGTGGAACGCCCGGTCCTCGGAGGTGCGTGAGTTCCTCGCCCGAAACAGGCTGTACTACACGTGGTTTCGGGCCGACGAGCCGAAGGGCAAGCAGCTCCTCGAGGCGGCCGGCCGCGACGAGATGACGTTGCCGGTGGTGATCACCGAGCAGGGCGAGACGCTCGTCGACCCCACCGACGCCGAGCTGGCCGCCACGCTCGGGCTCACCACCACGCCTGCCGAAGACTTCTACGAACTGGTGGTCATCGGCGGCGGCCCGGCCGGGCTGGCCGCGGCGGTGTACGGCGCATCCGAGGGGCTCAAGACGGTGCTCATCGAACGCACCGCCACCGGCGGGCAGGCCGGGCAGAGTTCGCGCATCGAGAACTACCTCGGCTTCCCCGACGGGCTGTCAGGCTCCCAGCTCGCCGAACGCGCCCGTCGGCAGGCCGAGAAGTTCGAGGCGGAGCTGATCACCGCCGCGGAGGTCACTGCGATCGAGATCGACGGGGCTGCGAGGACGGTGCATCTGTCTGACGGCCGGGCGATCGGGGCGCGGGCGGTGATCCTCGCAATGGGCGTGGAGTATCGCCAACTGCCCGCCGAAGGCTGTGCCGGGCTGACCGGGGCAGGCGTCTATTACGGCGCGACCGCGTCGGTAGCCGCGGAATGTGACGATGACGAGGTGTACGTCATCGGCGGGGCGAATTCAGCCGGGCAGGCCGCGATGTACCTGTCCCGAACGGCCAAATCGGTGACCATCGTCAGCCGCCGCACACTCGAGGACTCGATGTCGTACTACCTGATCCAGCAGATCAGGACCAACGACAAGATCAAGGAGATGCCGAACACCGTCGTGCACGCCGTCAAGGGCAACAGCCGCCTTGAGCGCATCTGCCTGGAGAAGCGGCTGACCGGCGAGCGCGAGGAATACGGCTGCGGTCGCATGTTCATCTTCATCGGCGCCGAACCGCGCACCGACTGGCTCGACGGCGTGGTCGCCCGTGATGACCACGGCTTCATCCTGTCCGGGCCAGACCTGCGTGACGTGTGCGGCTGGACGCTGGATCGTCCGCCGCACCATTTGGAAACAAGTGTGCCGGGTGTGTTTGTTGCAGGAGACGTGCGTGCCGAATCCGCCAAACGAGTGGCAGCCGCCGTCGGCGAAGGGTCGATGGCAGTGATGTTGGTACACCGCTACCTCGCGGAGTCGTAGAGAGAAGCTAGTGATGGGTGAACCACAAGATAGATGCCTGCCTGACGAGCTGCGGACGTTGTTCCTGTTCGAGGCGCTGACCGACGAGCAGCTAGCGGTGCTGTGCGAGAACGGGCACATCCAGACCTTTGAGCCTGGCCCGGTTGTCGTCGAGGGTGAGCCGGCCACCTGCTTCTACGTCCTCATCGACGGCGAGCTGGTGATGTCCCAACGGTCGGGAGGCGTGGACATCGAAACCGGCCGCACCTCCCAGCAGGGCGTGTACTGCGGCGCATGGTCGGCCTACATTCCCGGCGCAGAAAGCGTCTACTCGGCTTCGGTGCGAGTGACCAAGCCGTCACGGTTCTTCGTGCTGGACGCGGTCGCGTTCGCCCGCTTCATGCAGGCTGAGTTCCCGATGGCCGTGCACCTGCTCGAGGGACATACCGTCGGCAGCCAGCGCGCACGCCAGATCATCGGCCAGCGCGAGAAGCTGCTTGCCCTCGGACAGCTCTCGGCGGGGCTCACCCACCAGCTGAACAACCCGGCTGCCGCCACCGCCCGCGCCGTCTCCGACCTGCGTGACCGGGTCGGCAAGATGCGGCTCAAGCTCTCGATGCTGGCCGACGGCAAGTTCACGCCGGAAGCGCTGCGCGTGCTCGTACGGATCCAGGACGAGGTCGCCGAGCAGGTCGCCAAGTCCAAGGCCCAGGAGCTCACGGCGCTGGAGACCTCCGACCGCGAGGACAGCATCGGCGAATGGCTCGAAGACCACGGCATCACCGGCGCGTGGGACTACGCACCGACGTTCGTCGACGCCGGCCTGGACACCGACTGGCTCGAACGGGTGTCGGCATCGGTTGACGAGGTCGACGCGTCGGCGTCGCTGCAAGGCGCCATCGGCTGGTTGAAGTACACGATCGACACCGAATTGCTGATGAATCAGATCGCCGAGGCGAGCAAGCGGATCTCGGCGCTGCTGGCCGGAGCCAAGCAGTACTCGCAGATGGACCGTGCGCCGTATCAGAGCGCCGATGTCCATGAATTGCTGCACAGCACGGTGATGATGTTCGGCGACAAGCTCGGCAAAGACCGTTCGGTGAAACTGGTCAAGGACCTGGACAAGTCGCTGCCCGAATTACTGTGCTACCCAGGCGATCTCAACCAGGTCTGGACCAACATCATCGACAACGCGATCCAGGCGATGGACGGCCATGGCACGCTGACGTTGCGCACGATGCGCGAGAACGAAGAGATGATTCGCGTCGAGATCTGCGACGACGGACCAGGCATCCCCGACGAGATCATCGGCAACATCTTCAATCCGTTCTTCACCACCAAGCCATTCGGCGAGGGCACCGGCCTTGGTCTGGATCTGGCCCGGCGCATCGTCGTGGAAAAGCACCACGGGGATCTGCGGGTGCAATCCGAACCCGGGCACACAAAGTTCGCCGTCTTGCTGCCGCTTGTGGCGCCTGCACCTGAGGCGCCGACGCCGACGGAACTCCCCGCTGCGGCGGAGTAGGCAGGAATACCGCGCGCCGCGCGCAGGGTTGAGGCAACCATGACGAAACCCAATCTCGGCACCTTCGGCGCCTTCGGTCATTACTCGCAGTTTCAGCAACTGAGTCCGGACCAACTGCGGGCGATCGAAGACCTCGGTTACGGGGCGATCTGGGCGGGCGGATCGCCGCCTGCCGAACTGGATTGGGTGGATCCCATCCTCGGCGCGACGGACGCGCTGCAGCTGGCGACCGGCATCGTCAACATCTGGACTGCCGAAGCCGCCCCCGTCGCCGAGTCTTTTCACCGCATCGACAAGGCCTACCCGGGTCGCTTCCTGCTCGGTATCGGCGTCGGCCATCCTGAGGCGCACACCGAGTACAAGAAGCCCTACGACGCGCTCACCGACTACCTCGACAAGCTCGACGAGTACGGCGTGCCGCAGGACCGCCGGGTGATCGCGGCGCTCGGTCCACAGGTGCTCAAGCTCTCCGCGCGACGCAGCGCCGGCGCGCACCCTTACCTGACGACACCGGAGCACACCGCACAAGCGCGCGAGCTGATCGGTCCCGATGCGTTCATCGCGCCCGAGCACAAGGTGGTGCTGACCACCGATGAGCGCTCGCGCGAAGAGCATGTCACCGACGCCGAACAGGCGCGCGCCGTTGGGCGCAAGGCGCTCGACGTTTATCTCGGGCTGACGAATTACCTGAGCAACTTCAGGCGGCTGGGGTTCACTGACGAAGATCTTGCCAAGCCGGGCAGCGACCGCTTTATCGACGCCGTGGTCGCGTACGGCACGGCAGATGCGATCGCGGCGCGGCTGAAGCAGCACGTCGCTGCCGGAGCGGACCACGTGCCGGTGCAGGTGCTGACGTCACCTGACAAGCTTGTGCCTGCGCTTGCCGAACTGGCCGGGCCTCTCGGCCTCCACTGAACCTTTCGAGCAAGAAGGAGACACGCATGACTGAGCTCAAGCCCGACCTCGGCCGCTTCGGCGTCTGGACGTTCGGCACACCGAAGCCCGAGCAGGCCGTCGAGATCGAGAAGCTCGGCTACGGCGCCCTGTGGATCGGCGGATCACCTGCCGGCGACCTGAACTACGTCGAGCCGATCCTGGAGCGCACGGAAACGCTTCAGGTGGCCACCGGGATCGTCAACGTCTGGACGGCGCCCGCCGAACAGGTCGCCGAGGCCTACCACCGGATCGAGGACGCGTACC
Organism: Mycobacterium sp.; assembly: GCF_035697385.1. GTDB lineage: Bacteria > Actinomycetota > Actinomycetes > Mycobacteriales > Mycobacteriaceae > Mycobacterium. Next base: position 13,327 of record NZ_DASSCY010000160.1, on the reverse strand, counting down.
CGGGCCGCTTCCTGCTCGGCGTCGGCATCGGCCATCCCGAGCACACCGAGGAGTACCGCAAGCCCTACGACGTCCTTGTCGAGTACCTCGATGTGCTCGACGCAGCGAAGGTGCCGACCAGCCGGCGGGTGATCGCGGCTCTGGGACCGAAGGTGCTGAAGCTGTCGGCGCAGCGCAGTGCGGGCGCCCATCCCTACCTGACGACGCCGGAGCACACCGGTCAAGCCCGAAACACCATCGGCAACACCGTGTTTCTGGCGCCTGAGCACAAGGTGGTGTTGAGCACAGACGTGGATGAGGCACGCGCGATCGGCCGCAAGACGGTCGACTTCTACCTCAACCTCAGCAACTACTTGAACAACTGGAAGCGGCTCGGTTTCACCGACGACGACATCGCCAAGCCGGGCAGCGACAAGCTGATCGACGCGGTCGTTGCGCACGGCACGGCCGACGACATTGCCAAGCGGCTCACGGAACACCTCGATGCCGGCGCCGATCACGTGACGATCCAGGTGCTTGGCGGCTGGGACAAGCTGCTGCCGACGCTCACCGAACTCGCCGGACCACTCGGTCTGAAGGCTTGACCGTTCGGCTCGACTAGGGTCGTTCACCATGCGGTTGTTGGTCACCGGCGGCGCGGGTTTCATCGGCGCCAACTTCGTGCACGCGGCAGTGGCCGAGCACTCGGTGACGGTGCTCGATGCGCTGACCTATGCGGGCAGCCGTGAATCGCTGGCCCCTGTCGAGGGCGACATCCGCCTGGTGCAGGGAGACATCACCGACGCCGAGTTGGTGTCAACGCTCGTCGCCGAGGCCGACGCGGTCGTGCATTTCGCCGCGGAGACCCACGTCGACAACGCTCTTGCCGATCCCGAGCCGTTCCTGCGCGCGAACGTCGTCGGAACGTTCACGGTGTTGGAGGCGGTGCGCAGGCACGGCGTCCGGCTGCATCACGTGTCGACAGACGAGGTGTACGGCGATCTCGAGTTGGACTCTGCTCAGCGGTTCACCGAGTCGACGCCGTACAACCCGTCGAGCCCGTACTCGTCGACCAAGGCCGCCTCTGACATGCTGGTGCGGGCGTGGGTTCGCTCCTATGGCGTGCGGGCGACGATTTCGAACTGTTCCAACAACTACGGGCCCTATCAGCATGTGGAGAAGTTCATTCCGCGCCAGATCACCAATTTGCTTACCGGCCGGCGGCCCAAGCTGTACGGCAGCGGCGCCAATGTGCGCGACTGGATCCATGTCGAGGACCACAACAGCGCGGTGTGGCGGATCCTGGCTGATGGCCAGATCGGGCGCACGTATCTTATTGGCGCAGAAGGCGAACGGGATAACCTGTCGGTGATGCGGACGATCCTGCGGCTGATGGGGCGCGAGCCCGACGAGTTCGAGCACGTCACTGACCGCGTCGGCCACGATCTGCGGTATGCGATCGACCCGTCGGCGCTGTACGACGAGTTGGGCTGGGGGCCGAAGCATACCGACTTCGAGGAAGGCCTGAGCGAGACGATCGAGTGGTATCGCGCCAACGAATCATGGTGGGGCCCTTTGAAAGAAGCAGTGGAAGCCACCTACGAGGAGCGTGGCCAGTGAAGGTGCGTGAGCTTGCGGTGCCCGGCGCGTGGGAGATAACCCCGCAGCTGCATGCCGATTCACGGGGGGCGTTCTACGAGTGGTTCACCGATTCTTCGTTCCGTTCATTTGCCGGGCATCGGCTCGATTTGCAGCAGGCCAACTGCTCGGTGTCGTCCGCGGGTGTGTTGCGTGGCCTGCATTTCGCGCAGCTGCCGCCGAGCCAGGCCAAGTACGTGACATGCCTGCACGGCTCGGTGTTCGACGTGGTGGTCGACATCCGGGTCGGCTCACCGACATTCGGGAAGTGGGATGCGGTGGTGCTTGACGACCGTGACCGCCGATCGATCTACATCTCCGAAGGACTGGGTCACGCTTTCCTTGCGCTACAAGATGATTCGACGGTCATGTACCTGTGTTCGGCGGGCTATGCCCCCGGCCGTGAACACACGATCAATGCGCTGGACCCGGCGATCGGCATCGTCTGGCCGGAGGTCGACGAGCCGGTGCTGTCCGATCGCGACCGCGAGGCGCCCTCCCTTGCGGAAGTGCAGGCTGCCGGCCTGCTGCCGACGTGGGACGACACCAGGGCGTTCATCGACGAGTTGCGACGAAGCCACTGACCCGAGCCTTGTCGTGCACGACAAGGCTCCACGATCACCGCATCGGTACGATCCGACATGGTTCTCGCCCAGTGACACTCGATCAGTGAAGCGATATTCGGATGGCTCAGCTTGCGCAGCGCTGCTGTCTCGCGTTCGAAGTAGATCCGGTAGATGTCGCCGGCCTGCCGGAAAGTGTTGTGGTGGAGCCATATTCCGGCAACTCGAATTAGCTCGAGGCCAGGAGCCTAGGCACTAGCTGCTAGAGCGCCGGGCTGCAAAACCGCGTCAGCTCGCCGCATGTCGTCGGCGCGGGAGTCACCGCCGGCGCTCAACAACCGAGGCATCAAACCCGAGTACCTGCTGCTCATCATTCCCTTCGCGCTGGGCGCCTTCGTTACCTCGACAGCTCTGTCGCATTCTTTGGCCATGGCGCATCTTCCGCTGGCCGCCTGCCAAGACATCGCCACCTTGCTGCAACCACAGATGAACGACGCTCACCCGCCGTGGACTGTTCTCGCGGTCTGGTCAGTCGGCATGGGCATGCCGATAATCAGCGGTTATGAGCCGACGGTCAGCGGCCGAACGCCTCACGCAAACACGGGATGAAAACGCGCAGCGCGGGACTGAGGGACGGTGACCACACCACTGCTAACAATGCCGGTAGCGGTGTCCCGGTCAGTGGCACGGCGGACAGGCGGTCCCGGTAGGCAGCCGTCATTGACGCACTCAGCACTCCGATGCCGAGCCCGCGCTCGGCGAGGTCTGCCACGGTATCTGCGGCGCTAGCCTCGATCGTGATGTCGGGGGGTGAATCCCGCCGCTGCGCAGCCGATGTCCAAGGCGGCACGGATTCCGGTGCCAACAGGCATCGACACGATCGGCTCGCCGTCCAGCTGATCCACCGCGATCCGTCGCCGATTGACCAGCCGATGCCCCAACGGCACCAGGGCAGCCAGGTTCTCGCTGATAATCGTCATTGCCTCGAGCTGCCGCGGAAATGACGGCCACCGACCCGCCGACCGAGGTCGTCGCCGACGCCCTGCACATGCCGGAATGCCCGCGATGGCACGACGGACACCTTTGGTTCTCCGACATACGCGGTCGCACCGTGTACCGCGTCGATGACGGTCACGCCACGGAGGTGCATCGGTTCTCAGCCGGTCAGGAGCCAGCCGGCCTGGGATGGTTGCCCAACGGGGATCTACTGGTTGCCGACATGATTGGGCGCGTCATCCACCGCATACCGGATGGACGCAGCGCCATTCATGCCGACCTCACCACGCTCGCTCCGTATCAGATCAACGACATGGTGGTGACGTCAGACGGCACCGCGTTCGTGACCCAGCTGGGATTCGATCTCGACGCCGCACAGCCTGTTCCGCGGCCGACGACGGTTATCCGGGTGGACCCCGACGGAACGGCCGGCATCGCGGCTGACAATCTGATGGTGCCGAACGGTATCGCCGTCGACAGCGCCGAAACACTGCTCGTCGTCGCTGAATCTGGCGCCTCGCAACTCTCCCGGTTCTCCATGCGCGACGGGCTGCTCTCCGAGCGCTTTCCCGAGATACTGCCAGCCACAGAACAATTCCCGTTCTGCGCACCCGATGGAATCTGTCTCGACGAACAGGGCGGCCGCTGGGTCGCCGACTCGATCAATCAGCGGGTGTTCCGCGTGTTGCCAACAGCCGCAATGCCACATCGAGAACATGGTTGCGTGTCGAGGCCCCCCGTGGACTGAGGCGACGTCCACGCCTGGGCCGGCCCTGTGCTGCGGTCACGGGAGCATCGTATGCGCGGCGACCGCAATCTTGCGGCCAGCCCTCATGGGCGGACGGAAACGCCGGCTGGTCCGGGTGATCAGCGCGGTACGTCCGGTGCGGAGTCACGCATCGGCGGCAGTGTTCAAGAGATTGTCGACTGTCGGCAATCTCTTGAACACAGCCACCGCTGGTCGCGCTCATCGCGGCGGCCATACGCCGATGTGTTCGCTCGGCTCTGCGATTTCGCCCAGAGTGGACGTTCTGTCAATGTGTGTGACGACCTGGTGAGCCTTGCCGACGCGATGAGATTAGCAGCGCCACAGTGCAATTACGTCCTACGGCGTACCGATTCAAGCGTGGTCATCGCATCAGGGTACAAGTCTCGAATGGCGAGCACGGTGTCGGACGCCTCAAGTCAAAGCTACTGCTGGAGGAAATCGACCCGACGTGTAGGTTCCCACGAGCGACTGCATCTAGCGAAGGACTCGACCTCGCCTTTCATAATCTGTCTCACAACGGCTGCACCAGAGTTTGTCTCACGTTGTGCTGCATTTCCTAACGAGCGTCTTTAGGACCCTGAACGACGAGGCCGCTGTGGAGCAATTGCTCCCGCATTGGACGTCCAGTTTCGTCACTGCGACAACACGATTTAGCCTGCGTAGGACTCCTGGCGGAGCGAATCGGCGGGCGAGGGATGTAGCACCACGGTGGTGTCCTGCCGGGCCTCGGCCACCTCGTCCAGGTAGCAGATCGCGCCGTCGCGAACCGCGCGCGTCAGTGGGCCGTCGAAGATCACTTCAGCGGGGCGACCGGCGCAGCAGATGCGAGCATTCCTTGCAGGTGCGACGGGCCGTCGTGGTCTGGCCCGGCGCCCGCCGAGGTCACCGGGGATTGCAGCGGTCGGACTCCACGACAATGTGGGTCGGACGGCCGTCGGGTTGCCCGATCTGCCACGAACTGGCCTCACCGGCGGTGAAAGGTCCGGGGGCTCCCTGGGCTTCGTAATAGCCGCGCGGATCCCAGGTCTTCGCCTGCGGGTACGGCCACGGGCAGGCCACTGTGGACGCCGCGCCGGTCGCACGTACCAGCCAGAAGGCCGAGCTGAAACTGATCATCGCGATATTCAGGATGAGCGTCATCACCAGAAAGGTGGCCAACTTCGGGCGCCGAGCATGTAGGCGCAGTCGCTGAGCGACCTTGTCTGCCTGGGATTTTCCGGTGTCGTCGCGATAGAGCAGAACCGACGCCGGGATCATGATAATTGTGATGAGCACGCTGGCCATCAACAGCGGGAACTGACTGTTCTTGCCCACATCTATCGAGCCGAACTCGATGACATGGCTGTAGGTGAGGAACTGTGCACGAGTCAGCAGAATCTCTTGCGCGGCATCCCAGATGACGCCGATGACAAACGTCAGCAAACCTATCGAGATCAGCGGGTGGCGCCACACGAAACCCTTCGGGTCGCTGCGGCGCTGAAGGGCCCGCAAGATCGGCATCGCCAGGAAGTAGGGAAGCAAAACATAGGGCGCGTAGACGAACGAGGTCAGCGGCTCGATGACCGGAGAGATGTTGAACCACGGCCAATCCCGGGGAAAGTGCCAAAGATTCGGGTTGTAAACCAACCCGATCGCCCAATTGTTGATCGGGTCCCACCACAACAGTGTGCTGGAGGCCAGGACCATAAGTACGACCGGATGCCCGGGACGCCGCCTCCACGCCAGGACCGACGCGACAATGATTCCGGCGGCCAGCAGAGCACCGATTATTTGTCCCCAGAAAATCCAGTCGAAGGGGTACAACAGCCACTCCACCGGAGAGGGCTTGCCCACGCCATCTGGATTCCTGTTTTCGGGCGACGCCGGTCCGTGCTTTTCTGCGGTCACTAGAACGAAGACCGCCAGCGCAGCGACAATCACCCAACAGACGAGGGCCTTCCACGGCAGAGTCGTGCGTGAGTGCACGCTGCGGTCGGTGACCGCAGGTTCGTGGACACGAGTCGATGGCTTCATGGCACTCCGCACTGTTCCGCGCGACCTTTGGTGACGCGTGAGGCGACCCTCACCCCCGTTGAATAGTACCGCACATCATTCAGATAATGAACTATTCGTCTGGGGCCGATGGCAAAGGCGAGGCGGGGTATGGTGTGGCGTCGTGACCGACGCTATTGGGGCTGTCGACGACGGCGACATCGTCGACTTCCTCGGTGCCGTCATGGACGTCCAACGCATGCTTTCGGCCCTCACCATGCCTGTGGCCGACGAGTATTCGATCTCTGAACGCGCCCTGGGCATCATCTTTTTGGTCCATGCCGGGCTCGACCGTCCCAGCTCGCTGAGCGAATTTCTCAACGTATTGCCGAGTACGATCACATCGGACATCGACAAGCTCGTCGCCGCGGATCTGCTGCGACGGACATCGTCGACTGCCGACCGGCGGGTCACCCGAATCGAGGTGACGCCGCGAGGTGCTGGCGTGCAACAAGAGTCATTGCGCCGACTACATGAGTTCTTCCACGCCAAGGTGGCCGGCGTGGATCTCAAAGAGCTTTATGCCTGTATCGCCACGCTCCGCAAGCTCAGCGGCATTCCGCAGTCGCCGGTTCCTAATCCGCTGCGCAAGGCCGGCGACGCTCGCTGATCGCGTCCCCAGGCAGCGCCCTATACGCAGACGGATCTCGCGCTGACTCCTCAGATCCTTTGCGTACGGATGAGTTGCGGTGTGTCGCTGCGAGAGGCCGCCGAAGCCGCATCATCGCCCCACTCACCGACGACTGGGCCGTGGGCGCAAGCCTTCGACAGCTGCTCGACGTCTATCTGGCAGACCAGCAGCACAACTGACGGGCATCAAGCACCGATGATCAGTTCGGCGGCCCGCTCGCCGATCATCATCGACGCGGCATTCGTATTGCCGCCGACAATGCTCGGCATGATCGATGCATCGGCCACGCGCAGTCCCGCCACGCCCCGAACCCGCAGCGCTGGATCGACGACCGCGCGTTCGTCGATTCCCATCCGGCACGTTCCGACCGGGTGATAAACCCCCGACGCGTTTCGCCGTACGAATTCCGCGAGATCGGCGTCGTTCTGATCAGAACCCGGCAGCACCTCGCGACCGACCTTCCGCGCGACCGCCGGGTGTGCCAACGTCTCCCTGACGAGCTCCATACCGGCCACCAGGGTCGCCAGATCCCGGGGTTCGGCCAGATAATTGGGATCGATCAGGGGAGCGGTAAACGGATCTGTCGAGGCCAGGCGCACGGTTCCCCGGCTCTCGGGATCGATCATCGTCGGCATGAGCGTCAACGACAGTGACGAATCAGGGGGCAGGTGAAGGCCAGGCTCGTCCTGATTCTCGGGATAGCCCATCGGAAGAATAAACATCTGCAAATCCGGAACGTCGGTGCCCGTCCGCACTCCGCTATCGACAAATCCCACGGCCTCGAACAGAGTGTGCGCCATATACGTCGAGCGTGGACGCACGCATTCACGGACCGCTGCCCCAGCGAAACTCAGCGGTGACGCACTCCTTCCGCCGAGTGCCTGGTAGGACATCGGCACAAACAAATGATCATGCAGATTGTCGCCGACCGGCAGGTCGGCGATCACCTCGATCCCATGCTCACGCAAATGGGCAGCATGGCCGATGCCGGAAAGCATCAGAAGTCGCGGCGTACCAAGCGATCCGGCGCTGATGATCACCTCGCGGCTCGCGCGCGCAGGACTTATCGGTCGCCGGTCGCGGCCCGCAACCAGCTCCACACCCGCAGCGCGGCCGTCCTCCACCAGCACCCGGGTCGCGGTGGCACCGGTGAGCACCCGCAGATTCGGCGGTGCGTCCGACAGGTACCCACGATCGGTGCCCACTCTCCGACCGGCGCCGGTGCTCTGCTGTATCGGCGCCACCCCGGCCTGCTGTGCACCGTTGTAGTCATCATTCATCCCGACTCCGGCGGTTGCTGCTAGCGCAACCATGTAGCTTTCGGTGACACTCGCCAGGCCCGTGGCCCGTTCCACTGCAATCGGCCCATCTCCCCCGCGCAGATCGCTGGGCCCGTCCTCAAAACTCTCCAGGCGGCGGAAGGACGGCAGCACCTCGGAGAACCCCCAACCCTTCGCCCCATCGGCCGCCCAGTCGTCGTAGTTCTGCCGATTTCCGCGTACAAACGCCATCCCGTTGATCACACTGCCGCCGCCGAGTACCCGGCCGTGAGACTGGGGAAGCTTGCGCCCCTTCATATGTCGTTGCGGGACGCTATACGCGGGCCAGGTGACCAACCGCTGCAGGGCCGCGACCGCGTGAATGGCCCCACACATACCGGGGACCGTGACCAGTGGGCCACGCCGCCTGCGTCCCGACTCGATCAGGGTGACCGCGGCGCCGGTGTCGGCCAGCCGCCGCGCAACGATCGCCCCTGCACTACCCGACCCCACGACGACGTAATCCGCCGTCTCTGGCCCGGCGGGAGCCTTGGTCACCCGTACTCGCTTCATCCCAAGACCTCCGTTGACGCCCCAAAATTCCCTTCATAATCTGAAGTATCGCCAAACGTTAACACAGTCGATCCACGTCAGGGCTGAAGCAGGGCGCACTATGTCTCGTGCCACGGGTGGGGTGCGCGTTCGCTGGAAGATCCATAGGCGGGAAGGCGAAGAACCATTCGCCAAGCGATTCATCTGAACCTGTGACGCTGAGTGCGGGTACCTTGAACCGCTGTTCTATCGCCTCGCGGGCGGCGACCGTGTTTTCAGTGATGTGTGGGCCGAAGATGGCCAGACAACCTTCGTCGCAGAGATCACCTTAGGCGTCGATCACGGCTTTGACCGACCCTTTGGGGAGGCCCTCAACCTCGCGGTAGATCACTTCGATGGGACGGTCGATCAGACCCTCAGCTAGTCCCTTTTGAAGACCAGGTCGAACGGTTGGGTCAGGTCGTCGCGGAGCTCTTTCGCGTAGTCCTCGGGCAACAGGAAATCCATCAGGTAACCGATTTCGATTGGCTCAGCGGTGCTTTCGTAGGGCAAACGGGGACTCCGGTGGAGTAACCCCGCGACCGACCTGGTGCGAGGTGTGAATCTGTCCGACGACTAGGACGGAGCTGTTATCGGGTCGACACGGATCGGGATGCCACTGAGCACGGTCATGCCTGCCAGGCTTTCGAGTTGATCGTTGTCGCCTGACGCGAGAAGGTTTGACCACGGGCCGCCGGCCCGGTTGGCTCGCTGCCATCCCCCGGAATGTCCCCATGCATAGGGCACGGCGATGTTGCCGGGGGTCATGTCGTTGGTGAACGACACCTCGACATCGATCGATCCTGCGCGCGAGCTGAGCAGAGCGTGACCCCCGTCGACCAGTCCGGCGGTCGTCGCGTCAGTGGGATGGATCAACGCGACGTGGTGGCGTGAATCAGGCATCAGTCGTTCGACGTTGTGCATCCAGCTGTTGTGCGACCGCACCTCGCGCATGCCGATCATGCGCATTGGGTAGGCAGGATCGTATTGCCACGCTTCAAGCCGTGCGATCTCGCTACACAACTCGGGAAGGTCGAGCTGGATCCGCTTGTCTTTGGTGCGCAGGTTGGTGCGCGGCGGGGGGACGGGCAAGTCGTTGCGCACCAGTCGCCCGCTGGGTTCTCGGGTGACGAGCTTGTGGAACGAGATGCCGTTTCGGCGCAGACCGAACCAGTCCCCGCAGTAGCTTGTTCGGATCAGGATGTCGATGAGGTGCCGCGGTTGTACGCGGATTCCCGCGCGAGCAAGCCAGCGCAGCGGTGCGAACGGGTAAGCTCCGCCGCGGCCTTGGCGGCGCACGATCTCGTCGAGAATCAGCCACTCCGGTCGGGTGTCTCCGCGGGGTTCGATGACGGCGTCGGTTGCCCAGAAGGCTGGCCGAAGCATCAGACCCAGCCCCGTCATCGGGATGTCTTCGCGCTCGAAGAAGCCGGCGACGGGCAGGATGTAGTCGGCGTGTTTGTTCGTTTCGTTGACGTAGAGATCCAACGAGACATGGAGGTCAAGTTTTTCCAGGGCGGCCTCCATGTCGGGGCCGCCGCCGCCGCTGGTCTGCACCGGGTTGCAGCCCACGCCGACGAGCGCGCGCACCTGCCCGGGGCCGGGTTCGGTGATGTCGGTGACCAGCGATGTCGAGGGCAGGACGCCGATGACGTCCGGCTGGCCGGTGGTGCGGCTGCGGACTTTACCGTAGGTGCCCATGCCGCCGGCCTCGGCGAACTTATGGATGTTGATGATGCCCCACGGTGCCAGCAATCCCCCTGCGCGCCCGTAGTTTCCGGTGAGGACGACCAGCAGATCCAACAGCAGGTTGTTGAGGGTGCCGAACTGTTGTGTGCAGGCGCCGTGGCGCCCGTACACAAGCCCAGATGGCGCCGCGGCAAGGCCGCGGGCAAGGTCACGGATCGTCGCGGCGTCGACCCCGCACTCTGATGCGCAACGTTCGGGGGTAAACCCGCGCACCTCCTGTGCCAGACCTGGATAGCCGGTGGTGAGCTCGGCGATGGCCGAATGGTCGACGAGATCCTCGGCGACAAGCACGTTCAGCATCGCCAACAGCAGCCAGGTGTCGGTGCCCGCGCGGACGGGCACGTGTTCGTAGCGGCGCGCGGTTTGGGTGCGGCGGGGGTCGACGACCACCACCCGGCCGCCACGCTCAACGATCTGGTCGAGGGCCTCCCTGAACAGCGGCTCGCTGACCAGTGACCCTCGTGAGACGAAGGGGTTCGCGCCCACAATCAACGCGAAATGCGTCCGCCACAGATCCGGCAAATGCTGCTTGAGCGTGGACCCGTACAGAAGATGGTTGGCCACGGTGCGTGATGCCGCATCTTCGGAGTTGATGCTGTAGCGCCACTTGACGCCGAGCGCTACTTGAAAGCCGGTGAGCATCAGCATGGTTGCGTAGCTGAATGTCGGTGGATTTCCCAAGAAGGTGGCCAGTGATTCGGGGCCGTGGTCATCACGGATCTGGCGTAGGCGGGTGGCGATGTCGCGCATCGCCTCGTCCCAGCTGACGGCGATGAATTGTCCTGCTGGACCGACACGCTTGAGGGGCTGGAGAACGCGGTCCTGGTCGTATGTGACCTCGATCATGGCCTGGGATTTGGCGCACATGAAACCGTGCGAGTGCACGTGCTCGTCGTCGCGGCGCACCTTGACCAGCACGCCGTCTTCGACGCTGGCGATGAGCCCGCACATGGGTTCACAGATCCTGCAGAAGGTGTGCTGTTCACGCGTGGGCAATGTCGGCCTCCTGAGGATGGGTACTGGGTGCGGATCGCTTGAGCGCCAGCCGATCCGGATGCGCGGGTGATCTGTCGGACCGGCGCGAGACATGTCGTCTGGAGCTGGCGATGGCATCGCCGGTATCGGTGATCGCCGAGGTGGCAGTCCGCGCGAGACAACAGTTGTGCATGGTCCTCAACCGGTCTTGGTGAGGGTGAAGGGCATTTCGATGGTCAGCCAGAGGTTCTTGCCGCATCCACCGCTGGGGCCGATGGTGCGGTCATAGCCGTCAAAGCTTTCGGGGTCGTCGGCCACTCGCCAGAACCGGAAGGACTGGTCGCCGGGTGTGATGCTGCCATCCGGGCAGGGCTGCCAGTTCTCGACCCGATGCACGGTGTACCAGTGACCTGATTGGCAGCGAAGATCCGATGTCCAGCCCTGGTTGCTGGTGACTTTGCCGGCGCAGTGCATGACGTCGTCGCACGCCGACGACACGGTCCACACGGCCACGACCGTGGCTTCGTCGTGGTACACCTCGCGGGTTTTCGCCCATTGGCCGTCGGAGGTGGCGGTGTAGGTGCCGTTGATCGGCCGGTCGCATGACATGGCGGAACTGACCGCCGCCGTGGCGATGCTCAGCGCCGCCGCGGTGGCCACAGCTGTCAGCCCGGCCGCAGTACGCGCTAGAAACATCGCACTCTCCTTAGCTAGTGATGTGTGGTAGTCATCGTCATCCCGCGGGCAGGATGAGTTTTTTCCATGTCTGCGCTCGGCCCCCGGTGACGAGGTCGCGCTGCTCGTAGACCTGGCCGTCGGGGGCCATGTACTTGCCGCTGCCCGGGTCATAGCGGGCGAACGCCACGGCAGGATTTCCGTCAAACCCGCTGGGGCTAAGGGTGCTTGATGCTTGCGGCTGACCGGCAGGGGTGTCCGGCGGTGGTGGCGACACCGGCGGCGGCGCGGGCGCCGGTGGCGATGCTCCGTCGGGAGGTGGCAACAGGTCAGGTTGAGCGGCACCCGGTGGCGGCGCGGGCTCGGGACTGGGACCTGGCGGTGGTGGTGTGCCTTCGGTCGGCCCGTAAAGGTGCTCGTTTTGGTCCACCCGCCAGTCGGGCGGTACGCCTTGGGCGATCAGGTTGGGGTCGAAAGGATATGGGCCCAGCGCGTGCTGCCGTACAGCGATCGGCTCGTACGGCCTGTCGCTGTCGCAGAGTTCGACGGTCGGTGCCCGTTTTCCGGGGTGATCCATACACGGATAGTTGCGGGCACCGCGAACGGCGATGGGAGCGTCTTGGGGCAGTTTGCAATACATGCCGTCGGGGGTGTCGACCGTGGACGTCTCGGCCGGTGACCGCCACTGGTTGGGCGGCAGGAACCCGGCGGTGCACGGCGGCGGATCATTCTGGGTGAGCCGGAAATCGCCGATGCCCATGCCGACGTAGTTGTTGTGCGGCCCCGCACCGATGAACATGGCGGTCAGCGGTGGCAGCATGACCAGCACCTGCTCCAGTGCGGCGTGGTAGGTCACACCGACCTGACCGACCGAGGTGAGGTTGGCCAGTAGCACCGGCAGTGTGGGCTTGATCTGATCGAAGAGTCGAGTGACTTCGTGGGCGGCGCCGGGACCTTGCTGCAGCAGCGTGCGGATCTGAGGGTCATTTGTGGTCAGTTGCGTGCTGACCCCGGCAAGGCTCCGAGCCCATAACCGGATCGCATCAGATGTCTGGACTTGTGAATCCAGCAGCGGCCCAGTGTCTTCGACGAGTTGGCGGGTCTGTTCGGCCGCGGGGTTGAGATCACCGGCGACGCGGGCGGAGGAATCGATCAGTGAACCCAGGTCATAGCCGGCGCCGCCCAGCCCCTGGGAGGACTCCTCAAGCAGGTGCGCCAGCGAATCTTTGGGAATGCTGCCGAGCAGGGCGCTGAGCTGATCGAACATAGGTCCGACCCGTTGCGGAATCGTGGTGTCATGCACGGAGATCACCGATCCGTTGCGCAGATAGGGCGCTGCGTCGGTACGCGGCCGTAACTCGACATACTGCTCCCCGATCGCCGAGACACTGCGCACCTGTGCCTGCAGGTCGGCCGGTATCTTCGGTGAACTCCCTAGCGACAGCGTTGCTTTCGCGCCCTGCGCGGTGGG
>NZ_DASSCY010000159.1:0-11354 GCF_035697385.1 Mycobacterium sp. | reverse complement strand
GCCTGGATGTACAGGGTCACGCGACGGGCAGGCCGGTTTCCGACCTGCTCGGCGGCAAGGTCCGCGACGCGGTGCCGTTCAGTGCTTACCTGTTCTACAAGTGGGCGGCGCATCCCGGACTCGAACCCGACGCGTGGGGCGAGGCGGTGGACCCGGCAGGCATCGTCGCACAGGCGCAGCGCATCGTCGACGAATACGGTTTCACCGCAATCAAACTCAAGGGCGGCGTGTTTCCTCCCGACGAGGAGATGGCGGCCATCGAGGCGCTGCGGGAAGCCTTCCCCGACCATCCATTGCGCCTGGACCCCAACGCCGCCTGGACCCCGCAGACCTCAATCAAGGTCGCCTCCGGTCTGGCCGGGATACTGGAGTACCTCGAGGACCCGACGCCCGGCCTCGTCGGCATGGCCGAGGTCGCGCGTCAGGCGCCGATGCCGCTGGCGACGAACATGTGCGTGGTCGCGTTCGGCCAGCTCGCGGCTGCCGTTGCGAAACAGTCTGTCGGCGTGGTGCTTTCGGATCACCACTACTGGGGCGGCCTGCAGCGGTCCCGACTGCTGGCCGGCATCTGCGAGAACTTTGGCCTTGGCTTGTCTATGCACTCCAACTCTCACCTCGGGATCAGCTTGGCCGCGATGGTGCACCTGGCTGCCGCGACACCGAACCTGAGCTACGCCTGCGACACACACTGGCCGTGGAAGTCGGAGGAGATCGTCAAACCGGGTGCGCTGGAGTTCGTGAACGGTTCGGTGCCGGTGCCGACTACACCCGGACTTGGCGTCGAGATCGACGACGACCAGCTCGCCACACTGCACGAGCAATATCTGCGCTGCGGTATCCGCGACCGTGACGACACCGGCTACATGCAGACAATCGATCCGGCCTACCAGGCAATCAGCCCCCGCTGGTAACCAGACCGCCGGTAGACTGATGCACGATTACCGCATCTGCGGCCTTAAGTGATGCGAGGAGTGCATCGGTGTTTTCGCTCGCGCGGCTGTCCTGCTTCATCGCGGTAGCCGAGGAACTGCACTTCGGGCGGGCGGCCGAGCGGCTGCACATGACGCAGCCGCCCCTGAGCCGGCAGATCCAGCAGCTGGAGAGCGAACTCGGTGTGCACCTCATCGACCGCACCACCCGATCGGTCACGCTCACCCCGGCCGGGGTGGCGTTTCTTCCCGACGCGCGACGCATCCTGCAGCTGGCGGAGGGCGCGGCGCAGACGGTAAAGCGCATTCCGGCAGGCGATCTCGGCACGGTCGTGGTCGGCTTCACCGCGGCGTCCGCACACGCCGTGCTGCCCCGCCTGCTTGACGACGCACGTGAGAAGCTGCCCGACGTCAAGCTCGACCTGCGCGAGATGGTCACCGCGGCGCAGATCGAAGGGCTGATGACCGGTGAGCTGGACCTCGGCATGGCCCGCCCGCCGCTGAAGCGGCCCGGCCTGGTGTCCCGGCCGCTACTGCACGAGCAACTCGTCGCCGCGCTGCCCGTTGGACATCCATTGGCCGGTCTTGCGCGGCAGCTGACCCTGAACGACCTCGACGGCCAGGACGTCGTCATGTATTCACCGGTGCAGGCGCGGTACTTCAACGAACTACTGATCAGCCCGTTCACCATTGCCGGAGCGACTCCCCGCTACGTGCAGTACGTGACACAGGTGCACACCATGCTGGTGCTCGTGCGCTCAGGCATCGGCATCGCTCTAGTCCCGGCGTCAGCGGCCACGCTGCATCCCGAAGGGGTCGTGTTCCGGTCCATCGGGGCATTCCGGGAGCGGCCGGTGGAGCTCGACGCGGTGTGGCGTGGCGACAGCAGCAACCCTGCTTTGCTTCGCTTGCTCAGAGACGTTCTGCCTCAGCGAGAATGGACGACGGACGATTTGGTGGAGGACGTGGTCGGCTAGAGCAAATTCCTGCTACCGTCTAATAACTACGTTTGGAAGGCATATGAAAATGTTCTCGTCGACGAAACTGGTTGTCGCGGTTGGCGGTCTGGGCCTGGCGTTCACCACCGGAATCGGGATCGCCTCTGCACAACCCGATGTCAACCCGATCATCAACTCCACCTGCACCTATCCGCAGGTGATTGCCGCACTGAACGCCCAATCGCCCGAACTCGCCGGCCAGTTGGAGCAGACCCCGGCCGCTAATGGGTGGCTGAAGAGTCTCATTGCCGCGTCACCGGATCAGCGACGGGTGATGGTTGCGCAGGCGCAGGCCTTTCCGGGAGTTCAGCAATACACCCCGGTGATCACCCAGGTCGCCAACACCTGCAACAACTTCTAAACGGGCGTCACGAGCTCGCCGGTTTTCAGGAACTGGTCGAGGTTGCGCAGCGTCAGATCCTCCATCGCGGCGCGGGTTTGTTCGGTTCCGCTCGCGACGTGGGGTAGCAGCACGACGTTGTTCATGGCCAGCAGTTCGTCGGGGACCTTCGGCTCGTCGGCGAACACATCGAGGCCCGCGCCCGCGAGCCGGCCGGCGGACAGCGCCTCCACCAACGCGGCCTCGTCGACCACGCTGCCGCGGGCGATGTTGACGAGATATCCGTTGGCGCCGAGCGCATCGATGACGTCGCGGTCGATCAGGTTGCGGGTGTCGGCGCCGCCTGCCGCCGCGACGATCAGCACGTCGACCTGGCGGGCCAACTCGGCCGGTGACGCCACATAGGTGAAGGGCGTATCGGCGACTTCGCGGCGGTTGTGGTAGCGGATCGAGCAGCCGAACGCCGAAAGCCGGTGTGCGATGGCGCTTCCGATGCGGCCCAGCCCGACGATCCCTACGCGGGTATTGCTGACCTGTCGCGTCAGGGGGTAGTTGCCGTCGACGGGCCAGCGCCCTGCGCGCACGTACCGGTCGGCTGCCGAGAACTGACGCAGCACGTCGATCATCAGCCCGACGGCGGTGTCGGCCACGCAGTCGGTCAGCACATCGGGGGTGTTGCTGACCCCGATGCCCCGGCTGGCGGCCGCCTCGACGTCGGTGGTGTCGTAGCCGACACCGAAGTTCACCACCGCGCCAAGTCGCGGCAGCGCCGCCATAAGTTCGGCGTCGACTCCGGTGCGCCCCGATGTCACCGCGACGGTGATTTCGTCGGCATGCTCGGCGAGGAACGCGGTGCGGTCGGCGGCGCCCTCGGGCAGCACGTGCGCGGTGTACGACGTGCGCAGTGTCTCCGCGAGGGACGGTTTGAGCGGACCGACCTGAAGCACGCAGCGGGCGGCAGGGGTAGCGGGACTGGGCACAGTTCTCCTCTGGTGATTTACCGAAACGGTAGGCCGTGCTGCGAATACCCGTCCAACACGGAAATAGCATTGGTTATTGCCTAAGCCGCATAATTGCCCGGGCATTGCGTGGAATGACCGCATCGGCTGGTCGGCTCGCACAGCAAAACCGCACGTCAAGCCAACAATAACGATGCAGTACCTGCCGCGCGATCGCGTTCTGAGGCAGCAAAAATGGGCGGTTTCCACCGATTGCGCTGGGTTGACTGCCGACTCGGCGCGCTCTTAGCTTGTGGCTGCGGTCACAGACTTCATCCACATACGTGGACAGCCCCAAACCGGAGGTTCTATGAGACCCGCTGTCGTCGCCCTCTTGGGCACCTGCCTGGTGGCCGCGGGCTGCACCGTCGCCAACTCGGGCCACGGTGGCTATGACGTCAACACGCTGCGGATCGTGTTGCAGGAGGAACCGCCGACGCTCGAACCGTGTGAAAGTTCACTGACGTCGACCGGTGTCGTGGTCCGGTCCAACATCACCGAACCGCTCGTCGAACGCGATCCCGCCACTGGCGAACTGGCGCCGCTGCTGGCAACCGCATGGCGCCAGACGTCACCAACCGAGTGGACGTTCGACGTCCGGCAAGGCGTCACCTTCTCCGACGGATCGCCGTTCACCGCGGCCGACGCCGCGTTCTCCATCGACCGCGCCGTCAACTCCGATCTCCAGTGCAACGTCGACGGGTACGTCTTCGGTGACGAGAAGCTCGCCGTTGCCGCACCCGATGACAGCACAGTCACAGTGGGCACCGAGAAGCCTGACCCGATTCTGCCGCTGAGGATTTCGTTCGTCGAGATCGTGCCGCGCTCGACGAGCACGGCGCAGAAGGTGCGTGAGCCGATCGGCACCGGCCCGTACGCCATCGCCGACTGGGAGTACGGCCAGAAGCTTGTTCTGCGCCGCAACGATGCCTATTGGGGAACCAAACCCGACTTCGCCCGCGCCGAGTACCAATGGCGAAGCGAAGGCAGCGTGCGCGCAGCCATGGTCGTCAACGACGAAGCGGACATCGGCACGTTGATCGGGCCTGAGGACGGGGCAGGCGACCTCGGCGTCGCGTTCCCCAACAACGAGACAACTGCGTTGCGCATGACGGGAACCGAAGCGCCGCTCGACGACATTCGCGTGCGGCAGGCCATCAACTACGCGGTCAACCGCACCGGCATCGTCAAGGCGCTGTTCCGTGGCATGGGGGAACCGGCTGCGCAGCTCATCCCCGAAGGGGTCGTGGGCTACAACGCGGATCTGCAACTGTGGCCGCATGATCCGGAGAAGGCCAAGCAGCTCATCAACGAGGCCAGGGCCGACGGTGTGCCCGTCGACAAGCAGGTCCGGCTGATCGCGCGCACCGCGCAGTTCCCGAAGATCACGGAGACGGTTGAGGTCATCCAGAACGAGCTGAGCCAGGCCGGCCTCAACGTCAAGATCGAGATGATGGACACCGCGGGGCAGTTGCAGTACCAACTGCAGCCCTTCCCGGAAAACGCAGGGCCGTTCATCGCGCTCATCATGCATGGCAACCAGGCCGGTGATGCCGCGTTCAGCGTCGACCAGTACATGCGCACCGACGGCGCGCAAAACGGCTACGGGACAGCCGCATTCGACAGCAAGATCGATGCGGCGGGACAACTCACAGGTCAGCAGCGCCAGGACGCGTACGCCAAGCTGTTCGCCGAGGAGCCCAACGAGGTCGCCCAGTTCGCCTACATCGCGCACATGAACGGCGTGCTGGCCAAGGCGGCCCGTGTGGACTATCAGCCCAACTCCGCGACCGGCGACGAGATGCGTCTCTCCGAGATGAAGTTCGCTGCCGCCGACCGCACCGACACGCAGTGAGAAGCGGGAGGCCCTGACCGATGTTCTCGTTCGTACGCCGCAGGATGTACACCAGCGCACTGCCGTTGATCATCGTGCTGCTCGGCGTCTTCCTGCTGGCCCGCCTGACCGGCGATCCGACCAACCTGTATCTGCCCGAGTCCGCGACTCCCGAACAGCGCGAAGCCTTCGCGGCGAAGAACGGCTTCGACCAGCCGCTGCTCACCCAGATGGCCGACTACTTCAAGGGTGTCATCCATCTCGACTTCGGCACGTCGATGCGCACCGGCGAATCGGCGTCCGAGATGGCGCTGCGCGCGTTCCCGGCCACCCTGCAGCTCGCAATCACCACCATGCTGCTGGCCATCGTCGGTGCCATCGTGATCGGGTGCTGGGCCGCGTACCGGCCGAACTCGATCGCTGACCGGTTCTCAAGCCTGCTGTCCATGACGGCGGCGAGCATCCCGGACTTCTGGTTCGCGATCACCGGCGTGTGGCTGTTCGCCGTGCTCCTAGGAGTGCTGCCCACCTCGGGCGTCGACAGCGGTCTTTCGTGGATATTGCCCATCGCGACTCTGATGATCAGACCACTCGGTGTGCTGACCCAAGTCGTGCGCGGCGCAATGGTTTCCGCGCTGTCCGCGCCATACGTAAGGCTGGCACGCAGCAAGGGGGCGAGCGATTTCCGCGTCGTCACCCATCACGCACTGCGCAACGCCGCCGCGCCGGCCCTTACCGTCGCCGGCGACCTGGCGGTCGGTTTGATCAACGGCGCGGTAGTCGTCGAGGCCATCTTCGGCTGGCCCGGCATCGGCAAGTTGATGATCGACGCGATCCTGCAGCGCGACTTCGCGGTACTGCAGGCCGCGGTGCTGCTGACCGCCGTCAGCATCTTCGTTCTGAACATCGTCATCGACGGCTGCTACGCGCTGCTGGACGCGCGGGTCCGCGAACCGGCAAGGGTCTAAGGGAGTTTGGCAGATGAGCACACAACTCGACTACGTGCCGGCGAAGCCGACGACGGCCATCGTCGGCGATGCCGAAACCGGGACGTCCCGCAGGAGGGGACGGTCGTCGTGGTACCGACTGTTGATCAACGACCGCGTGGCCGCACTGGCCGCAGCGGTGCTCGGATTGGTCTTCCTTACAGCCGTTTTCGGCCCGATGCTGGTCGGCGAACTGGCGACGCGCATCGACCTTGACAACTCCAACCAGGCGCCGTTCACACTGGCGCACGGTTGGGCCAACGTGCTCGGCACCGATCCGCTCGGCCGCAGCATGCTGGCCAGGCTGATCGTCGCCAGCCGCACCACGCTGTCGGTGGCCATCCCCGCTGTGGTGCTGTCGGCAGTCGTCGGCTCGGCGATAGGCATGTGGGCCGGCTACTACCGGGGCTGGCGCGAGACGGTCGCGATGCGCATCGCCGACGTCATCATGAGCTTCCCGTCATTGCTGCTTGCGGTTGTCGTGCTCTATGTGTTCTCGCCAAGCGCGGCGAATATCGTTCTGGTGCTGGCGATCACGCGCATCCCGGTCTACCTGCGCACCGCACGGGCCGAGTCCGCGGAGCTGCAGAGCCGGTTGTTCGTCGACGCCGCCCGCACGTTCGGCGCGGGCGCTACGGCGATCATCACGCGCCACGTCCTGCCGATCGTGCTGCCAACGCTGTTGACCGTCGCGACGCTGGACTTCTGCTACGTGATGCTGGCCGAGTCGTCACTGAGCTTCCTCGGCATCGGTATCCAGCCGCCCGACGTCAGCTGGGGCCTGATGGTGTCGCAGGGCCGGACCTATCTGCACACCGCGTGGTGGTTGTCGTTCTTCCCCGGCCTGGCGATCGTCATCACCACGGTGTCGGCCACCATCCTGGCCGCGTGGGCGAGGATCGCGACCGATCCCGGCCAGCGGTGGCGGCTCACCGTGCCACAAAAGCGCTTGTCCCGCTTCACGAAACCTGCAAAGCGCCTGTCGTGAAAGGTCCTGTGATGACTGCTCTCGCCGACCCCGCCTCCGCCGAAGTGATCGACGCCGACCCCGCGTTGGAAGTCGACGGCCTGAGCGTCGACATTCGCACCATCAGCGGCACAGTCCGCGCCGTCAACGACGTGTCCTTCGCCGCCCACCGCGGCGAAACCCTGGCGCTGCTGGGCGAATCGGGGTGCGGCAAATCGATGACCGCGACGGCCCTTGTTGGGTTGCTCGAACCGGTCGCTGACGTGGTTGGCGGATCTGCGCGGCTTGCGGATGTCGACCTGCTCGGCGTCGACAAGAAGAAGCGCCTGCGGCTGGCCGGCACCGAGCTCGCGATCGTGTTCCAGGATGCGTTGACGGCACTGAACCCGCTCTACACCGTGGGAACCCAACTGGCAGAACCATTCCGGATCCACCAGGGGATGAGCGCGAAAGACGCCAAGCGGAAGGCCGTCGAGTTGATGGCCCGTGTCGGGATTCCGCAGCCCGAGACCCGGCTCAACTCCTACCCCCACCAGTTCTCCGGGGGTATGCGCCAGCGGCTGCTGATCGCAATGGCCGTCGCGTTGAACCCGAGCGTGCTGATCGCCGACGAGCCGACCACCGCGCTGGACGTCACCGTGCAGGCCCAGATCATGGCGCTGCTGCGGGATCTGCGGTCGGAGTTCCACATGGCCGTCGTGCTGATCACCCACGACCTCGCGCTCGTCGCCGAAGAAGCCGATCGCGTCGCGGTCATGTACGCAGGGAACATCGTCGAGACCGGTCCGGTGTCAGAGGTTTTCGCGAACCCGCGGCATCCCTACACCAAGGGGCTGCTCAACTCGGTTCCGGTGAACGCCGTGCGCGGAGAAGACCTCAAGTCCATCGGCGGCGCACCGCCGGATCTGCACTCCATCCCGACCGGTTGCGTCTACCAGGCGCGCTGCCCGCTGGCCAGGGACATCTGCGCGACGAAGCGGCCCACGCTGGAGGCGGTCAATGCTAGCCGCAAAACCGCCTGCCACTTCCCGGAGGAGGTCCCCAATGTCTGATCGGCTGCTCGAGGTCCGCGACGTCACCAAGTCATTCCGGGTGGCAGGCAAGAACAAGCTGTGCGCACTGGACGGCATTACCCTCGACCTCGGCCGCGGTGAGACACTGGGCTTGGTCGGCGAGTCGGGCTGCGGAAAGTCCACGCTGGCAAGAACATTGCTGATGCTGGAGCGGCCGGACACCGGCACCGTCACCTTCGACGGCATCGACCCGTTCAGCCTGCGCGGCAGCGAGCTGCTGAAGTTCCGCAGGCGGGTGCAGATGGTGTTCCAGGATCCGTATGCGTCGCTGAACGCGCGGATGTCGGCGGGCGACATCATCGCCGAGCCTTGGCGCACACACAAGACGCTCTACAAGACCCGCGGTGACCGGGACAAGCGGGTGAACGAGCTGCTCGACCTCGTCGGTCTGCGCGCCCGCGACGCGAATCGGTATCCGCAGGAGTTCTCCGGCGGTCAGCGTCAGCGCATCGGAATCGCAAGGGCCCTGGCATTGAATCCGGACATCATCGTCTGCGACGAGCCGGTTTCCGCGCTGGACCTTTCTGTGCAGGCCCAAGTCCTCAACCTGCTCAACGATCTGCAGCAGCAGCTGGGCATCAGCTACATCTTCATCTCGCATGACCTCTCCGTGGTGCGCCACGTCGCCGATCGGGTGGCCGTGATGTACCTCGGCCGGATCATCGAAACCGGGCCCACCGAAGCTGTTTTCGAGCGGCCCAACCACCCGTACACCGCGGCGTTGATGTCGGCGGCACCGAAACTCGAAGCGGCACACCGCGGAAACCGGATCCTGCTGAAGGGCGAGGTGCCCTCACCGCTCAACCCGCCGTCAGGCTGCCGTTTCCGGACCCGATGCTGGCGGGCCACCGACATCTGCGCGACGCAGACGCCACCGGATGCCTACGATCCGGACATCGGTGAGCACAGCGCGCTCTGCCACCATCCGCTGCTCTCCGAGCGGGTGGCTACTGTGACAGCGTGAGTGTCGCAGGGTATTCGATTGTCGCCGTTGCGATCATCCTGGCGTCCTGCATGCAGGCGTCGATCGGATTCGGGATGGGCATGCTTGCCGCGCCCATCGTCGCCATCGTGGATCCCAGTCTGATTCCCGGCACCCTGATCATGCTCGCGACCCTGCTGACGATCTTCGTGGTGATACGCGAGCACGAAGAGATCGACCTGTCCGGGACGGGGTGGGCGCTGGTGGGACGAGTGCCCGGCACCATCGCGGGGGCCCTGCTGCTCGCAGCACTGCCGGAGCGCGCACTGGCCATTGTGCTGGCCGGCGTCGTCCTCGTGGGCGTCGCACTGACCAGCACCGGCTGGATTCCGGTGCCGCATCGACGCAATCTCATACTTGCCGGCGCCACGTCCGGGGTGCTCGGCACCGCGACATCGATCGGCGGCCCACCCATGGCGCTGGTGTGGCAGAACACCACTGGCGCTCGACTGCGCGGCACGATGAGCGGCTTCTTTCTTGTCGGCTCGCTGATGTCGATCGCGGTGTTGACGCTCACCGGAGCGGTGGAC
This sequence comes from Mycobacterium sp., assembly GCF_035697385.1. GTDB lineage: Bacteria > Actinomycetota > Actinomycetes > Mycobacteriales > Mycobacteriaceae > Mycobacterium. The sequence continues at coordinate 1,717 of NZ_DASSCY010000159.1, read as the reverse complement.
GGACGCACCGTGTCGTCGTTCGCCGTGCTGATGCCCGCCGTCGTAATCGGCTACGGGCTGTCCCGATTGGTGAATCATCTGCTCGACCGCCAACGACAGCGATGGATAGCGATCGCGATCTCCGCCGTCGGCGCGATCGTGCTGATCATCCGGCAACTCGTAGGATTCTGAACGTGCCGAAACCGACTGGCGAACGCGCTTCCGATGTGTCGGAACGCAAAGTGAAGTCGGCGGTGCGCACGGTCGAGTTGCTCGAATACCTCGCGTCACGACAGGAGCGGCCGGCGCGGATCCGCGAAATCTGCGCTGCGCTCGACATGCCACGCAGCAGCGCGCACGCATTGTTGCGAACACTGATGACGCAGGGCTGGATCCGCGCCGACGCGTCGGGAACGTTGTACGGCATCGGAATTCGGGCGTTGCTCGTCGGGACAAGCTATCTGGACACCGATCCGTATCTGCCGGTGATTGCGCCGTTTCTGGACGACCTCAGACAAGGTCTCGACGAGACGTTTCACCTTGCGCGCCTCGACGGCACCGATGTCGTCTACCTCGCTACGCGCGAATCGCGGCAATACGTGCGCACGGCCAACAGGGTGGGCAGGCGATTGCCTGCGTACGCCACGGCGCTGGGCAAGGCACTGCTCGCGGACCGGTTCGGCCCCGAGCGCGACGAGCATCTGCCTGCCACGCTTGCCCCGCTGACCGCGCACACCATCACCGATAGGGACGCTCTCGACGAGGCTCTCGACGATGTACGCGTCCGCGGGTATGCGGCGGACAACGAGGAGAACACGGTGGGGTTGCGGTGTTTTGCCGTGGCACTGCACTACGTGCAGCCCGCACAAGACGCGATCAGCGCATCGGTGCCCATCAGCCGGTTGACCGAGGACCGCGAGCGCGAGCTCGTCGAAGCGCTGCGTGCGGTGGGCGACAAGGCATCGCGGGTGGTCCAATCCATGCAGTTCAAGCATCAGTCAATGCCGTCTTAGTGTTGGACGTGCATGGATCGGGCTCAGTATTCTGAGGCCACCATGGCCTCGTCACCCCGAACCCCGACCGTCCGCGAGATGAAGGTCGTCCCGGTTGCGGGCCACGACAGCATGCTGTTGAACCTGAGCGGCGCGCACGGCCCGTTCTTCACCCGGAATCTGGTGATACTCAACGATTCCGATGGCAATACGGGCGTCGGCGAGGTACCGGGCGGAGAGTCGATCCGACGAACCCTCGAAGATGCGATACCGCTCGTGGAGGGCACTGGTCTCGGTGCCTATCACGCGACGCTCGCCGCCATGCGGCGTGAATTCGCGGACAGGGACCGCGGTGGCCGAGGTGCTCAGACATTTGATCTGCGGATCACCGTGCATGCCGTCACGGCTGTCGAGTCGGCCCTGCTCGATCTGCTCGGGCAGCATCTCGGCGTCACGGTCGCCGCGCTGCTTGGCGAAGGACAGCAACGCGACAGGGTGCCGGCACTCGGATATCTCTTCTTCGTCGGCGACCGGACCAAGACCGACCTCGCGTACCGCTTGGGTGCCGACGAGGATGCAGGTGCCGACGAGTGGCTGCGGATCCGTCACGACGAGGCGCTCTCGCCGGAAGCTGTTGTGCGGCTGGCAGAGGCTGCGCGTGACCGCTACGGCTTCCGTGATTTCAAGCTCAAGGGTGGTGTGCTGCCCGCCGCCGATGAAGCCAAGGCCGTGATCGCCCTCGCGGA
>NZ_DASSCY010000158.1:0-6601 GCF_035697385.1 Mycobacterium sp. | reverse complement strand
CTGGTGGCACAGGCCCGCTCGGTGGTGACGGGTGCGCACGCGCCGCTGTGGCGTGAGTTCGTGCGGTTCTGGACGGTGTCGTTTCCCGTGGTCGCCTACCGGTCGTGGCGCTGGTGGCTGGGGACGGCCGTCGCGTTCTTCTTCGTCAGCGCGGTGATCGCCGTGTGGATATCCGGCAACCCCGAGGTGCAGGCGTCCCTCAAAACGCCAAGCGAGATCGACCAATTGGTCAACAACGACTTCGCCGCTTACTACAGCGAGAACCCGGCTGGGTCCTTCTGGCTGCAGGTGTGGATCAACAATTTTTGGGTGTCGGCCCAGTGCATCGCGTCCGCCATCCTGCTGGGAATTCCGATCCCCTATGTCCTCTTCATGAACGCCGCCAACCTCGGCGGGAGCGCGGCGTTCATGTTCGACGCAGGCAAGGCCGACGTTTTCCTTGGCTTGCTCACGCCTCACGGGCTGATCGAACTGACCGCGGTGTTCCTGGCAGCCGCCGTCGGGATGCAGCTGGGCTGGTCGGTGGTATCGCCCGGCAACCGGCCGCGAGGCCAGGTGCTGGCCGAACGGGCCCGCGCGGTGGTCGCCGTCGCGGTCGGGCTTCTGGTGGTGCTATCGGTGGCCGGGCTGATCGAGGCGTTCGTGACGCCGTCGGCGCTGCCCACAGCGGTCCGCATCGGAATCGGGGTCACAGCCGAAATCGCTTTTCTGGCTTACATATTCCACTTTGGACGCAAGGCGGCCCGTGCGGGGGAGACCGGCGACGTCGACGACGCGCCTGATTTGGTGCCCACCGGCTAGAGCCGGCCGGTGGCCTTCATCGCCAGGTAGTGGTCGGCCAGCGCGGGCGCCAACTCTTCGGGTGGCGCGTCAACCACGTCCACACCTGCGCGCCGCAACCGCGACGCGATCGCCCGCCGATCATTTCGGGACCGCTCGGCCGCCGCTGCGTCATACACCTGGGCCGCGTCGGCACGGCCGGCGGCAAGCTGATCGACGCGCGGATCGGCGACGGCGGCAAGCAGCACCTGATGCTTCGCCGACAGCTGGGGCAGCACCGTCATCAAGCCCTCATCGAGCGCGGACGCGTTGAGGTCGGTGAGCAGCACCACCAACGCCCGTTGCCGGATTCGCCGCTGCACAGCGGCCACCATTGCGCGGGCGTCGGATTCGATCAGCGCAGGCTGCAGCGGAGCCATCGCCTCGACCAGCTGCGCGAGCAGTTCGGTGCGCGACGCGTTGAACACACCGGAACGTGAGACCCGGTCGTGGGCAAGGAAATCGACGTGGTCACCGGCGCGCGAGGCCAGCGCGGCAAGAAGCAGCGCGGCGTCCATGGACCAGTCCAGCCTCGGCCATCCGCCAGGGTCGCTCGCGGTGGGGTCGACCCCGACGCGCCCCGCCGACGTGCGGCCGGTGTCGAGCACGATCACCACTCGCCGGTCGCGCTCGGGCCGCCACGTCCGTACCACCACGTCGGCGCGACGCGCGGTGGCGCGCCAGTCGATGGATCTGACATCGTCGCCGACCACATACTCACGCAGAGAATCGAATTCGGTGCCCTGACCGCGAATCAGCACTGGCGTCATGCCTTCGAGCTCACGCAACTTGGCCAGCCGCGACGGTAGGTGCTTGCGCGACAGGAATGGAGGCAGGATGCGGATCTGCCACGGCACCTGGTGCGAACTCTGCCTGCCGGCCAGGCCCAGCGGCCCGATTGACCGGGCGGTGACGAGCGCCGAGCGCTGATCGCCGCGACGAACCGGCCGTAGCCGGGTGACGAGCTGGACACGTTGTCCTGCAGCGATATCGACCGGGTGTGAGCGCGGCTCGGCCCGCGCGCTGGGGGCCCATGCGTCGCGCACCTGGCCGCGCAAACGTCGGCTCGAAGCATTTTCGACGACGAGAATCGCGTCAACCGGCTGGCCCAACCGCGCGGTCGTATCGCCGGATCGTGTGAAGCTCAGCCTGCGCGTGCCGGCCGCCAGCGCCACATCAATCACGATCACCAATGCGAGCGCAGCCAGCAGCGCGACGAAAGCAATTGCCGGCCATGGCGAGAACGCGATCGGCAGCACGCATAACAGCGCGATGAGGCCGACGCGGCCGGTGAGGATCATTACCGTGGCACCGGCACGGCCGCGAGTATGCCCTCCAGTACGCCGTCGGGGTTGGCGCCCTCTAGTTCGGCCTCCGGCCGCAGCCCGATCCGGTGCCGCAGTGTCGAGCGTGCCATCGCCTTGACATCGTCGGGGGTGACGTAGGTGCGGCCGGACAGCCACGCCCATGATCTGGCCGTGGCCAGCAGCGCCGTCGCACCGCGAGGTGATACACCTAGCTGCAGTGAAGGGGAGTTCCTTGTTGCGCGGACGATGTCGACGATGTAGCCGAGCACCTCGTCGCCAACCAGCACCTGGCGCACCGCCTTGCGGCCGGCAGCAAGGTCGGCGGCACCGGCCACGGGCCGCACGGCGGACAGGTCACCGGGATCGAAACCGCGCGCGTGCCGATCGAGAATCATGATCTCCTGGTCGCGCGGCGGCAGTGGCACGTTGAGCTTCAACAGGAACCGGTCGAGTTGCGCCTCAGGCAGCTGATATGTGCCTTCGTACTCGATCGGGTTCTGGGTCGCCGCGACGATGAATGGGTCGGGCAGCGGCCGGGCCTCGCCCTCGACACTGACCTGGTGTTCCTCCATGGCCTCCAGCAGTGCGGCCTGCGTCTTGGGAGGTGTCCGGTTGATCTCGTCGGCCAGCAACAGGTTGGTGAACACCGGCCCCGAGCGAAACTCGAATTCTGCTGTGCGCGCGTCATACACGAGTGAGCCGGTGACGTCGCCAGGCATCAGGTCGGGCGTGAACTGGACCCGCTTGAACTCCAGCTGCAATGCGGCCGCAAGTGTGCGCACCAGCAGTGTCTTGGCGACTCCTGGGACACCCTCGAGTAATACATGGCCACGGCACAGCAGTGCGATGACCAGACCGCTCACCACCGCCTCCTGACCGACGACGGCCTTGGCGATCTCACCGCGCAACTCCAGCAACGCATTACGCGCGGAGTCTGATGTCGCCGCCGGGGCGGCTCCGGTGTCGGATGAGGTTGTCTGAGCGGTTGGCTGAGTCACGACTGTGCGACCTGCCTTTCGATGTTGTCGAGTTCGTTCGCGAGGATTACCAAGTCGGCATCGGTGGCCGGTGCCGGGCCGAAAAGCGTGTGCGCCACCGCTTGCGGGTTCAAGCCGCAGCGTTCGGTGACGGCCTGCACCACCGCGGGCGGTGCCGAGTTGTGGCCGAGGCCAAGCCGGGGCAGCATCCGCTGCAAGGTGGCCGTGCGCAACGCCTCGCCGGCGCGGTCGCTGGCGCGCCGGGAGCGGTAGAGGCGGCCGCGGCCCTCGACGGTCTCCGACGCCCGCACCACCACGGGCAACTGCTCGGCGACCAGCGCGCCGATACGCCGGCCCTTCCACACCGCGAGCAGCGCGACTACCAGGCACAGCTGCACGACGATCCAGATGACGCGGTCCGGGATGAGTTCGGAAATCGTTGCCCCGCCTTCGGATTCACTTTCACTGCGCTGCGGTGCATACCAGATCACGCGCGGGTGTGTGCCGGCGAGGTTCATCGCGAGCGCGGCGTTGCCCTCTTCCAACAGGCCGGAGTTGGTCATGAAATCGGCGGTGCCGACGGCGGTCACGGTTCGTTCACCGTCGGAATAGCGGACGAGTGCGCCGTCGTAGCACCGCGTCAGCGCTACGTCACCTGCCGCTTCGTAGGAATCGCTCAGACCGAACTGAACCGTACCGGCGCGGGTCGCCTCTCGCAGGTCGCAGTCGGGCTCCGCGCCGCCGAACGAGGTGGCGCCGTCGAGCTCGATTTCCGGCGCGAGCTTTTCGCGTGTCCGCGAAACCGGCTCCACCAGCAGCCGATCGCCGGGCAGGACTGCCAGCCGGCGCAGCAGATCGTCGTCGATCCGGCTGGACGACTGTGCCACCAGGATCAGCGTGTCGGGACTCGCGGCCGTTTCGACCCCTGCGACGTTGTCGGCGACGATGACGTCAACGCCGTGGTCGCCAAGCAGTGTGACCAGCGCACGCGCCCCGTCCGGCGATGTCGAGGTCGCATCCATTCGGCCGCCTGGGCGTGGTGCGGTCAGGTACGCGCCGAGCACCGCGACGCCGACGATCACAACGATCGCGAGGAGCACCCAACGTGCGCCGCGCCACCGCTGCGCAACGGTGGGGCCGACGGCTGAATCTGCTTGGGTCATCGTACTTCTGCCCAGCCTCCGGGAGCCGCAGGCGCGGAGGCAGTGGCGGCGGGCGATGAAGTATGACGTCGTAGGTGCTCGTCGAGGTCGGCGATCATCCGGTAGGCCGACTCGGTGCCGGGGCGCTCGCCATAGGTTACATCGTTGAAAGCGTCTGCAGCCCTGACCAATTCGGCGGCAAGGTTCGGTACCGCCCGCCCGGCGTCGCGGGCCAGCTCGGTGGCTGTGCGGCCGGGAACGGGGTCGAGAACGCCGTTTTCCTCCAGCTGGCGGGCGACCGCTCTGAGTCGGTGCCGGATGGCCGCAGACCAATTGCCCGTCGCCGCGTGTTGTTCGGCGGTGGCGCGGTGCTCGGCGGCGCTGAGCTCATGGTCGCCGAACAGTGCGTAGCCGCCGCCCCGGTTGGTGCGCATGGTCCGGCGGGCGATCCTCACGGCGACTATCACGGCGACGGCAACAAGGGTCAGCAGCACGCTGATGGTGAACCAGCCGCCCGGTACCGATGAGCCCTCGACCATGAGCTTGTACAGCAGCTCGCTGATCCAGTCCATCAGGCGTTCGGACAGTGAAGCCTTGGGGTAGATCGGTTTTCCGAGTTCGCGCTGCGCGGCTTCGTGGGCGGCATCGCGGTCGATGTCTATCGCAGGCACGTCACGTCTGGCGGGTCAGCCACAGATGGTCCGTGGAATCTGGCGACGCGCCCTGTTCGTATCCGGCACCGGTTTGCAGCACCAGGTCGAACGCCTCGGCGCGGATGCGTCGATCGGTGTACAGCAGCACCACGACACCGGCGCTGAACGGCGCGGCGATGATCTGGCTGACCGCGCCGCCGATCGTGATCAACACAAGCGCGATCAGCAACATCGTGGTGGACGACCCTGCCATCAGCATGATTTGGCCGGTGAAGCTGAACGGCACCGCGACCGCCGTTGCGATCACTTCGGCCACGATGGTGCCGAGCAGCCAGATGCCGAACACACGCCAGAAGTCGTTTTTCACCAACTTGAACGACCGCACGATCGCGGGGACGATGGCGAGCCGTTCCAGCACGATGATCGATGGCGCGAAGAGCAGCATGGTGCTCAGGTAGATCAATGCGGCGATCAGGCCAAGTCCCAGCGGAATTCCGACGACGACGCCGGCGACACCGTCGATGCCGAATCCGATACCGAAGACGACGCCGATCACGACTGCGACGAGGACGAGCGCACCCACCACCTCAAGCACTGCCAAGCCGAGCAGCGCCCACACCCGACCGCGAAGTCGTTGCCACGCTTCGCCGATGGTGATGCGTGCGCCGAAAACAGCCCGGCCGATGACCACCGTCAGCATGCCGCTCAGCAGGATGGAGGACAGCCAGGTCGCGAGCGTTCCGGCGAGGCTCGACGCCGCCGTTCCGATCAGAACGCCGATCGGCATCTCGTCGCCGGTGTCGGCGAGCAGCGTGGGCTCGAGCTGTCCGCTGACGGCAAGCGGGCCCACCGACAGGATGAGCGCAAGCAGCTGCGCGGTGACCACCACGATGGTGGTCAGGCCCAGCGTCGCTTTCGGGTTCGCCCGGATGTAGGAAACGGCGCCGTTGAAGATGTCGGCCAGGCTCAGCGGCCGCAACGGGATCACGCCGGGTTTGAGTGCGGGCGGGGGGCCATAGCCGGCCGGCGCATACCCGGGTGCGGGGTAGCCAGGCGGCGGGCCGTACCCGGGCGGCGCATATCCCGGCGGTGGGCCGTAACCGGGTGGTGGGCCATAACCCGGCGGTGGGTAACCCTGGTATCCAGGCGGTGGTTGATAGGGATAGCCCGGCGGGGGATAGCCGGGTGGTGGATAGCCTGGCGGCGGCGGGCCGGACATTTGCGACCCGCCGGCGTCGTTGCTCATGGCCACCATCCTGTCGATCATGGTGCGAATTGACAACGTGATCGTCGGGGACGCCTTGGCAGCGCGGCGTACCGTTTGGCCCATGGCCGAACTCAAAGACCGGTTGCGGGCAGATCTGACAACGGCGATGAAGTCGCAGGACAAGCTGCGCACCGCGACCTTGCGGATGCTGATGACGGCGGTCCGCAACGAGGAACTCGCCGGGGCGCAGTCGCGCGAGCTGACCGATGCCGAAGTTCTCAAGGTGCTGGCAAAGGAATCCAAGAAGCGGGGCGAGTCGGCCGAGATCTACACGCAGAACGGACGCGGCGAGCTGGCCGCCACCGAGCACGCCGAGGCGCGGATCATCGACGAGTACCTGCCCACCCCGCTGACCGAGGCCGAACTCGCCGATGTGGCCGACACCGCGATAGCGCAAGTCGCCGAGGAGATCGGTGAGCGGCCCACCATGCGTCAG
>NZ_DASSCY010000157.1:0-2500 GCF_035697385.1 Mycobacterium sp. | reverse complement strand
CGAGCCGATAAGCGCCACCACGATCGCGATGGCGCCCAGGATCCCGGAGAAGAAGTTCGGGTGGAACAGCTCGGCCACGATCCCGTAGAAGCCGATGGTGAACAGCAGGAACGCGATGTTCGGGTCACTCAGCAGGTGCAGAAACTCCTGCCCGAAGTTCATGTCCAGGTCACGCAGGCTCGTCCCGCTCAGCTGAGGCAGCGGCTGCCCGTTGAATTCGTACTCATAGCCATCGGCTCGCTCGCCTTCGTCGATCGCAGCGAAGAGCGCATCGGTGTCGCCGGCCAGGAGGTCGACGACCGGCGGATCCATGGCCACTGCTTCGTTGGCGTCGACGCTGGCCGCCTCCCGCACGGCCGATTCCGCCCAGTCAGCGTTCCGCTCGTGATCGTTTGCCAGGGCGCGAATGCGCGCGACCGCGTCGTTGGTGACCTTCGCGGCAAGGGTCTCGGGCAGGTCCTCGCCTCCGCCACCCACCACCGACGCGGCGCCGATGTTCGTGTTCGGCGCCATCGCCGCCACGTCGGCCGCGAGCGTGATGAAGGTCGCTGCAGAGCCCGCTCGCGCGCCCTCCGGCGCCACCCAGGCGATGACCGGCACCTCGCTGGCCAGGATCGCCTTGATGATCCGATCCATGCTGGTCAGCTCGCCGCCCGGCGAATCGATCACGATCAGCGCCGCCGCATCCCCGTTCTCGGCGGCGACCCGCAGCGCCTCCTCGATGTAGGCGGCGTTGACCTGGTCGATGACTCCGGTCAGCTCGATCCGCGCGACCTGGTCGGCATCGGCGGCAACCGGCGCTGCCAGACCGATGATTCCCAGCGCCAGGGCAATGGCTGCAAGGGCACGGCGGAGCATGCGTCGAGTATATCGGTGGTCATCTCAATCGCCCGCACGGCGACCAAGCCCGCGGGTGCCACCGCGCGAGTGGAAACGTTGCTCGGTGACCGGCACGTTACGCGCCTCGTCGCGTCGCGACTTGAAAGCTGCGCTCCTCACGGCACGTTATCCGGCGGCTGCGCCTGATCCGAAGCACGTTCACGCTCAACTCGGGCGCCCGATCAGGTCATGCGCCGGCTAATGAGTCGCTGCGAGCCCAATTTTCAAGTCGCGCTGCGCTCGACGACGCCCAAGCTGGCCGCCACCAGCTGCGACCAGGTCTCCAGCCGATCCCAGGCCGCGCCGAGCTCGTCGGCATCAGCGAACCGGCCGACGAGCTTGTCATGCTCGCGCACCGCGACGGCGCGCCCATCGGCCTCGACGGTGAAGACGACGCCGAGATGGACGGCGCCGACCGGGTTGCTGTCGTCGTTGAGCAGGCCCACAAGGCGGAACTCGGGCTGCCAATCGGCCTCGAGCTCCTCCGCCCATTCACGGCGCAGGCCGGCCATGAGCGCATCCTCCCCCTCGTCGACGGGATTGAGATGTCCACCGACACCGATGCTGGCCTTGCCGTGCAGGCGGGCGTCGCCGCCCGCATCGGTCCGCTCCATGAGGAAGACCCCACTGCCGTCGCGGACCACGACATAGGGAATGAGCTGCTTGTGGGATGGGTCGTCCTCGGCGTGCGGGCGGTCCAGGTAGCGACCATGCGCCGCCACCGCCTGACGGAGAGCCGATAGCGCGTCCGCATCGGCTTCCCTGATGCCCCGAAAGTCACAGCCGCCGGGCACCTGGGCTCTCGGCAGGACCAGCACGCGTTCGGGCATGGCACGAGTCTATCGGCGAGCGTGTCAGGTGATTGGCAAGGTGGCGTCGTTACGGTCCTTGCTCACCATTCCGCACCCCTCTACCCCGGACTCCCGAATCTTCCGTGAGAGCGGTGCGCAAGGTCACCAAATGAGTTCGGAACCAGTAGTCAGGGGCCTCCGCTGGTACTAAGGTACCGCCCCTAGCGCAGAGGAAATCAAGCACTTCCCAGGGGGCCACGACGCCGTATATGCCCGACGGCGTGACCGCCCGACAGGTGCCCACACCATGTCGGATCCAGTCGTATCTCCAGATCTCGCGCACTCCGAGACGCCTTCGCGTCGAGGCCAGTCCCTCGTGGAGTTCGCCCTGCTCCTTCCTCTGCTTCTCACGATCCTTCTTGGAATCGCCGATTTCGGCCGCGTGTTTCAGGCGGGCATCATCATGGAGTCCGCCGCGCGAGCGGCCGCTGAAGCGGGTGCGCTGGAGTATCTCCGCGAAGTGGACGACAAACCTGCTGCGTACGTCCCGGCATACGACCGGATTCGGCAGGTCGCCATCGCCGTAGCCTGCAAGGAGGCGCGTCTGCCCAATGCCGATCCGCCCGGCTGCGCGACAGGGCCAGCCATTCGGGTGTGCATCCACGACACTGCGGCGCTCGACACCAACTGCGGTGACGGCTCCCCGGCCCCTATCCCCAGCGGTCAGTGCGCTGACCTGACCGCGGCGATGAGTCCGGCTAGCACTCTTGCCGTTCAGCCGACAGCGGCAAACCCATTACCGCGCGGTGCCTATGTCGAAGTGCGAACGT
>NZ_DASSCY010000156.1:0-35561 GCF_035697385.1 Mycobacterium sp. | reverse complement strand
GACCGCACCGGCCACGCGGTGGCAGACCGCGACGCGCAGGGCCGCGTCGCGGTCACCGTCACACTGCGTTAGCCCGCGATTCGCTTGCGCCGGTAGAGAGTTCCGACCGCCAGCAGGATCAGGCTGATCACCAGGATCGCGGTGGCCAGCACATTGATCTGCGGCGGCACGGCCGCCTTCACCGCCGCGTTGACGTACAACGGGTAGGTCACTGAGGATCCACTGACGAAGTACGTGATGATGAAGTCGTCGAGCGACAGCGCGAACGACAACATTCCCGCCGCCACGATGCCAGGAATGATCAGCGGCAGGGTCACCTTGAAGAACGTCCGGGTCGGGCTCGCGCCGAGGTCCATCGAGGCGTCCTCCAGCGTCCAGTCGAACCCGCGCACTCGCGCCCGCACGGTCATCGCGATGAAGCTGACCTCAAACGCTATGTGCGCCAGCACGATCGTGGTGTAGCCCGTCGCCCAGTTCAGGTCGAGGAACAGCACCAGCAGCGCGGCGCCCATCACCACTTCGGGCGCAGTAAGCGGCAGGATCAGGAAGGTGTCCACCGCCCTCTGGCCGCGCCATCGCTGACGGACCAGCGCGATGGCGACCAACGAACCCAGCACCAGCGCGACCAACGTCGACACCGCCGCGACGTTGAGGCTGAGTTTCATCGCGTTGGTCAACGCCGGGTACTTGAACGGGTCCGCCCAGTTGTCCAGCGTGAAGCCCTGCCAGGAGTAGTTGAACTTGCCCTTCGGATTGTTGAACGAGAACAGCACGATCACGAAGATCGGCAAGAACAAATACAACAGCACCAGCCCGGCGACGATCCGCAACAGCACATCGCCCCATTTCGGGCTGCCCTTGACGGTTTTCGGCTCTGCGGCGCCGACCTCGGCAATGGCCTGAGTCGTCATACCAGGTCCTCCGTGCCCAGTGCCCGTGTGTAGAGCAGCACCCCGGCCAGGATGAACAGCATCAGCACCATGCTCAGCGCCGCTGCGGCCGGGTAGTCCTTGACCACGAGGAACTGCTGCTGTATCACGTTGCCGATCATCGTCGTCTGCGTGCTGCCCAGATACTCGGCGTTGATGAAGTCACCCGCGGACGGGATGAACACCAGAAGGCTGCCGGCCAACAGACCCGGCATCGCCAGCGGCAGAATCACTTTGGTGAAGCTGCGCGTATTCGACGAGTAGAGGTCCTTCGAGGCCTCGATCAACCGTGGGTCGATCTTCTCCAGGCTCACGTACAACGGCAGGATCATGAAGATGATCCAGTTGTAGGTCAGCCCGCCGATCACCGCCCAACTCGTCGACAACAACCGACCGTCACTGGGCAGCAACCCGATGGTGTCCAACGCGCTGACCACCCAACCGTCGTCGGCGAGAATCGTTTTCCACGCAATGGTGCGGATCAGGAACGTGACGAAGAACGGCAGGATCACCAATCCCAGGATCAGGTTTTTGAACCTGCCTGCCTTGAACGCGATCACGTACGCCAGCGGGAACGCCAGCAGCACACACAGCACGGTGGCGGTGACGGCGTAGATGAACGACCGCAGGATCTGATCCTGGTAAGTGGTGAACGCGTCGAGGTAGTTGCCGAAGTCCCACGAGAACGTCAGCGTCGGCAGAAACACCGAGCCGCCCGTCGACGACAGCGACGTGCGCGCCAGCGAGAAGAACGGCACCACAAAGAACACCGCGAGGTATGCCAGCGCGGGCAGGACCATCAAATAGGGAGCGATCTTGCTGCGCTGCCGACCGCTGGTGGCGACTCCGGCCATCGACTATCCGCCAGTGACCGCGGCGAACGCGGTGTTGTACTCCTGCGTCTGCTCGTCGGTGAGCGCCGCCCAACCCTTCGACTTTTCGAGGGTTTCCTTCGACGGGTTGATCAACGGGTTGCTCGCCAACGCAGGATCGATCTTGTTGAGCTCGTCGGTCATGTCGGAGAGCACCGGGACGTACTGAACGAACGCCACCAGCTTGGCGTAGTTCGCGCGGTCGTAGACGTAGTTGATCCAGGCCTCGGCGGCCTTCTGGTTCTGCGTGGTGTAAGGGATCACCATGGTGTCGACGAAAGTCGTTGCGCCAGACTCCGGTACGACGAACTGCAGATCGGGATTGTCGGCTTGGAGCTGAACCACGTCGCCGGAGTATGCCTGCGCGATCGCGACGTTTCCGGCAGCGAGGTCGTCGGCGTAGTCGTTGCCGGTGAAGCGGCGGATCTGGCCCTTGTCCTTGTGTTCGCGGACCAGGTCGACAGCCTTCTGGACGGCCTCGGTGCTCGGCTCGGCAGGCGAGGAGCCCTGAGACAGCATGATCATGCCGAGCGCGTCCTGCGCGTCAGAGAACAAGCTGACCTTGCCCTTGAACGCGGGATCCCACAGATCGTCGATGGTCTTGATGTCGCGGCCGGTCGCGGCACGGTTGTAGGCAAGGCCGACAAGGCCCGACATGTAGGGCGCGCTGAATTTGCGGCCCGGATCGACGCTGGCCTCGAGCAGGTCGGGGCGCAGGTTGTTCTTGTTGGACCAGCCGGAGTCGCTGATGTCGTTGAGCCAGCCCAGGCTGTGAAGCCGGGTGGCCATGAAGGTGGTCGGCACCGCGAGGTCGGCGCCGATGTCCTGCTTGCGCGACAGCGGCTCCTTGACCTTGGCGAACCACTCTTCGTTGTCGTTGAAGTCTTCCTTGTAATCCACGGTGAGGCCCGAAGCGGTCTGGAACGCCGCGACGAAACCGTCGGCCATGTACAACGGCCAGTTCGAGATCCGCAGTGTCCCGCTGGCAGGACCGCTGTCCTGCGTCGTGGTCGCATCGCCCGAGGTGCCGCTGTCGGACCCACACGCGGCCAGGACCGTCGGGCCGAGGGCCAGCGCGGCCGCGGCTGCGGCGCCGCCGCCGATGAATCGACGGCGCGACGTCCGGTTGGTCGCCAGTCGAGACAGGAGCCGGGGATCAATGTTGTTGGGGGGCATGGCAACTGTGCCTTTCGTCGATGTGAAGAGGGAGAGGTAATGGGCGACCTAGGAGTCGTCGAGCATCTCCTCGAGATCCTCGGTCGTCGGAATGTCGGCGGCGGGCAACACCAGCGAGGCGTCGGGTGCCCAGCAGACGTGGACCTCGTCGCCGGGGCGCAGCAACGGCAGCTCCTGTTCGGGGCCGATGTGGGCCAGGATCGGCGAGTCGTCGGCCGCGGCCAGCGACAGCCGCACCACCGGTCCCTGGAAGGTGAGGTCACGCACCGTGGCCCGCACGGTTGCGACATCGCCGGTCGGCGCGTCCATCGAGATGCGGACGCGCTCAGGGCGCACCATCAATGTGGCCTGGCCGCCCGGTTCGATCGTGGTCTCCCCAGGACGGGCCTTCAACGTCGTTCCGAGAACGTCGACTTCGACGAATTCACGGTTGCTTCGTCCGGTCTGCCGACCGGCCCACAGGTTGGCCTGCCCGATGAAGCTCGCCACGAATACCGTCGAGGGGCGGTCATAGATTTCGGTGGGAGTGCCGATCTGGTCGACGTTGCCCGCGTTCATCACCGCGATCCGGTCGCTCATCGTCAGCGCTTCCTCCTGGTCGTGGGTCACGTAGATGAACGTGATCCCGACCTCGCGCTGGATGCGCTTGAGCTCGAACTGCATCACTTGGCGGAGCTTGAGGTCCAGCGCGCCCAGCGGTTCATCGAGCAGCAGAGCGCTCGGGTAGTTGACCAACGCGCGGGCCAGCGCCACCCGCTGCTGCTGGCCGCCGGAGAGCTGGGCGGGCTTGCGCTCGGCGAAGTCTGTCAATCGCACGATCTCCAGTAGCTCGTCGACGCGCTTGCGGACCTCGCCTTTGTCCTTCTTCTTGCTACGCGGCCCGTAGGCAACGTTGTCCCACACCGTCATGTGCGGGAACAGCGCGTAGTGCTGGAAGACGGTGTTGACGTGGCGTTTGTGCGGTGGCACTCGCGAGACGTCGACGCCTTCGAGCCGGATGGCGCCTTCGGTCGGGCTCTCGAAACCGGCGATCATGCGCAGCGTCGTGGTCTTGCCGCAGCCCGATGGGCCGAGCATCGAGAAGAACTCGCCCGACGCGATGGAGAAGTCAGCATCGGTTACGGCGACATAGTCGCCGAAGCGTTTGGTGACGTGGTCGATCTCGATGACCGGGCCGCCCTTGGCGCGGGTGCCCCCGTCTTGCTCCGGTGTTTGATCAACAGCGGTGGTATGTGTGCCTGTCAGGGCGGATCCTCCTGGTGGGTGCAGCCTCGCGGCTGTGGATAAACCATCGCGGATCGCGCGGTGCTTCGCAAGCGATTCCGCAACGAATTTACATTTTCACAATGGAATCCTTCGTCAGTGGTGCCGAGGAACGAGAGAATCCGCCGAACAAGGCATCGTCACCCACCGCCGGACCATGTCGGCCGGCTGGGTGTGTGGTGAGTGTGCGTGATCAGTCTCGCAGCCAACCCGGCGGTGGTCCTCAAAACCCGTGACGTCGTTTACCGGCCCCGTGTCGAGGGGTAGTGCTGAGGGCATGGCAACAGTTGACGTGTCGGTTTCGTCGGATCTGCCACCGGAACGGGCATGGGTGCTCGCGTCGGACCTGCGCCGCTTCGATGAGTGGCTGACGATCTTCGGCGGCTGGCGCGGCGAGGTTCCTTCGGAGATCGAGGTGGGGACGTGTGTGTCGTCGCTGATCAAGGTGAAGGGCTTCCGCAATGTCGTTCACTGGCGGGTGACGCGATATGACGAGCCCGAGGTGATCGAGTTGGTCGGCACTGGGCGCCCCGCGATCTGCATCGCCCTGTGCCTTTGCGTCAAAGAGATAGGACCCGGGCCTTCGTCCAATGTCGCCTCCGGCTCCGTGTTCCAGGTGGTCGCCGACCTGACCGGCGGCCTGCTCAACACCCGGATAGGCAACTTGGTCGCCAAGGTTCTCGAATCCGACGTGCGCAAGTCGGTCGAAAATCTCGCGTCGCTGCGCGAGCCGGTCCGCTAACCCCATTCGTGGTTCATCGAGCGGGATTCGTATCGCGCCTCGGCGGATTCGATGCGTCGTGCCCGCGGACGGGTCACTGCGATCAGCACCATCGCGAGGCCAGCTGTCACGGCGCCGCCGTAAAAGATTGCGACGAAACTGCTTTCGGCGGGTACAAACCCCGCGGCTGGACTGCCGAGCAGCAACGCGACCAGCGCGGCGGCCGTGGAGCTGCCGATGGTGCGGGCAATCGCGTTCATGCTGGTGGCCACGCCGGTTTCACCGGCATCCACCTCGCTGACGACAAGCGCGGGCAGCGCGCCATAGCCGAGGGCGATGTAACCGTTCGCCAGGATGCCGGCCACGATCACCTGCCACGCCGCCGAATGTGCAAGAGCGATGAACAGGAATCCGGCGATGCCGGAGACCGCCGCGACCATCAGGACCGGTCGAGCGCCGAAGCGGTCGATGAACCGGCCGCTGATCATCGCGACGAGAAAACCGGTGACGGCCCCGGGCAGCAAGTAGACGACGCTGGCTTCCAGAACGGTCGCGGAGAAGCCGTATCCCGCTACCTCGCGCGGAATTTGGACGAACTGCGTCAGCCCGAGGAACGCGAAGTACAGACCCATCCCGACGAACACCGTCGCCAGATTGGTGAACAACATGGCCCGCCGAGTCAGCATCCGGGTCGACACCAGCGGCTGCTTCACGCGTCGCTCCCACAGTCCCCAGCAGACCAGTACGACGATGCCGCCCGCCGCGCACCCAACCGTGGCAGGAGACGTCCAGCCCCACGAGTTGCCCTGCGTGATCGCCAACAGGATCGCCGACAACCCCACGGCCAGGCCCGCCGCGCCGAGCCAGTCGATGGTCCCGGTGGAGGTTCGCGAGCGCGCCGGGACGACCAGTACCACGATGGCGATGACGACGATCGTGAACGCGGTCGTGAGCCAGAAGACGCGGTGATAGCCGGCGTCCCCGCTCATCAGCAGCCCGACCACCACCAGCCCGGTGCCGCCGCCGAACCCCAGCGTCCCCGACAGCACCGACATCGCCGATCCCATCCGATCGGGCGCCAACTCCTCACGCAGGATCGCGACGCTGATCGGATACAGCGCGAAAGAGGCGGCCTGCAGCACCCGTCCCACGATCAACAGGGCCAGCGACGACGTGACAGCCGCGAGCACCGAGCCGACCAACACCACCGCGAGCACGATCAGCAGCACACGTTTCTTGCTGTGCAGGTCGGCGAGCCGACCGATCAACGGAGTCGCCGCGGCCGCGGCCAGCAGGTTCGCGGTGACTGCCCAGCTGACCCCCACGGTCGACGCGTCGAGCTGGTCGGCGATGATGCCGAGAACGGGTACGACGGCGGTCTGCAGCACCGCGACCGTCAGCACCACCACGCTGAGTCCCGCGACCAGCAGCCGCGGCCGGCGAACCCGCGTGTCGCTCGAAGCGGTGGACGCGTCGGTCTCGACCACGGCCCGCTCCGATCGTTAGCTCATCTTCGGTTCCCCGATTATGTCCTTTCGCCCAACAGGGCCATGAGGCGGTCATGGGGAAGTTGCGGTGAGCGGTGCCCGTCGCGGCCAATCATGTCGTCGTTGACCACCAACGCGTTGAGTACCGCCTCCTCGACCGACTGCACGACCGCGGTGTAGAGGTCGTCCATCCGGCCCCACGGCATGAACGTGATCGTGCCGAACTCGTCGTCCCCGGCCGGGCCGAGGGGAAAGGCGCTGGCCAGTCCGGGCACGTCGGCGATGGAGAAGGCAAGGAAGATGTCACCAGAGAAGTGACTGCCCGCCGTTCCGGTGCGGGCCAGCCCCAATGGAACCCGCCGGGCCAGCGCCTTGCACTGACCGGGCAGCAGGGGAGCGTCCGTCGCCACGATGGCAATCACTGAGCCGGCGCCCGCAGGCGGCTTGAGGCCGAGGTCGGTCTCGAACCAATCGCTGTCGAGCGGATTGTCGTCGAGCAGCCGCGGCCCGATATGCCTTCCCGCAACGGTCAATTCGGCACGCGAGCCGAAGTTGGCCTGGACGAAAGCCGCGACGGTGAAGGTGCGCCTGCCATAGCTGACCAATCGGGACGCGGTGCCGTTTCCGCCCTTGTAGTCGTAGCAGTTCATCCCGGTTCCGCCGCCGACCGATCCTTCGGCCACCGCACCGGTGGTCGCGGCGTCCAATGCCGATTCGACGTGCTCGGGGCGGACATGACCGCCGTTGATGTCGTTGAGGTAGCCGTCCCAGGTCTCGGCGCACACGGGCAGCAGCCATTGCCGCGCAAGTCGCGGGTCGACGCGGTTGACCCAGCTGACGACACCCGTGTGACACGCACCGACCGCATGCGTATTCGACAGCACGATAGGCAAATTGAACGATCCGGCTTCCTCGATCCATGTGGTGCCGGTCATTTCGCCGTTGCCATTGAGCGAGTACCAGCCCGCGGCGCAGGGCTGGCCGACGCCGGCCCGGCCGCGCGGCAGGATCGCGGTGACGCCGGTGCGCACTGTGTCGCCTTCAAACAACGTCGTCACGCCGACTTCGACGCCGCCGACATCGGTGATGGCGTTCAGCGGTCCGGTGTCTCCTGGCAGGGCGATGCCCAGTCCGCGTGCGCGCGGCCGGCCGTCGGCGGTGTGTGTCGTCGTCACCGGGTCATTGTGCTTGGCAGGTTGACTTCAAGCCCAGTTGAACCGGCAAAGTTGGGGGATGAACGTTTCGCCTCCACCGACGGTCAATCATCATGCCGACCACCCCGGTTTCGGCGGGGTGACGGGGTTGCTCTGCAGTGTGCTCTTTCTGGCGATAGGTCGCGCAAAGGCACGGCTGGCGGTCGACATTGCGTCCGTGTCAGCCACGGACCGTGTCATCGATATCGGTTGCGGCCCAGGCGTTGCGGTGCGTGCAGCAGCGCGCCGCGGGGCGCACGCGATCGGTGTTGACCCAGCGCCGGTCATGCTGCGGGTGGCTCGTGCCGCCACACGCGAAAGGGCCAAAGTCGAATGGGCCGAGGGCACGGCGGAGAACCTGCCAGTGCCGAGCGGATCGGCGACCGTCGTGTGGTCGTTGGCGACGGTGCATCACTGGAAGGACGCCACCAAGGGCCTGTCCGAGGCGCGCCGGGTGTTGGCGCCCGGCGGGCGAGTCCTGGCGATCGAGCGTCAGGTGCAACCCGACGCAACGGGTCTGGCCAGCCACGGGTGGACCGAACAACAGGCGGAGTGCTTCGCGGCGCTGTGCCGCACCGCGGGTTTCGACAACGTTCGCGTCGAAGGGCGCGGCAGCGGCCGCAGCGCCGTGTGGGCGGTCCACGGGGTAAAGCCCTAGGCGACGTCCCTTAGCGGTGCGGGCCTTCCATCGTCGTCTTGATGACAGCGATGCCGGCTTCGATCATCGCCTCGACGTCGCCGGCTGCCTCGTCGGGCAGCAGGTCGGCCGTCCAGGAAAAGCCCGTGCTGCCGTCAGGATTTGCGACAACCTGTGCCGCGCCGTTGTAGTGCCGGAACTGCTGGTCGATGATGGCCCAGGCAACCCGGTGCGCGTCATCGTCCACCGACACGATGTCTTCGCGCACGACCAGGCCGTTGCCGAACGTGACGACGCGTGCGTTGCCCTCGACTCGTGTATCCACCACGAAGCCGGGAGCAAGACGGGTATGTAGCGCACCGACATCGCGCAGGGCGTCCCAGACGCGGTGAGGCGGCGCGTGAATCTGCACTTCCTTGCGGATCGTGGCCATCCGGCCTCCTCTGCATGGCTGGATTCTGTGTACCTGTGGACATACTGCGCTTGGGGGCCGACAGGTTTTGGAGCCGCTGTGTTCGAATGAGCACATGTCACCCGGGCCGCAGACCACTTCCAGCGCGCTGACCGACTCAACCTTCAGCGGCCACCGTCCGGCCGGCGCAGGGGATTTGTCGGTCGAGACGCACGGCATAGCGCCAATCGCCGAGGATCAGCGCTACGGCTCGCCCGCCCGGCTGTTCACCGTGTGGTTCGCGCCGCAGGTCAACATGACCGGCGTGTTCACCGGCACGCTCGCGATCGTGCTCGGGTTGGGATTCTGGCTGGGGCTGCTCGCGATGGTGATCGGCACCGTGCTCGGGTCACTTGTGGTCGGCTACCTGTCGACGTGGGGTCCGCGCACCGGTACCGGCCAGTTGCCCAACTCGCGGATGGCGTTCGGCGACGGGGTTGTCCTGCCTGCCGCCCTGCAGTGGCTGTCGTCGATCGCCTGGGATGCGCTCGTCGGTCTGTTCGGCGGTGAAGCCCTGGCCGTGCTGCTCGACATTCCGTTCTGGACAGCGGTGCTCATCGTGCTGGCCGTGCAGGGCGCAGTCGGGTTCTTCGGCTACGAGCTGATCCACCGGCTGCAGGCGGTACTGACCGTCGTGCTGTTCGCGACGTTCGTGGTGTTCGCAGTGAAACTCGTTGGCGGACATGAGGTCATCACACCGGCTAGCGTGTCCGGCGCCGACCTCGCCGGTGCATTCGTCCTCGAGATAACCATTGCGTTCAGCCTCGCGGTGTCGTGGGCCAGTTACGCAGCCGACTTCAGCCGATACCTTCCGGCGAATTCGTCGCGCGTCAAGGTGTTCGGGTACACCTTCGCCGGAATCGTGTTGGCGTACACGTTCGTTCAGGGCATCGGTATCGCGGCCGCAGGCGCGATCGGTGAGCACACCGCCGAAGGCGTGCAATCCGTGATGGGCGGCGGCGTGCTGGGGGCGCTGGCCCTGCTGGTCATTGCGGTGGCATCGATCGGATCCGGAGTGATGAACGACTACAGCGGGTCACTGGCGTTGCAGACCATCGGGGTTCGGGTGCGACGACCGGTGTCGGCCGTCATCGTGACGGTGGTGGCATTCGCGCTCATCCTGTGGCTACACGCGGCCGACACCGCGACGAGGTTCACCGATGTGCTCCTGCTGGTGAGCTATTGGATTCCGGCGTTCGTCGCGGTGGTGGTGATCGATTGGCTGATCCGCAGCCGTGGCCGGGCGACCATCAACCCCGCCGAAGAACACACCGACGGCCGCGACGCCACCGCCGCGATGGTGGCGTTCGTGCTGGCGTATGCGGCGGCGATGCCGTTCATGCACACCACGCTCATCGAAGGGCCAATCGCGCGGGCCTGGCACGGGGCCGACATCGCATACTTCGTGAACTTCCTGGTCGCAGCCGCGCTGTACGGCGGCTACCGCCTGGTGCGGATGCGCAGGAACGCGGCCGCCTGAGCCTTCGCAGGCGTAGCGTTTCTCGTGACAGAGGGGGACTGTCATGGAACTGACGGTGCGGCCGGCGGGAGCCGCCGATGCACAGGAATGCGGGCGCATCTGCCATGACGCGTTCGCGGCGATCGCCACCCGGCACGGATTTCCGCCCGACTTCCCGTCGGTCGAGATCGCGACGGGCCTGGTGTCGGGGCTGATAGCCCACCCCGGATTCTTCAGCGTTGTCGCTGAGCAGGACGGCAGGGTCGTCGGCAGTAACTTTCTCGACGAGCGGTCGCCGATCTTCGGGGTAGGACCGATAACGGTTGATCCTCCGGTGCAGGACCGCCAGGTCGGCCGCGTGCTGATGAACGCGGTGCTGGACCGGACCGCGCAGCGTAGGGCGCCGGGAGTGCGACTGTTGCAATCGGCCTACCACAACCGCTCGATGAGCCTGTACGCCAAGCTCGGGTTCGATATCCGAGAGCCGTTCGCCGTCATGCAGGGAAATCCATTGGCGCTGAAGCTTTCTGGCTACGACGTGCGTACAGCGACTGAGGCGGATATCCAGGTCTGCAATACGTTGTGCATCAAGGTGCACGGTCACGATCGAGGAGGCGAACTCCGCGACGCGGTCGCCCAGGGATCCGCGAGGGTGGTCGAGCGGCTTGGGCGAATTACGGGATATACCACAGCGATCGCCCTGTTCGGGCACTCAATTGCCGAAACGAACGACGATCTCGCGGCCCTCATCGGAGCGGCTGAGGCGTTCGGCGGCCCGGGATTCCTTGTGCCCCTGCGCAACACTGACCTGTTGCGCTGGTGCCTTGGGCATCGGCTTCAGGTGGTGAGCATGATGAATCTGATGACGATCGGCTTGTATCAGGAGCCGCGCGGCGCGTTCCTCGCCTCGGTGTTGTACTGACGACCCGGCGTGTTGATGAAATCGTCGATCAGGTCGACAACCTCGCTGGGACGCTCGACGTGAGGAAAATGGCCGACGCCCTCGAGCACCTCGAGCCGGCTTCCTGGCCGCGCTTCGTGCACGGCGTAGCCATGGTCGACCGGGATGATCCGGTCCTGGTCGCCCCAGATGATCATGGTGGGCAGTTCGGACGTCAGATGCAACCGATTCAGCGCACTCACGGCCTGTCCGCGGTGGTCGACCACCGAGCGCAGCGTCCGCAGGAAAGCCTGGCGCGTCTCCCCATCCGACAGGGATGAATAGGCGCTCCACATCTCCGCACCGCGGGGTGATTGAAGCCCGACCGCTGAAAACCACGAGCGCAGCTTGTTGCCTGCGGTCAACACCGGCTGTGGCGCGATGACCGGCAGGATCAGCTCGGCCCCTGGGGCCGACAGCAGTCGAAGCGTCCAGCCGACATCCGGACCAAGGCCGCCGCTGCTGATGAGAACCAGCCGCTTGCAGTAATCCGGGTGCTGGTAAACGAACTGCATGGCCACGCCGCCGCCGAGCGACTGCCCGACGACCGTAGCCTGGGAAATGCCCAGCTCGTCGAGCAGGTCTCGCAGCCACACCGCGAACGCGCCGAGGGAATAGTCGCCCCGCGGCTTGTCGGATTTTCCGTGTCCGAGCAGGTCAGGTGCGACCACGCGATACCTACGCGACAGCTGGGGGATTACCGCGCGCCACGTCTCGGAACTGCCGGCCATGCCGTGGATCAGCAACAACGCCTCGTCGCTGGTGCCAACATCCTGGTAGGCGACCCGATCGCCGTGCAGCTCCAGATACTTCATCTCCGCCATGCCCGGTGGACCCCCTTGTTGTATCCGGTCACTGTCTACCCTCAAACCGGGTCATATAAAGCCACGTCGGCCGATATCCCCGCCGCTCATAGAGGCGGATGGCGTCGCTATTGCCGGCCAGCACACCCAGTATCAGGTCGTTGACGCCCTGGGCGGTTAGGTGCTCTTCGAGCCTGCTCAACAGTTCGGAGCCTAGCCCGCTGCCACGGTATTGCGGTAGGACGCTTAGTGATTCGATCTCGCCGATGCGCGAGCCGGTTGCCCATGTGTCGGGAATCCATGTCTCGTCAACTGGCAGCACGTGCGCGAGCCCGTAGCCTACCGCCGCGTCACCGACCAGGGCGATCAACAGTAGCGTGTCCGGCTTGGCCAGCACTTCTTCATACAGCTCGCGGCGGATGCGCCAGGTTTCGTCGTCGCTGACGTAAGGCGCCAGTTCCGGCATCGTTTCAGCGTGCCGGCGGTGTACCGCCACCCACAGCGGCTCGACGACATCCAGGTCTTCGGCGCTGCCCGTCCGCAGCCGCCATTCGGTGGTCACCGGGTAACGCTAGCGTGCGGGGTGGCGCTCCTCAGATTCTTTTCGCCCCGTCGGCCACCGCGTGAAGTTTGTCCGGGTTGGCCACGTTGTGCACCGTGGCGATGCGCCCGTCGGCGTCGAGGTCGACTGTGATGGTGGCGATGACGCGACCCCCACCGCTCATCACGATGCCCGGCCCGCCGTTGATGTCGACGAGTTCTGCTGTCATGTCGGCGATTTCGACGCCCTCGTAGGGCCGTTTGACGTTACCCGCGATCCACCTGGCGACGTTGGCGGCGCCGATTATCGGACGCATCGCCTGGCGGACCTTTCCGCCGCCGTCAGTCCACAGCGTGACCTCCGGCGCCAGCAGCTCCATGAGCTGGTTGATGTCGCCACCCACGGTGGCGGCGAAAAACCGTTCGGTGGCTTCGCGCTTCTTCACGCGGTCGGCTTCGAACCGCGGACGCCGAGCCTGGACGTGCTCACGAGCCCGATGCGCGGCCTGACGCACCGCGGACTCGGAACGGTCGACGGCCTCGCCGATTTCGGAGTAGCTGAAGTCGAACACCTCCTTGAGGACGAAAACCGCGCGCTCAAGCGGGCTGAGAGTCTCCAGCACAACCAGCATCGCCATCGACACCGATTCGGCGACGGCAACGTCGTCGGCGGCGTCGGATTCCGTGAGGATCGGCTCCGGAAGCCATGGGCCGACGTAGGTTTCGCGCTGACGCCGGGTGGAGCGCAGCCGCTCCATCGACAGATTCGACACGATCCGAGCGAGATACGCCTTGGGATCGGAAACCTGCGAGCGATCGTCGGCCGACCACTTGAACCACGCGTCCTGGACGACGTCCTCAGCATCCGCGGCGGAACCGAGGATGCGATAGGCGACCGAGAACAACAGGTTGCGGTGGTCGGCGAACGTCTGCTGATCGGTGTTCATCGCGTCGACCGGCCGCCGCGGCGCCATGTCGCTGCCCCGAGCGCAGGCAGCGCCTTGATCAGGCGGTACGTGGTCCACGGGCTCGAGCTCACCGTCTCTTTGTACGCGACGGCGAACCGGCCGGCCAAGTAGAACCGGCCAGGGCTGTCGTCGGCGTGGGTGAACTGAATGACGGCGTCGTTGCGACCGAGGCTCACCGGCTGGTGCACATAGCCGAAGCGGAATGCTTTGGGCTGCTTGCCTTTCAGCTCCCGAACAATCGACGCGGCCGCGTGCAGAGCGGTCGGGATCCCGCTCTGGCAGGTGCCGTGCATGACGCCGTAGCCCTGGTTGATCGCCGCCGCGTCGCCAACGGCGTAGACGTTTGGATGCGACACCGAGCGCAGTGACGCGTCGGTGACGATCCGGCCGCGGTCGTCGACCTGCAGGCCGGCCGCCCCAGCGATAGGTGACACCCGCACGCCGGTCGTCCACAGCACGGCCTGCGCCGCGACGACCTCGCCGTCGTCAAGCGCGACGCCGTCGGACATCACCTTGACGATGTCCACACCTGCGCGAACAGCTACGCCGAGGCGGTCCAAGCCGGCGTGCAGCCGCGCCCTCGCGTTGTCGCCCATCATCGCTCCCGGCATTTGCCGGCTGAGCAACATGACGTCCAGGTGGGGATGTTGCTCGGCGATCTCGGCCGCCGACTCGATGCCGGTGAGCCCGCCGCCGGCCACCACGACGGTTCCGTCGCGCATCCGGTCCAGCTGCTCGGCCAGCAGCACGGCGTCCTGCGCGCCGTTCAACGTGTAGGCGAACTCGTCGACGCCGGGTACTGCCGCCGTGTCGGCGACGCTGCCGAGCGCATAGATCAGCGTGTCGTAGTGCAGTGTCGAGGTGTCGTCGATCCGCACCGTCTGCGCATCGGCGTCCAGGCCCGTCACCCAGCCCTGCACGAAGCTCACGCCGGTGCCGGTGAGCAACTCGGGAATCTGCAGATCGGCCAACGTCTGGCCGGACGCGGTCTGATGCAGACGCAGACGCTCGGTGAACCGGGTCTGCGGGTTGACCAGCGTGACGTGTACGTCGTCTCGGCCCTTCAGGCGGCCCGCAAGCGCCATGGTCGCGGCCATTCCGGTGTAACCGGCGCCGAGAATCAAAACCTCGTTCATCGTCATACCTTTCGCGTCGTTTGTGATGGGCACACACCAGACGCATGCAGCGGCTCGATTCGTGACATCGGCATTCGGGTACATGGAGGGATGCCTGCGTCGACAATGGTCAAGACCACCGGAGCGGTTTTTGTCAGCGCTGCGGTCGGCGGTCTGGCGAGCCGGCCCGCCAGGTCGGCTTGGTACGAACAGCTGAAGAAGCCGCGATTTCAACCGCCGGCGCAGGTGTTTCCGATCGTGTGGCCAATCCTGTACGCGGATATCGCTCTCGTGTCGGCATCGACGATCGATCGTCTTCACGACTGCAGGCCGAGGCAGGCGTATGCCACTTTGCTCGCCGCCAACCTGGTCATGAACGCCAGCTGGACCTGGTTGTTCTTCACCCGTCGCCAACTGGGCGCGTCGGCTGTCACGGCGGCGGCGCTGACCGTGACCGGCGTCGATCTCACGCGGCGCGCAGTCGGTGCCCGCGGTTCGTCGGCGGCCGTGCTTGGTCTCTATCCGTTGTGGTGTGCATTCGCGACGGCGCTATCCACCCGCATCTGGCAGTTGAACCGCTGACCGAGGAGCTCAACACGTGGCGAAGCAGACGAAGGCGAATCAGGACGAAGGAGATCGGCAGCGTTTCGCAGATCGCGTTCTGCTCTTCTTTGAAGACGCCGTCTACTGGGCCATCTCGGTCGTACTCGTCGTCGGGTCGGGTGCTCTGATCGTCTCCCAGTTCAACACCCTGCTGCGGCTAAGGGACGCGCCGGCCAAGACCGTCATGCTGGAGGTCTTGGACGGCCTGCTCTTGATCTTCATCTTCGTCGAGCTGCTCTATGCCGTGCGGTCGTGTCTGCGGTCGCACGAGATTGTCGCCGAGCCCTTCCTCATCGTCGGAATCCTGGCCGGTATCAAGGAAATTGTGGTGCTGTCCGTGGAGGCCGCCACATTGTTGGACAAGGGTGCCCCCTTCGCGCGCGCGATCGTGGAGATCGGTGTGTTGGGCGCCGTGGTACTAGTTCTCGCCGTGGCCGCGTTCGTGCTGCGCGAGCGTCGCCGCGATACCGCGGACGCGGGCGAGGAGTCCGCAGAAGAAGAAGGCCCGGGATCCGGCTGATCCCGCCAATCAAGAGCGTTTAGCTGCGATTATGGCCATGTGAGGGGTAGGAGGGGTGCCTCATGGCCCGAACATCCGTTGTGCACGTCCTCGCAGCGCTCGTGGTGGCGCTGGCAGGCTGTTCGCGCGGTGGTGAGGCGGTAGAAGCCACCACCGAAACCACGGCGGACGGCGGCCCGCCGCGCACCACGGTGGCACTGGTAACCCATCAGGCGCCGGGTGACACATTCTGGGATCTCGTCCGTAGGGGCGCCGAAGCCGCGGCGGCCAAGCACGATATCGATCTGCGGTACTCCCACGATCCCGACGCCGCCGATCAGGCCGAGCTTGTGCGCGCAGCAATCGACGACAACGTCGCCGGAATCGCCGTCACCCTCGCGGTCCCCGCCGCCATGGCGCCAGCCGTCCAAGCCGCGACGGCCGCCAGAATCCCTGTGGTCGCTCTGAATTCGGGCATCGCGGATTGGAAAGCCATGGGAATCCTGGAGTTCTTCGGACAGGACGAGACGATCGCCGGCCAGGCAGCAGGAGAGCGACTCACTCAGGAGAATGCGCAGAACGCGTTGTGTGTCATCCATGAGCCGGGCCACGTCGGGCTCGAAGCGCGATGCGCGGGAGTGGAAACAGGCTTCAGGGGCCGAACCCAGAAGCTGTACGTGAACGGCATCGACAGGGCCACCGTGAAGCGTGCCGTGCTCGAAAAACTCGCGCAGGACTTCAGCATTGACCGGATACTCACCCTCGGTGCACCCGTGGCGCTGGCCGCGCTGGAGGCGGTCGGCGAGGCGAACAGCTATGCAAAGGTCGCCACCTTCGATACCAACGCCGCGGTCGTCAATGCGATCAAGAACGGAACGCTGGAATGGGCGGTGGATCAACAGCCGTACCTACAGGGGTATCTGGCGGTCGACTCGCTGTGGCTGTACCTGACGAATAGGAACGTGATCGGCGGAGGGATGCCGACATTGACCGGGCCGTCGTTCGTCGACGAGTCGAACATCGAATCCGTTGCCGACCTTGCCGAGGCGGGAACCCGCTGACGGCCGTGACCACTCGCTCGGCTTCCGATGTCCTCGTCTTTCTCACCGGCGACGTGATGACCGGCCGTGCGATCGACCAAATACTGCCCCATCCCGGCGATCCGAGCCTGCGCGAGTCCGTTGTGTCGGATGCCAGGACGTACATCCAACTTGCCGAGCAGAGGAACGGCCGCATTCCTGTTCCTGTCGACTTCGCGTGGCCGTGGGGAGAGGCACTGCCGTTGCTCGACGAGGTCGCGCCCGATGTTCGCGTGATGAATCTGGAAACCAGCGTTACCGCCCGCGGCGAGTTCGCGCCCCGCAAGGGAGTGCACTACCGGATGCATCCGAACAACATCGGCTGCCTCACCGCCATCCGACCCGACGTCTGCGCCTTGGCCAACAACCACATCCTCGATTTCGGGTATGTGGGACTTTCCGACACGCTGAGCGCGCTCACAGGCGCCGGGATTGCTTGTGCCGGTGCAGGGTTGAATGTTGAGCAAGCGCACCGACCAGCGGTGGTGACGGTCCCCGATGGCGGCAAAGTGATGATCGCGTCGTGCGGTATGGGCTCGAGCGGAGTTCCGCGCGGATGGGAGGCCACCGGGCGCCGGCCAGGTGTCAGCTTGGTTGCCGATCTGTCAGACCGCAGCGCCGTCGAGGTCGCCCGCCGCGTGTGCACCGACAAGCAGCCGGGCGACGTGGCGATCGTGTCCGTGCACTGGGGCTCGAACTGGGGTTACGACGTGGATTCCGGTCAAATCCACTTCGCGCACAAGCTGATTGACGAGGGCGTCGACGTCGTGCACGGCCATTCATCGCATCATCCGCGGCCAATCGAGGTGTATCGCGGGAAGCTGATTCTGTACGGGTGCGGGGACACCATCGACGACTACGAAGGAATCGGAACCTACGAATCGTTCCGGCATGAGCTGCGGCTGCTGTACTTCGCGTCGATCGAGCGCGCGACGGGCAGGCTCACCACGCTACGGATGATGCCGATGCGGATGCGACGGATGCGGCTCGAGGGCGTCCCGGACGACGACGCCGAGTGGTTACGTGCGACGGTCGAGCATGCGAGCGACAGGTTCGGGACCCGCATCGATGCCAGGGATGACGGCGTTTTGACGGTTAGTGCTCCGTGATGGCGCGTTCGGGACAACACTCGATCGCTTCTCGCACCGCCGCCTCGAACTGCGCAGGTATGTCGGTCAGCGCTTCGGCGTAGCCATCGTCGTTGAGTGTGAACACTTCTGGGCATAGGGTCAGGCACATGCCATGCCCCGCGCAACGGTCGTCGTCGACTGTGATCTTCACCGGGCATCCTCCTCGGCTAGGGTGAACTCGACGTGCAGCTCGGTCAGGCCGCGCAAGATGAAGGTCGGGACGTATCGGTAGTGGCGGTCGTCGGCCGGGCCGTGTTTGTCCTCGGCGATCCTGATGTCCGTCGTGCGGTCGAGGAGCCGTTCGATACACACGCGTGCTTCGGCGCGGGCGAGCGGAGCTCCCGGGCAGGAATGCACGCCGCGGCCGAACGCGATGTGGCGTCGCGCATTCGGACGTGCTGGATCGAACGCATCGGGATCTTCGAACTGTTTCGGGTCGCGGTTCGCTGCGCCGTTGAGCACCATGAGGGTGGTTCCGGCGGGAAAAGCAACGCCGCCAACGGTAGTGGGGACACGTGACAACCGGAAGTCACCCTTGACCGGACTCTCGATCCGTAACGTCTCCTCGACGAAATTGGGAATGCGGTCACGTTCGCGCCGCAGGAGCTGTTGGATGTCGGGCCGCTCGGCGAGCACCTTGAGCGCCGAGCTGAGCAGGCGCACGGTTGTCTCCTGGCCTGCCGAGAACACGTTGGTCGCCACCCGCACGACGTCGATGACCTCGGGCGCGGAGCCGTCGGGGAATGTCGCGGTGGCCAGGCCGGTGAGTACATCCTCGCGTGGTTCGCGGCGGCGGTCTTCGATGTAGCCGGAGAACCGTCCGTAAAGATATTCCAACGGGCCGTGTTTCAGTGTGTCGTCGTTGGTACTGCCGACACCGGCGTCCGAACGTCGTCCGAGAACGGCGGCGAACTCGTCGCGATCCTCTTCGGGGACACCAAGCAGGTCTGCGATCACCAGGAGGCTAAACGGGCCGGCGAACTCGCCGATGAACTCTCCGCGACCATCGGTCAGGAAGTCATCGAGGACGCGATCGGCCAACTCCCACATGAACGCCTCATTCTCCTTGAGGCGCTTGGGGGTAATCAGCCCCATCAGCAATGCGCGGTGGTCAGTGTGAGTCGGTGGATCGAAGGTGATGATCTGGTCGCTCATCGGTATCGCGTCCCGATGCTGCGCGATCAGGTCGCTTACGTCGTCGCCTTCCAGGGGGACCGGGAAGCCGGGGAAGGGCCCGGTGACCGACATGCATGATGAGAAGTTCGTGGCGTCGCCGAGAACCGTGACGGCCTCGTCGTAGCCGCTCACCATCACGACGTCATGATGCGGCTCGCGGTGGACCGGGCACTTGCTGCGCAAGGCCTCCAGGTAGGGATACGGGTCCGCGACGAGCGTGTCGTCGCGGAAGAAGTCCGTCGAGTCCGGGTCGGTCACCGCGACATCCTCCTAGTCGACCGTAAAGGTAGTTGCTTTACGAATGACAGGTACAGTACCATACGATCGTAAAGCTGAAACTGTGGCGAGGAGCCTGACGATGGGTACAGCCGCTCTGGAAAGAGCCGGTGCGACGGACACGCGAAAGCGGCTCATCGACGCTGCCGTCGACCTGTTTACGCGGCACAGCTTCGCCGGTACGTCCCTGCAGATGATCGCCGACGAGCTGGGGTTCACCAAGGCGGCTATCTACCATCACTTCCGCACGCGGGAGCAGCTGCTTGGTGCGGTGCTCGAACCGATAATCGAGGAGTTGAGTGCCGTCGTCGAGTCCGCGGAGGCGCGACGCACCGCGCACGCCAGGGCCGGGTACATGCTGAGCGGCTACGCGGCCTTGGCGGTGCGCAACCGCGGCCTTGTCGCTGTC
The DNA here is from genome assembly GCF_035697385.1 of Mycobacterium sp. Classification (GTDB taxonomy): domain Bacteria; phylum Actinomycetota; class Actinomycetes; order Mycobacteriales; family Mycobacteriaceae; genus Mycobacterium. The sequence continues at coordinate 15,835 of NZ_DASSCY010000156.1, read as the reverse complement.
CTCGCTGCCGACCCGGGCGTCACGCTGGTAGTGCAGGAGCGCCCCGTTTGGGCAGACCTGATCAAACGCCAACTGGCTCTGCTCGCCGACGTCGACCCCGGTCCGGCGGGTGTCATCAAGGCGGCAATGGTCTTCGCCGGGATGACGGGTGCGGCTGGCCCGACGTCGGTCAATCTCGACGACGACGTCCTGTACGAGCACCTGGTTGACGCCGGCCGGCGAACGCTGGGTCTGCGTGCGCCACGGCGATCGGCATAGAACCTCAAATCCAAGCTCTAGGAAGGAAACCTATGAAAACGGCTGTCGTCACTGGAGGCGGCTCAGGAATCGGCAAGGCCGTCGCCGACCGGTTGCGAGCTGACGGGTATCACGTCGCGATCATCGACTTGACACCGTCGGACGAGGAGTTCGCGCAAACCGCGGACGTGACCGATCGAGCGCAGATCGACGCCGCACTGTCGGCCATCCGCGCCCAACTGGGGCCGGTGACGGTTCTGGTCAACGCGGCTGGGCTGGACGGGTTTAAACGGTTCAGCGACATCACGTTTGACGAATGGCAGCGAGTGGTCAACGTGAACCTCAACGGCGTGTTCCACTGCATCCAGGCGGTTCTGCCCGACATGGTGGACGCCGGTTGGGGACGGATCGTCAACATCTCATCGTCGAGCACGCATTCGGGGGTGCCCTATATGTCGCACTATGTTGCGGCCAAGTCGGCGGTCAACGGGCTCACCAAATCGCTCGCGTTGGAGTATGGGCCCGCCGGCGTCACGGTCAACGCCGTGCCGCCCGGATTCATCGACACCCCGATGCTGCGTAAGGCGGAGGCCCGAGGCACACTCGGCGATGTCCAGGCGACCATTGACGCGACGCCGGTGCGCCGCATGGGTAAGCCCGAGGACATCGCCGCTGCGTGCGCATTCCTCATCTCGGAGGAAGCCGGCTACATCACCGGACAGATCCTTGGTGTGAACGGCGGTCGGAACACCTGAGGGGGTTCACCGCCGGCCGGCAAAACCGCTGTGCAAGGATGCGCAAATGGTCAAGGAACCGGCGCATTTCACGCTGACGGAGGGTGGCGGCTTCATGCCGACACCGTTTGCTCAGAGTCATTGGGGCGACGATCATCTCAACGGCCCGGCGGTTGTCGGGCTCGCTGCGCGAGCGCTGGAAAACCATTGCGGATCGCCCGACTTCATGCCGGCTCGCTTCACTGCAGACCTCTTCCGTGCGGCGCGTGGCGTACCGACGACGATCGAGGTACGGGTGGTACGTGACGGCCGGCGGGTCCGCAGCGCGGAATGCGATGTCATGCAGGACGGCCGTGCCGTGGCGCGCGCGACACTTGTGCAGTATCGGCGATCAGAAGCGCCGCCCGGCCGGCAGTGGACGGCACCGGTGTCATTCCCGGAGCTGCCCGCACCCGATGGCACAGTGTTGCCGTATATCGGGAGCGAAGGGGCCGGTTGGACGCGCTCACCTGCGGCACACCAGAACGACTCTCGCAAGTGCTTCTACAACGATGGAATCAACGTCGTTGCGGAGGAGAGGAATTCGCCGTTGGTGCGGGCGGTGATGATCGGGGAGGCTAGCAGCCTGGTGACGAACCTCGGCACCGACGGCATCGGCTACATCAACGGGGATCTCACGGTGGCGTTGTCGCGGTTGCCGCTAGACGACTGGATCGGAATCCAGGGCGACTCGCACTGGGCATCAGATGGAGTCGCCGTCGGGACCGCGACATTGTTCGACCATCAAGGCGCTTTCGGAACCGGTATGGTTACGGCGGTCGCCAATGCTGCGGTGCAGATCGACTTTACGAAGGATCCGTTTCCAAAGGGCGGCATCAACTACGAGTAGCGCTGCCAATCGCTTTCGCTCCGAAGTCGCTCGCTGCGTGGGCAATTATGACAATGGGCCGTACCGTGCTGGTGTTTCCCGACTGCGCTAGCGCACCGGGTTGGTCAGCGACGCCAGCCCGTCCCCGAGCTCGCAGCATACGACGTCGCCCGGCGAGATCGCCACCGCCCCAGGCGTACCCGTGGACAGGATGTCGCCTGGGTGAAACGGCATTACCTGGCTGTGGAAGCTCAGCAGCTCGGCGGGGGAGAACGTCATGCCCGCGACAACGTCCTTGCGGTGCACCGCACCGTTGTGCACGGTCGCGACACGCAGGTTCTCCAGCGGTCCGTCGGCGAGCACCTCGTCGAGCGTGATCAAGTCCGGTCCGAACGAGAAGAACGTGGGGTAGTTCTTCACCCGCGTCAGGTATCGCGGATTCTCCAGCAGCACCGCCTCGGCTGTCTGGTCGAGAACGGGCACCACGCCCGCCACGTACGACATCGACTCGTCGACCCCGACCTGATAGCACGTGCGTCCGATGACCAGACCGAGTTCGGCTTCCGAAGTGACTTTCCCGATGCCGGGCGGCACGACGATCGGTTGCCCGGGGCTGACGATCGTGTGGTCGCCCTTGAGGAACGACGCTGGCGAGGTGCGTGGCGCCTGCTCGCCAAGGTCCCCGGCGTGCGCACCGTAGTTGAGGCCGATGCCGAGGATCTTGCGCGGCCTGGTCCACGGAGCGAGCACGGGTGCATCAGGATCGACGCAATCCTGGTCGTCCACCCCGCTTTCGACCGCTGTGGCGAGAGCGTCGAGCTGCTCAGCAACCAAGATCGACAACAGATCTGACGGGCCGCCACCGAGTAGGCGGTCGGCACGGGCCAGCCGGCCGTCGGGCAGCGCGACGCAGGCAAGCTGTTCGTCGTCGAGCTGGACGGTGCGAACGCGCATCAGACGACGCTCCTCGTCAGTCCGCCGTCGACGCGCACCACCGAGCCCGTCACATACGACGCCCGCTCGCTGCACAGGAATGCCGCCACGTCCGCGTATTCCTCGGGGCGTCCGTACCGGCCGAGCGCCATCGAAGCCGCGCTGTCGCGCATCACCTCCTCGACGGCCCGGCCTTCCCGGTCGGCTTTTCGCTCGTCGAGGAAACGCGTTCTCCCCGTGGCGATTCGGCCGGGAACGATGACATTGGACGTCACGCCGTCGCGCCCGACCTCGTCGGCGAGCGTCTTGGACCACGCATGCAGGCTTGCGCGCAATGTGTTGGAGAGCCCTAGATTCGGTATCGGGGCAAGCGCACCCGACGACGTCGACGTGAGGATGCGGCCCCACCCACGTTCTCTCATCCCTGGGAGCACGCGGTCGGTCACCGCGATGACCGCAAGCACCATCGATTCGAAGCTCGCCCGCCACGTTTCGGCGCCTTGTCCGGCCGCGGGGGTCGGCGGCGGGCCGCCGGTGTTGTTGACAAGGATGTCGACCGGTCCGAGCGTGCGTTCGACGTCGGCGACGCTGGGCTCCACCCGTTCGAGATCACCGAGATCCCAGATCAGGGGCAGCGCCTTGGCGCCTGCGGCCTCGACCTGTGACACCGTGGCTGCGAGCGCGTCGGGTGACCGCCCGGCCGCGGCGACGTTGACACCTTCGTGAGCGAGGCGCACCGCGATCGCGCCGCCGAGGCCACCGCTAGCGCCGAGCACCAGGGCGGTACGTCCAGTGATTCCGAGATCCATTGTCGCGCTCCTTCAGTGCGATACATCGGCGGGCACGGTGGCGAGATGCTTGTCCAACAGCGGCACCAGCTCAGCGGGTAGAGGCCGGGCCGGAGGTCGCACCCGGGAGCACGCGATCACGCCCCTGCGCCGCAGCAGTTCTTTGCGTATCGCCAGGCCCACCCGTAGCTGTCCCTCGAAGTTCGCGAGCGGCAGCCAGGGCGCCCAGGCGTCACGGGCGGCTTCGAAGCCGCCGGCACGATGAGCCCGCAGCACCGCGGCCAGCGCTGCCGGATGGCTGAATCCCGTCATCGCGCCCGCCGATCCCGCGGCCAGTTCGTCGAGGAGGCCAACGCCGCCTAGACCGCCGAAGACCGGAACGTCCACCTTGGGCGCCACGTGGGCCACCGCGACCGACGTGGGCGGTGCTTCCGATTTCACGCCGACTACAAAGGGGCAGGCCGTCACGATCGCGACCACCTGCTCGTCGGAAACGGCGATACCCGAGACCATGGGGTAGTCCTGGACCAGGATGCCGATTCCGGTGGCCTCGTGCAGGCGGCGCAGCGACGCAGCGGCAACCGCCGGATTGGCGTCAGCGATCTGAGCCATCAGTGCGACGGGAGGACGCGGCACCGCGGCGAGCAGTCGCCGAGCCTGTGCGATGACCGCGTCGAACTCGCGTTCGGACAAGCCCAGCACGTACGGCAGGTCCGTGGAGGAGGCGACGGTTTGTGCGACGGTGACTGCCTCGTCGGCGTGCAGCGCCGCCGCCTCACCGAAGACGCCAAGGGCGACGAGCCCGTCGCAGCCGTCGGCGGCGAAGGCTGCCACCTCGTTGCGCAGCGACGCGAGGTCGACGTCGAGGCCGTCGTCGAACGGGGTGGCAAGAACTCCCCAAAGGCCGTGGGACAAACCACTATTCACGCAATCACCTCGGCTCTTCGATCGTGTTCACAACGTGTTCGGCGATGGCGAGCGCTGACGTGGCCGCCGGTGACGGCGCGTTGCGGATCACGACGATGCGGTCGCGGATGCTGATCCGGAAGTCGTCGACCAGCCCGCCGTCGGGGTCAAGTGCCTGCGCGCGGATGCCTGCGGGGCCCGGCACGACGTCGTCGTCGTCGAGCTCGGGCACGTAGGCGCGGGCGGCTGCGACGAATCGCCGCTTGCTCAGTGAGCCGTACATCTCCCGGATGCCCGTCCGCCAATGCTTGCGGGCGAAGCGCCAGAACGCCGGCGTGCGGGCCACTTCGACGAGGTCCGGCACGGATACGGTGCGCCAGTTGTAGCCTTCGCGGGCAAGTGCGAGCACCGCGTTGGGACCGATCAGCACTTCACCATCGACGCGTGGAGTGACGTGCACACCGAGGAACGGGTAGCGCGGATCGGGCACGGGATACACGAGCCCGTTCACGAGGCCGCGCCGCGATGGCTTCAGCGCGTAGTACTCGCCGCGGAACGGCATGATCACCGGGTCGGGTCCGTCACCGGCGAGCTCGGCGAGGCGATCGCTTTGCAGCCCGCCGCAGGCGACGACGTGGTCGAAGGCGCTCTCAATGGTGCCGCCCTCGGTACGCGCGGTGATCACCACCTCGGGTCCGGCGGATCGCAGGCCGACGACCTCGTGTCCGAGCAGGATCTTCGCCCCTGCGGCGCCGGCGTCGGCAGCAAGTGCCTGCGTCACCTCCGCGAAGTCGACGATCGACGTGGACGGTGAATGCAGTGCCGCGACGCCGCGCACATGCGGCTCGAGCTCCCGCAACTCTTCGGGGCCGATGATGCGCACGTCGGGCACGCCGTTGGCGAGCGCCTTTTCCTCGATGTCCGCCAGCCGCGCTCGTTCGACGTCGTCGAGAGCGACAAGAACCTTGCCGCAGGCGATCCGGCGGATTCCGCGTTCGGCGCAGAACGCCTCCAGAAGGCTGACACCGCGGCGGCAGAGCACGGCTTTGACCGAGCCGGGCTGGTAGTAGAGGCCCGCGTGGACGACGCCGCTGTTGCGCCCGGTTTGATGCGACGCGAGCCGGTCCTCTTTCTCGAACACCGTCACTTCGGCGTCCGGCCTGCGCAGCAGAATCTCGCGGGCGACCGCGACGCCGACGATGCCGCCCCCGACAACGGCGACACGGTCGGTCATCGGCCACCCCGCACCGCGTAGTCGGCGAACACATCTTCCTGGTCGGCGCCGAGGGCAGGCGGCGCGTCGCGGCGCGATTCACCGCCATCAGACAACTGCAGCGGAGATGCCGGGACGTCGAGGTCACCCAGCGTGGGATGGGGCAGGGTCAACACCATCGATTGGCGGACCTGTTCCCAGTCGTAAACCTCGGGGATAGTCCGGATTCTGCCTGCGGGCACCCCTGCATCATCCAACGCGGAAAGAACTTCAGCGGCAAGACGGTCGGAAAGCAGGGCGTCGATCTCTTTCTGCAGGGCATCGGCGCGTGCCACCCGGTCGTCGTTGGTGGCGATGTCGGGGCGGTCCGGGTCGAGTCCGACGATCGGCGCGAACCGGCGCCACAGCGACTCGTTGCCGACGGCGATGACGATATCGGCGTCCGCGCATCCGAACACCCCGTACGGAGCGATCGACGGATGACGGTTGCCGGTCAGCACCGGCTCGACCCCTGCGCCGAGCCAGCCAACGCCGTGGAACACGTGGACGCCGACAACCGCTGCCAGAAGGGAGGTTTCGACGTGCTGGCCGCGTCCTGTGCTCTCGCGGGCGCGCAGGGCAGTCATCACGCCGAACGCTCCAAAGAGGCCGGCGAGAATGTCCGCGATCGGGATGCCGACACGCTGAGGGGAACCTCCTGGGATGCCCGTCAGCGTCATGAGGCCGGCCTCTGCCTGAACGATCTGGTCGAATCCGGGCCGGTTGCCGTCCGGTCCGCCGCGGCCAAAGCCGGTGATAGACAAGGTGATCAGCCTCGGGTTGAGGGCGCGCAGGTCGTCGAGCCCTAGGCCGAGGCGCTCGAGCACACCGGGACGGTAGTTCTCCACCAAGACGTCGGCGCGGGAGGCGAGCCAGCGCAACCGATCGGCACCTTCTGCCGACTTGAGATCCAACACCACGGAGCGTTTGTTGCGGTTGGCACTCATGTAATACGCCGACTCACGGTGGCCGTTGCGGGCGACGTACGGCAGCCAGCCTCGACTGTCGTCACCCGCGGGCGGTTCGACCTTCACGACGTCGGCGCCGGCGTCGGCCATCATCATGGTCGCGTACGGACCGGCCAGCGCACGGCTCAGGTCCACCACACGAAGATCGGCAAGCGGTCGACGTGCGGTCATGCACGGCCTCCCATCAGTCGCAGGCCGACCGTCATCAGGACGATCACCGAGGTGATCCGTAGGACATGCACGGTCAGCACGATGGGAACATTGGCACCCGCGCCCGCCGACAGCGCACCCATCTGAGCGATCCCGCCGGGCGCGGTGGCAAGCAGCGCGGTCAACGAGTCGAACGACGTGAACTTCCACAGCAGCCACGCCGCCGCCAGCCCGAACAGAAGGAACGCCACGACGGTCACCACGATCGGGACGACCGCCGCTTTCAGTTGGCTCAACGTCTCGTCGTTCACGCCCATCCCGAGCAGCCAACCGAGACAGGCGTACACGATCCACCGACCTGCGGAACCGAAGTCGAACGCCGATGAGGTGAAGATGTTGACCAGCGCGACGCCCACCATCGCGCCGAGCAGTGGCGCGGCGGGTAGGTGTAGCAGGGTCGCGATTGCGGCGCCGATGATCGCGGCTGCAGCAGTGAGTAGCAGCGAGCCGATGTTCATCCGATGTGTTCCCGGTCGTCTCCGTTGCGGGCGGCCTCGTCGGGTACGGCCGGCGCATCGGCGTATCGGCGCCTCGAAACTAGTTGCAGCGCACGCTGACTCGCACGGCTGACCGGCTCTTTGAAAAGAGGCAGCATAAGTAGAAAGGCGATGAAGACAACGATCCCCAACGAGGTGCCGCGCTCGACGAACACAGAAAGGTTGCCGCCCGAGATGACCATCGTCTGTCGCAGCGACTCCTCAGCCATTGGCCCCAGCACCAGCGCGATGACGAGTGCCGCGGGTGACAATCCGTACTGGCGCATGAAGAACCCGAGGACGCCGCACGCCAGCATGATTTGCACGTCGACGAGACTCTTGTTCACCGCGAAGGTCCCAAGGACACACAGCACGATGACGATGGGTCCCAGAACCCGAAACGGTATGCGCGCAATGCTGGCGAAGCCAGGAATGCAGAAAACGTTGACGGCCAGCAGCATGACGTTACCGAGGAACATGCTCGCGATCAGACCCCACGCGAACTCCGGGTTCTGCTCCATCAGGAGCGGACCGGGCTGCAGGCCCCACATCAGAAATCCGCCGAGCAGGATCGCCGTGGCGCCGCCGCCGGGGATACCGAGCGTCAGCAACGGGACCATCGCTCCCGAGGATGCAGCGTTGTTCGCGGCCTCGGGCCCGACCAGCCCGGCCATCGCGCCCTTGCCGAATTTTTGCGGTGTGCGCGAGACGGATTTCTCGACGTTGTACGCCATCAACGATGCGACCGTCGCGCCGGCGCCCGGTGTGACGCCGACCCCGAAACCGAGGAATGAGCCGCGCAGCGTGGGCCCGACGGATTCGCGGAAGTCCTTGCGATTGGGCCAGAATGCGCGGCTACGCGCCGACACTCCAAAGAAGTCGAGCTTCTCCAAATGGCCGCCCCGCCACAGGGTGTGCAGCACCTCGCCGACGGCGAATAAGCCGATCGCGACCGGTATGAAGTTGACGCCGTTGATCAGATCGACAGAGCCGAACGTATATCGCTGTTCGCCACCGCCGACGTCGATGCCGACGGTCCCAATCGCGAAGCCGATGAGCGCGGACAGCGCACCGAGCAGCTTGTTGCCGCGAAGGATGACGATAACGGTCAGCAGGCCAGCGACGACGACCAGAAAGTATTCGGGTGGCCCGAAGGTCCTCGCGAAGTCGGCGGTCACCGGCGCTGCGAAGCTGATGAGCAAGGCGCCGATGGTGCCGGCGACGAACGATGCGACCGCCGCCATCACCAGCGCCGGCCCGGCCCTTCCCTGTTTGGCCAGCGGATACCCATCGAAAGTGCTTGCCACTGTTGCGGATTCACCAGGGGTGTTAATCAGGACCGACGTGATCGTCCCGCCATACATCGCGCCGTAATAGACGGCGGCGAGCATCACGATCGCGCCCGTCGGGTCGAGTCCGAACGTTACGGGGAGCAATATCGCCAGACCAGCCGATGGCCCGACGCCGGGGATGACACCGACGATCATGCCGATCAGCACCCCGCCGACGAGCAGCAACAGATTCTGCAGCGTCAGCAGCGTGGCGATTCCGGTCATCAAGTCACTCATGACACTCCTTTAGCCAAACGGCAGGATGCCTTGCGGCAGACCGGCGTTGAGACCGGTCTGGAACGCGAGATACAGGAGGACGGGGACGGCGACGGCGATGATCACCGCGCGGATGTGGTGCTCGGGGTCTAGGAACCACAGGGTGACACCGAGGAACAGGACGCCCGCCAGGGCTGCGCCCAGCACGCCGAACAGCACGACGAACACCGCGGCCGCAGCGATGAACGCGACCAGGGCCAGCGGGTGACGGCCGAGGTCGGGCTCGGCAGCCTCCTCTGCGGCCTCGACCGCGTCGACGGTCTTGCTTCCCGGCCGCGACAGGATCTCGCGCACCCCGGCAACGATGGTGACCGCAATCGCGATGAAGCCGAGGATCCGCGGGAAGAAGCCAGGACCGATGCGGCCGGCCTGAGTGCGCCACTCCATCCCCATCGCCATCTCGGTGTAGACGGCGAACACGAGCAGCAGCACACCCAGGAAGGTCAGCTTGGGCCAGTTGACCTTTCGGCCGGACGGGGACGCCGACACGGTCGGGTGGGGAGCCGTCGCTGTCACAGTGCTCCTTGCTCCTTCAGCGTGGACTCGAACTCGGCCGACGTCGTCTCGAGGTAGGCGGTGAAGTCGTCACCCCACAGCTCGTTCTTCGTGAGGTAGTTGTCCGTGAGGTACTTCTGCCATTGCTCGGACTTGACGACCTGCTGCATGGTGGTGATCCACCAGTCGCGGGCGTAGTCGGGTGCATCGGGCGGCAGGATGACACCACGCGGCATCGACGGCAGATCATTCATGCCCTTGTCCTTGCCGGTGGGCACGTCGGGCAGCGCCGCGAGACGCTCCTTGCCGGTGAACAGCACGGGTGTCATGTCGCCGGACTCGACCTGCCCCAGGATGTTTCCGGGATTGGACACCATCGCGTCGAGTGCGCCAGACAGCAGCGAGGTCTGAACCTGGCCCTCTTCGTTGTATGGCACATACTCGATCTCGTAGCCGGCGTGCTCGGCGATCAGCGAATGCAGGATGAAGTCGACATTCACCGTGCCGATGCCACCGACGACGACCTTGCCCTTGCCTTTGGCGTAGCTGACCCAGTCCTCGAAGGTCTTGATGTTGCTCTTGCCGTCGACGAGCAGCAGTGCGTCGTCAGTGGCCAGCAGGCCGACGTGGGTGAAGTCCTTGTATGTCCAGCCGGGATTCGCCTGCAGCGGCGTCGTCAGGAACGAACCCGACGTGGCCGAGATGTCGTAGGCGCTTCCTTTCTTGGACAGCAGATAGCCCCAGCCCGTCGCGCCGCTGCCACCTTCACGGTTCTCCACGGCGATGTTTCCGGGATAGAGCTTTTCGTCCTGGATGACCTGGACGAGCGTGCGCGACATCAGGTCACTGCCGCCGCCCGGCCCGAATGCCACTGTCCAGTTCATGTCCTGGGAGGGATAGTTTTCGGCTGAGCCGCTGTCGCCGCCCCCGGCTCCGCATCCTGACAGGACGACTGCGGCGGCGGTGGCCACCGCGGCGAAGGTGATTTTCAGTCGCATGATTCTTCTCCTCGTTGAGTGGTGGGGGTCTAGGTGGCGTCGTGTCTGAACCACGAGCCGGAAGCGATGGCGGCGAGTCGTCCTTGGTCGTCGACCAGGCGCGACTCGAGCTGGACGACGCGCCGGCCCGCGTGCGCGATCCGGCCCGTGCACACCGCGTCAGTGCGGAGGGGGCGCAGAAAGCGCATCTGCATCTCGATCGTCGATCCGGCGGACAGGTAGCGCTCGCAGGTGTGGCCCATCGAAATATCGAGTGCGGTGGACAGCACACCCCCATGCACGACCCCTGCGGCGTTGCACAGGTGCGGCGCGAACGGCAGTGTGACCGTGCAGGTTTGCGCATCCTCGTCGTAATCGATTGAGAGGCCGAGGAAGTGGATGAGGAAGTAACGGCCGAACGCCGGCTCAGCGGCCTCGGCGGCGCGTCGGGCGGCGGCGACGGGATCGGTGGTCATCCGTACGGGATCGGTGGTGGTCATGACCAGGTGAACCTCGGGGGACGCTTTTCGAGGAAGGACCGGACACCTTCGGCGTAGTCGTCGGTGTCGAACGACGAGTTGCGGATCTCGGTCGTGACGTCGTCGTCGTCGGTTTGTCCGGTCAGCACGAGGTCGACGATCCGCTTCGACGACCGCACGCTGAACTGGGCGCGCGTCGTGATCAGCCGGGCGAACTCGTAGGTGTGCTTCTCGAGATCGTCGGCGAGTACGAGTTCGTCGATGAGGCCGAGACGTAGGGCGTCGTCGGCGTAGACGGGCTGCCCGGAGAACAGGATCCACTTCGCGCGGGACGGGCCGACGACGTCGACGAGCCGCTTGGTGGATTCCAGGCTGTAGACCAAGCCGAGCTTGGCAGGCGTGATCCCGAATCGCGAGCGTTCGTCGGCGAAGCGGAGATCGCATGCGAGCGCAAGGCCGCAGCCGCCGCCGATGCAGTAGCCGTGGACCATCGCGATGGTCGGTTTGGTGGTGCGTTCGACGGCGTGCTCAGCAGCGGCCACGTGTTCGTTGTATGCCTTTGCGGCAGTCGCGTTTCCGCGTACCTGCTCGAACTCGCTGATGTCGGCGCCCGAGGCGAAGCTGCGTGTGCCCGCTCCGCGCACGACGATGACCTTGACCGCTGGATCGGCGTCCAGCGCCTCGAGTACTTCGGGGATGCGCTGATACATGCTCAACGAGATCGCGTTGTGGCTGGCAGGTTTGTTGAGCACGACGGTCGCGATGCTGTCGTCGCGTTCGACAATGATTTCGTCACTCATGTTCTGCTCCCTGCAGCTCGGGATGGGCGTCGTAGAGGGTGCCGTCGGTGAACAGGCGGTCGAGCTCGTCACGATCGACGCCCAACTCGGATAGCACGGATGCGGTGTGCTGACCGAGCCACGGAGCGGGGGACCGCACATCGAACTCGAGATCCGAGAACCTGGTTGGCGGCGCGATCGTGTGCATCGGCCCGATGATCGGATGCTCGAGGTCCACGATCATGCCGCGTGCCTGCACGTGCGGGTCGGCCAGCGCCTCGTCATAGGTGAGCACAGGTCCGCCGGGTACACCGGCCGCGTCTAGGCGGTCGATCCACGCGCTGGTCGGCAATGTCGTTGTGATGGCTTCGATTTCGATCTCCAGCTCGTCGATGTGCGCCATCCGCGCAGGGAGGTCGATGAAGCGTGGATCGTCGGCCCAGTCGGGACGTTTGAGAACGTCGTTGACGAGCCGCAACCAGAGCCGCTCGGTGTTGGCCCCAATGGTGACGAAGCCGTCCGCGGTGCGGTAGGCCTGGTACGGGGTGGAGCGGCGGTGCCGGGTTCCCGTCTGGGCGGGCGCCTCGCCGTTGCCGAAGTATGCTCCGGACTCCCACACCGTCCATGCGAGGCCGGCGTCGACGAGTGAGATGTCGATGTACTGGCCCTCGCCGGTCGTGCGCCGTTGGAGTTCGGCGGCGAGGATCGAATAGATCGCCGTTGCGCCGGCGGCAATGTCGTTGATGGCGATGCCGACCTTGGTGGGCTTGCCGTCGGGCTGGCCGGTCATCCTCAGAAAGCCGGTGATGCCCTGGGCCATGATGTCGAAACCCGGGCGGTCGCGGTACGGCCCGGTCTGGCCGAACCCGCTGATGGAGCAGTAAAGGACGTCCTCGCGGATTTTCCGCACCGAGTCGAAGTCGATGCCGAGTCGTTTGGTGACCCCGGGACGGAAGTTCTCGATGACCAGATCGGCCGTCGCGGCGAGCTCGAGAAAGAGTTCACGTCCACGCTCGGACTTCAAATCAACGGCGATCGACCGCTTGCTGCGGTTGGGCATCGCGAACGGATAGCTCTCGCCGTTGACTTTCGGGGCCATGCGGCGCGAGTCGTCGCCAGTTACTGGCTGCTCAATCTTGATGACATCCGCGCCGAGCTCGGCGAGAACCATCGTGCAGTACGGGCCCGACAGGAATCGCGTCAGGTCGAGGACCCGGAAGCCGTTGAGGGGTTGCATAAATCCTTCCCGCATTGTGGAATATATGTTGCGCTATGCAGAAAGAATATTGCGGTGATCGGTATCACGTCAAGCAACCGCAGCGGCGTGGATCACTGCGCAAACCACCGACCGGGTGAAATGGTGTGAAGACGAGGGATTGAGGGGGAGCGACGTGGATACACCTGAAGATGCGCCGGAAGTGCGGCGACGCGGCGGCGTGCAGTCAATCGACCGGGCGGTTGCGATCCTGCGATGCTTCGATGGCCGCAAACCCGAACTCGCGTTGAGCGAACTGGCCCGATCGACCGGCCTGTCGACTAGTACGGTGCACCGACTGCTTGCCGCGATGCAGGAGAACCATCTGGTCCGTCAGACGGGCACCAAGCGGTATGGACTGGGTCCGCTGTTATTGCAGTTGGCCAATTCCGGCGCCATGCCGCGCACCTTGCGCGAGGCCGCGTTGCCGTTCATGACTGATCTGCGCGACGAGTTCGACGAGACGATCGGCCTGCACGAATTGCACGGGGACCATCGGATCGTGGCGGCCCAGGTGGAGAGCCATCAGGAGCTTCGCCGGACATACACCGACATCGGCGTGCCGATCAGGCTTGCCTACGGCGGACCCGGAAAAGCGATCCTGTCTGTGCTGCCTCCCGATGAGCGCAAGCGCCACCTGGCCAAGCCGATCGAACGGATCACGTCGTCGACGACGGTGGACCCCGCAACCATCGAAGGCGAGCTCGAGGCCACCCGCATACGTGGTTATGCAGACTCCAAAGGCCAACGCACAGTGGGTATTTACGCCGTCGCCGCGCCGATCTTCGACCACAGCCAGAAGGTGGTCGGGGCGCTGGGCGCTTCTGTGCCCGAGGTCAGGATGAGTGCGGACCGGGCAGAGAAGATCGGTAGCCGGGTGCGAGAAGTCGCCTGGCAGTTGTCAACCGCGCTGGGTGCGACCGCCGAGGGTGTGCACGCGTTGGTGCCGGACATCAGGCTGGGCTAGCGACGTTACGATCTCGCATGTGACCGGCACACCGGCGGAGGCGCAGCGTCTGCGGGACCTCAAGCTGTTGCGTCGCGTCCGCGACAGGATGGACCGGGAGTACGCACAACCCCTGGACGTCGAAGCGCTCGCACGAGGCGTCAACATGTCGGCCGGGCACCTGTCCCGTCAGTTCAAGCTCGCTTACGGCGAGTCGCCGTACTCCTATCTGATGACGCGGCGCATCGAGCGCGCGATGGCGCTGCTGCGTCTCGGCGACATGTCCGTCACCGAGGTCTGCTTCGCCGTCGGCTGCCAGTCCCTCGGCACGTTCAGTACCCGATTCACCGAGCTGGTCGGTATTCCGCCCAGCGCTTATCGCGAACAGCCCGTGCGTGAGACCGAGGGCATGCCGCCATGCATCGCCAAACAGGTGACCAGACCGATCAGGAATCGAGAAGCACCAGTCACCGCACTGCACCTAGCGTGATCGCCATGGACATCACCATCAACGCAAGTTTCCTCCCACACGAAGACCCCGAAGAGTCCCTGAAGTTCTACCGCGACGCTCTCGGCTTCGAGGTCCGCAAGGACGTCGGAGGAGGAGCGATGCGCTGGATCACGATTGGGCCCGTCGGCAGGCCGGACATGAACATTGTTCTGACGCCGCCGGCGGCCGACCCCGGCATCACCGACGACGAGCGCCGCATCATCGCCGAGATGATGGCCAAGGGCACCTACGCCAGCATCATGCTGGCCACCACGGACCTCGACGCCGTTTTTGAGCGGGCACAGGCCAGCGGTGCCGAAGTCATGCAGGAGCCCACCGACCAACCGTGGGGTTCGCGCGACTGCGCCTTCCGCGATCCAGCCGGCAACACGGTCCGCATCCAGCAGGTGAGCTGAGCCGTCCGACGACGGTTGCGACCACCACTTTCTGAACACTGCCCGGCGGGTCGTCGGGCAGGCGATCACACATTGTCCAAAGGAGTCATCTTGAACTGGAACAAGTGGATTCGGCAGAGCCATCGTTGGCTGTCCATGGCCTTCACGGTGGCGGTAATTGTCGTCACCGCGGTCGCGGTGAGCCAGGACGAGCCTGCGGCCTGGGTCCTTTCCTCGCCGCTGCTTCCGCTGGCCCTGCTGCTGTTCACCGGGCTGTACTTGTTCGCGCTGCCGTATGCCACCAAGCGGCGGGGGCGACGGACTGACGCTGGTTAGATCGAGCCTGGCCCGCCGAACAGATGGAGACACGATGAGCACGGCCACGAGGAAAGGCGCGACGAAGAGCACCAAGTCGCCTGCGCCGCCCGCTGCCGACAGTCACGATCTGATCCGCGTGCACGGCGCGCGGGTGAACAACCTCAAGGACGTCAGCGTCGAGATCCCGAAACGCCGGTTGACGGTGTTCACCGGGGTATCGGGTTCGGGCAAGAGCTCGCTCGTGTTCGACACGATCGCTGCCGAGTCGCAGCGGCTGATCAACGAGACCTACAGCGCCTTCGTGCAGGGCTTCATGCCGACGCTGGCACGGCCCGAGGTCGATCTCCTCGAGGGACTGACGACGGCGATCATCGTTGACCAGGAGCGGATGGGCTCCAACCCGCGCTCCACGGTCGGCACTGCGACCGACGCCAACGCGATGCTGCGCATCCTGTTCAGCCGGCTCGGCAAGCCGCATATCGGTTCGCCCCAAGCGTTCTCGTTCAACGTCGCCTCGATCAGCGGAGCGGGCGCTGTGACGTTCGAGAAGGGCGGAAAAACCGTCAAGGAGCGACGCGACTTCAAGATCACGGGCGGCATGTGCCCGCGCTGTGAGGGCCGGGGCTCGGTCTCCGACATCGATCTGACCGCGCTCTACGACGACAGCAAGTCGCTCAACGAGGGTGCGCTCACGATCCCCGGCTACAGCATGGACGGCTGGT
>NZ_DASSCY010000155.1:0-9012 GCF_035697385.1 Mycobacterium sp. | reverse complement strand
CGTTCAACGTGAGGGCCGATAGCGACGACGACATCCCGGTCACGACCAGTTCGGGTAACCCGCGGTCGTGCAGCCCGATGGTGTAGGCGAATGGCCTTCGGTCATCCTCGACGAACTGCACCACCCAGCCGTGCGTGCGGATCGTCTCCCGCAGTTCATCGAAGTATTCCTGGATCGGTCGGTCGGGGTTATCGCACTGCCAGCACATGGGCCGCACCTTTCTGTCGGAGTTGCCGCCAGAGTGCGCCCGGCGTCCGACAAATACGGTCAGCTGCTGGTGAGTTCGGCGATGACCTCTGCATAGAGCCGCGCCTTGATCGCGCCGAACACGGGGCCCGCCTTCGCGGCCCGCTCCTCGGCACGGGCGACGGCCACGTCGATCACCTCGCCCTCGGCTGCGGTGGCCGCGACGATCCCGGCGGCCCGCGCGTCCTCGCCGCCGTAGCGACGCCCCGTCGTCATCGCCTCATGCGCCGTCGCGATTGGCAGCCGTGACCGGATCAGCGCGTTCATGCCCGCGGTGAACGGGATGCCGAGATCGACCTCGGGCAGGCAGAAATAGCCGCGGTCGGCCCGCATGACGATGAGGTCGTGGGCCAGCGTCAGCATGGCCCCTGCCGCGAAGGCATGGCCACCCACCGCGGCGATGATCGGTGCGGGGAACGCCAGCACCCGGGCGAACAGCGCATGCACGTCGCGCAGATTCGACTCGGACGCCTCCGGATGCGACGCCATAAAGTCGAGGTCAAGGCCGTTGGAGTAGAACTTGCTCGCGCCGGTCGTGACCACCGCCTTCGGCCCCTGTGCGGCTTCGACCTCGTCGAGCGCGGCGTTGATGGCCGCCAACCGGTCGGGGTGGAAACGGTTCTCGTCATCGCCGAGAGTGAGAACAAATACCGCGCCACGGCGGTCCAGACCTGCCATCTTGCGATTACACCATCGCCCGCCTGCCCTGCCAGAATCGGACGGTGCCCACAGCAGGTCCGGTCAACGGTCGCGTCTCGAACTGGTTCACCAAATATCCGCCCCTACGACCGCCGTTGCCGGGGAACCGCGACGCCGACGTCTGCATCGTCGGCGCCGGATACACGGGGTTGTGGACGGCGTACTACCTGAAGCGGGCAGACCCCTCGCTGCGAATCGTCGTGCTGGAGTGGCGATTCGCCGGGTTCGGCGCGTCGGGCCGCAACGGCGGCTGGCTGTCCGGCCTGGTGCCGGGTGACCGCAACCGGATGGCCCAGTTGTACGGGCGCGACCGCGTGCTGGACTGGCAGCAGACGCTCAACGACTCCGTCGACGAGGTGATCGACGTCTCCGAGAAAGAGGGCATCGACGCGGGCATCGTCAAGGGCGGCACGCTGCACGTCGCACGCAACCCCGCGCAGGCGTCGAGGCTGGCCGCCGAGGTCGACGAGGAACTGCACTGGAAGGTCGACGGCATCACGACGCTGACGAAAGATGAAGCAGCGCAACGTATTCAGCTCGATGGCCTGGTGTCGGCCTTCTACAACCCGCATTGCGCGCGTGTGCAGCCCGCCCGGCTGGTGCGCGGTCTTGCCGACGCGGCCGAGCGCATCGGCGTCGACATCTACGAGATGTCACCGGCCACCAAGATCGAGGCGGGACGGGTGACGACACCCATCGGAATGGTGAAAGCACCGATCGTGCTGCGGGCCACCGAGGGATTCACCGCCGCGCTTCCCCGGCTGCGGCGGCGCTGGTTGCCCATGAACAGCTCGATGATCGCCACCGATCCGATACCCGATGACATCTGGAAGTCGATCGGCTGGCAGGGCCGCGAAACGCTTGGCGATACCGCGCACGGCTTCTTCTACGCGCAGCGCACCGTCGACAACCGCATCGCGATCGGCGGCCGCAGTGTGCCGTACCGCTACGGTTCGCGCACCGACCTCGATGGCCGGGTGCCCGAGCGCACCATCAAACACCTGACCGCGACGCTGCACACCGTCCTGCCGCAGACCCGCGATGTCCCGATCGCGCAGGGCTGGTGCGGGGTGCTGGCTGTACCGCGTGACTGGGAAGCCAGCGTCGTCCTCGATGAGGCAACGGGTTTGGGGTGGGCAGGCGGATACGTCGGGCACGGTGTCACGGCAACCAACCTCGCCGGCCGCACGCTGACGGATCTGGTGCTCCGCAGGCGCAGCCCGCTCACGGAGTTGCCGTGGGTCGGCCACCGGTCACGCAACTGGGAGCCGGAGCCACTGCGCTGGCTGGGCGTGCGCGGTATGTATCTCGCCTACAAGGCGGCCGACTGGCACGAAGCCCGGGGCCGAGCGGGAACGTCACCGATCGCTGTCGTCGCCGACAAGATCGCTGGCCGGCCCTAGATCGCTTCTGCACGCTCCTTGAGTCGCTGCAGCGTCAGCCTGATGTGCTCGGCATTGGCGGCGGTCCGGTCGCGCACCCCGGTGCCAACCCACGCCGTCTTGCTGAACCAGCCGGGACGGCGGTCCCACGTTCCCTCGGTGACCCGACAGCCGCCGTCCTTCGCGGCGAGCTCGTACCGCCAATGCGCGACCGGCAGGCCCAGGTACCGAACGTCGAACGCGAAAACGCTGCCTGGCTCGGCCTCGGTGACGGTGCACGTGGTCGACCAGCGGAAGATGCCGTTGCGGTTATGGCCCTTGAACACCGCGCCGGGACGTACTACATCGCCCTTGCGCCAGTCCATGGCCTCGGCTTCTTCGGCCATCGACGCCAGCGTGGATAGATCGGTGATCAGGTGGTACACCGTGTCGGGGTCGGCATCGATGGTTACCTCCGCCTGCGCGGTGGCCGGGCCAGGTTCGGTCATGGCGCGATCGTATTTGGCCGGAAAGGAAGAATTGGCGGGTCGACCGATGTTGCGCTTGAGAGATTGGGTAATCACCGGCGTCAGGAGACTAATGATGGCCACCAAACCCGTACTCGAGCCCACCGAGTCGCATCCCATCACCGTCGAACCCACCGGCAAGCACGTGACGGTGCGGGTGAACGGTGAACTCGTCGCCGACACCCACGACCCGTTGACGCTGCAGGAGTCCACCTACCCCGCCGTGCAGTACATCCCGCTCCGCGACGTCATGGCCGAGCTGCGGCCCAGCGACACCGAGACGTACTGCCCATACAAGGGCGAGGCCAGCTACTACCACCTCGTCACCGCGGCAGGCGACACCGTTGACGACGCGATCTGGACCTACGAGAAGCCGTACCCGGCGGTCGCCCAGATTGCCGGGCACGTCGCGTTCTATCCGGACAAGGCCGACATATCCGTCGAATAGTCTGAGCCTGTGCATTGCTCGGTCAGCGTCGACTTCGACGGGCCGGCCAGCCCCAGCCTGACACTGTCGCCGCTGCGCCGTGGCCGCGGCGACCCGTGCTATCACGATGCGCCCGATGGCGCGATCTGGCGCACCGCGTTGACGGCCAGCGGACCGGTGACGGCACGGATCACGCGCTCGGCGGCCGACACCTTCAACTGCGAGGCGTGGGGTAGCGGCGCGGCCGAATTCACCGAGACACTGCCCGCGCAGCTTGGAGCCGACGACGACGCGTCAGGATTTCGTCCCGACGAGCCGACGATCGCCGAGCTGGCGCGGCGGGTGCCGCACCTGCGGCTGGGCCGCAGCGGCCGGGTGCTGGAGTCACTTGTCCCCGCGATTCTCGAACAGCGCGTCTACGGCATGGACGCGCGCCGGGCGTGGCGCAAGCTGGTGACGAAGTTCGGGGCGCCTGCGCCAGGTCCCGCACCCGCCCACATGCGGGTGCCGCCGGGCGGCGAGGTCTGGCGGCGCATCCCGTCGTGGGAGTTTCACCTGGCCAACGTCGACCCAGGCCGGGCCCGCACGATCGTCGGCTGCGCACAGCGAGCCGACTCGCTGGAACGGCTGACCTCCCGGCCGGCGGAGCAGGCCCGTGCGGCGTTGACGTCGCTTCCCGGTGTCGGGGAGTGGACCGCCGCCGAAACCGCCCAGCGCGCATTCGGCGATGCCGACGCGTTGTCGGTCGGCGATTTCCACCTGGCGAAGATGGTCGGATGGAGGCTTCTGGGCCGTGCGATCGACGACCCGGCGATGGTGGAGTTGCTCGAACCGCTGCGGCCACATCGGTACCGCGCGGTTCGGCTACTGGAGGTCACAGGGCAGGCGCATGCACCGCGGGTCACGGCACGGCAGGCGATTCCGAACCTACGTGCGATCTAGCTGACCCGCACGATTACCGGCCAACCCGTCTGGGTACACGTCGCGGGACAGTCGATCATGCGAAGGAGCTGTTGATGACTGAATTCACGATCCCCGGCTTGTCCGAGAAGGACGGCAGCAAGGTTGCCGACCTGCTGCAGAAGCAGCTGAGCACGTACAACGACCTGCACCTGACGCTCAAGCATGTGCACTGGAACGTCGTGGGCCCCAACTTCATCGGCGTGCACGAGATGATCGACCCACAGGTCGAACTGGTGCGCGGCTACGCCGACGAAGTGGCCGAGCGCATTGCGGCGCTGGGCAAGTCGCCGCAGGGCACGCCAGGAGCGATCATCAAGGACCGCACCTGGGACGACTACTCGGTCGAGCGCGACACTGTGCAGGCACACTTAGCGGCACTCGATCTGGTCTACACCGGCGTGATCGAGGACACCCGCAAGTGCATCGAGACGCTGGAAGATCTGGACCTGGTATCGCAGGACATGATCATCGGGCATGCCGGCGAGCTGGAGAAGTTCCAGTGGTTCATGCGAGCTCACCTGGAGAACTCCGGCGGTCAGCTGGCCAACCGCGGCGCCAGGACCGAGAAGGCCGCAGCGCAAAGCGCTAAGAAGAAGTCGCCCGTCAAGTAGGTTCTGTACCCGGAAGACGTTGCCGCACAGGCGTCACCCAGTTTTGCCCACGGGCGCGGCGGCTGCCTGGTTATCGTGTGTCGGTGGAGGGCACGCCGTTTGGTCGCTACCAGCTGATCGAGTTGCTGGGTCGTGGCGGGATGGGCGAGGTCTGGCGCGCCCATGACACGTCCATCGACCGGGTCGTGGCGTTGAAAATGCTGTTGCCGCATTTCGCGCAGGATCCCGAGTTCGAAAGGCGGTTCCGGCGCGAGGCCCGCGCCGCGGCACGTCTGGATGACCCGCACATCGTGCCGATCTACGACGTCGGCGAGATCGATGGCCGGCTGTATGTGACGATGCGGCTGATCAAGGGTGTTGATCTGCAAACGCTCTTGGATGCCGGGCCGCTGGATCCTGTTCGTGCGGTACACATCATCGAGCAGGTCGCTTCGGCGTTACATACCGCGCATCGGGCCGGATTGGTGCACCGCGATGTCAAGCCGTCCAACATCTTGTTGGCTGACAACGACTTTGCGTATCTGATCGATTTCGGCATCGCGCGTTCTGCCGGTGATACCGCGTTGACGTCGGCCAAAACGACCATCGGCACGTGGGCGTACATGGCTCCCGAGCGGTTCAGTGCGGGGGAGATTCAGGCCAGCTCTGATATCTATGCGTTGGCGTGTGTGCTGTATCAGTGTCTGACCGGTCAGCCGCCGTATCCCGGTGAGGCGCTGGAACAGATCGCGGTGGGCCACATGATGACTCCGCCACCGCGGCCGTCCCAGGATCGTGCGGCGGTCCCGATGGCGATGGATCAGGTGATCGCCACCGGTTTGGCCAAGCAGCCCGCTGCGCGTTACCCGAGCACGGTCGAGATGGCCGCTGCGGCCCGTGAGGCGGTCACCGCGCCGATGGGGGTCAGCGATCCGGCCTATGCGCAGCAGTGGCAGTCCGAAAGCGAATCGCCCACCGCGCCCGCGCGGTTCATGGGATCACCGGCAGGAAAGCGCCGTCGTGGTGTCCTGATCGGCGCGCTGGCCGCTGTGGTGTTGCTGATCGCCGGCGGCGTAGTCGCGGCGGCGAGCCTCACGGGCGATGACGATGCCGGTGCCGCCGCCCCGTCGACCACCGCCGCCGCGGCGCCGACTTCGGCTGCCCCACCGCCCAACACCGGCCCGTTCACCGGGATGTACAAGGCGGTATTCGGTGGTGCGAGCCTGATCTCCGGGGACGGCAACGGGGACGGTCCGAGACCGGTGGCCGGCACGTACGCGGTCAGCTCGGTGTGCAGGCCGACAGGCTGCGTCGCGACCGCGGCGAAACTGGGCGGTGACGCCACCTTCGCGCCAGCGCTGGAATTCGACGACGTCGGTGGGACCTGGGTAGCGGTGACCCTTGCTACGGGTGACTGCCGTGGCGCTGCAACCGAGTCATGGCAGGTGTTTCGGCTGCTGCCTCAGCCCGACGGCACCCTCACCGGCGAGTACACCGTGACGGCCAGCAACTTGTGCGGCAGCAAGCACACGGTGACCTTCACCCGCACCGGAGACGTCGATCTCGAGAGCCTCCCCGACCCGGCCAACCTGCCGCCCCGGGTGATATCGCCTGCCGAAGCCTTGCGCGGCAGCTACCAGGTCTTACGAACGTTCACGAACGGGGCGCAACAGAAGTCGGATCTCGCCGTCAGAACCGCCTGTGTGCGCACCGGCGATCGGTGCATGAGCTACTTCCACGGTGTCGGGGGCCTCGCGCAGCCGCTGGTCTTCGGCGACGGCGGCTGGCACATGCGCACGGAGGAGGCCGACAGCGGCACGTGTCCAGGCGGCCCGATGCATGTGACGAAGACTGCGCAGTACCCGCTGCCACAACCACCGGCGAATCCGATACCGCTACTTTCCGGCCATGGCAGCCAGCAACAGTCAGCCCCGTGCGCGATCCACATCGAGTTTGACGAAACCTTCACCCGCACCGGCGATTAGTCACAGACTCGGCGTTCGGTCGTTATCGTGAGCCGGTGGAGGGCACGCCGTTTGGTCGCTACCAGCTGATCGAGTTGCTGGGCCGTGGCGGAATGGGCGAGGTCTGGCGGGCTCACGACACCGAGATCGACCGCGTGGTGGCGTTGAAGATGCTGTTGCCGCATTTCGCGCAGGACCCGGAGTTCGACAGGCGGTTCCGTCGTGAAGCCCGCGCGGCGGCACGCCTTGATGACCCGCACATCGTGCCGATCTACGACGTCGGCGAGATCGACGGCCGGCTGTACGTGACGATGCGGCTGATCAACGGTGTCGACTTGCAGACGTTGTTGGATGCCGGGCCGTTGGATGCCGGTCGTGCGGTGTACATCATCGAGCAGATCGCCTCGGCGTTGCACAGCGCCCATCAGGCCGGGTTGGTGCACCGTGACGTCAAACCGTCCAATATCTTGTTGGCCGACAACGACTTCGCGTATCTGATCGATTTCGGTATTGCCCGTGGCACCGGTGACACAGCATTGACATCGGCCAACACCACCATCGGCACGTGGGCGTACATGGCTCCCGAGCGTTTCCGGACAGGCGAGGTCCAGCCCAGCTCCGATGTGTACGCGTTGGCGTGTGTGTTGTATCAGTGCTTGACCGGTCAGCCGCCGTACCCGGGCCAGGAGTTGGAGCAGATCGCGGTGGGGCACATGGTGACTCCGCCGCCGCGACCGTCGCAGGACCGTGACACGGTGCCAATCGCGCTGGATCAGGTGATCGCGACCGGTTTGGCCAAGCAACCAAGCGAGCGTTACCCGAGCGCTGTGGAGATGGCTTCGGCGGCGCGCCAAGCGGTGACCGATCCGATGGGCCGCATCCTCCCTGGGGTCGCGGATCCGGCGCATACCCAGCCGTGGCAGGCCAGCAGCGAATCACCTACCGCGCCCGCACAGTTCATCCCACCCGCCGCGCCGGTCGGAAAGCGTCGTCGTGGCGTGTTGATCGGCGCCGCGGCCGCGGTGGTGTTGCTGATCGCCGGTGGTGTGGTCACGGCAGTGAGTCTTGCGGGGGGCGACGATCCCGGCGCCACCCCGCAACCGAGCGCCGCCGCGCCGCCTTCACCTGCCCCGGCGCCCAACACCGGACCCTTCACCGGCATGTACACCGCCGCCTTCGGCCCCGCCACCGGGCTCGACGGCACACCGCTTCCGGGTACGACACCGTCGACGGGCAGGTACGCCGTCCGCTCGGTGTGCGACTCCAGCCGATGCGTGGCGACCGCGTCACAATTGAAGGGCGACGTGTCCTTCGCGGAGACAATGGAATTCGACGAGGTCGGCGATCAGTGGTTGGCCGTATCCGTCGCCACGAGCCAGTGCCACGACATTCCCGCCGAGACCTGGCAAGTGTTCCGGCTGCAACCACGGCCCGACGGCACGCTGGCCGGCGAACACACCAGGACCACCAGCGACCAATGCCAGGAAAAACGAACCGTGACCTTCACCCGCATCGGCGACGTCGACATCGACAGCCTGCCCGACCCGGCCGACCTGCCGCCGCGCGTCGTGTCACCTGCCGAAGGCTTGCGCGGCCGCTATCACATCACGAGGACCTTTACGACGCCCGGCTTGCCGCAACTGCAGGCGGATTCCGGTGTCACCACTGACTGTCTGCGTACCGGCGACCGGTGCATGAGCTACTTCGTGGTCGCAGCGGGTGACATTCCGCTGGTGTTCGAGGACGGCAAGTGGGTCTGGACCGACAGGACCGAGGGCCCATGTCCCAACGGCGACCCGTCGACTCTGAAGGCCGACGCGCAATTTCCATTGCCTGCGCCGCCGCAGAATCCGATCCCGTCCCTGAGCGGGCACGGCACCTGGGTACAGACCGGGTCCTGCGCGGTCAATCTGGAGTTCGACGAAACATTCACGCGAACAGGCGATTAGCGCCAAAGTGCCGGGTCGTATCAAGGCGACACGCGCGACCGGCCGCGCTCTTAGTGTTGCCTAATGTTTGCCTGGCCCCCATAATCAGCCGGTGATCTTGAAGAGTCGCCTTCGCGCGGTCGCCGTCGTCTTGTTTTTTTCGGTTTCGTTGGTGTCGGTTCCGGTGGCTGTGGCGCAGCCTGCTGCTGGGCCGGGGCAGGGTGCGCACATCACTGGTGTGGAGCATGTCAATGAGCGTTGGGACAAGGTGTCGGTGTTTTCGCCGTCGATGAACAAGGTGATCGTC
>NZ_DASSCY010000154.1:0-7088 GCF_035697385.1 Mycobacterium sp. | reverse complement strand
GCATACGCGTAGACGGCCTGGTCGTCGCCCCCATGAAGTTTCGGGTTGCCGATGGAATCGCCGACCAGGCCGCTGCCGAGACCGCCGCGCATCGGACCAGGCGCCCTGACCATGACAGGCTCCTGTGCAGCTGCTTTGTCGATACCCGTCGACCTCGACGGCGCATCAGGATTCGCGCGGACACGTGCCAAGTTGACCGACAACACATTTGCCACCAGATCAGGTTAGTGGTGGCGCGGCTCGCCGGTCTTGGGCAGGCCTAGCCGTGTCGGTCACGGTTGGCACAATCGTCGCCTGTGACCACGATTGAACGACCGACGCCGCCGCTGAACGTCGACGAACGCACCACGTTGGAATCATGGCTGGAGTTCTACCGAAGCACCCTCGTATTGAAGTGTGAGGGCCTCGATGATGCGGCATTGCGCACGGCGGCCGCGCAGCCGTCGGTGTTAAGTCTTCAGGGCCTCGTCCAACACATGGCAGAGGTGGAACGCAATTGGTTCCGCCGTGTCCTTGTCGGCGAGCCAGCACCGTCGATCTATGAGCAGAAGGCCGAGGAATCTGATCACGACGGCGGCTTCGAGGTTTCCGAGAAAACGTCCTTCCTGGCCGCTGTGGCTATCTGGCAGGAAGAAGTTGCTCACGCCCGCGCGAACTGCGCCGCGCGCGAGCTGGACGATACGAGTCCATTCATGGGTAGCGAGGTGAATCTGCGGTGGATCTATGTCCACATGATCGGCGAGTACGCGCGCCACAGCGGCCACGCCGATTTGATCCGCGAAAACATCGATGGTGCGACGGGTGTGTGATCGACCGGCCCAACAATCCGTCCCGGATGCTCGGCGCCATCGAATTCCAGTTCGACTGAACGAGGTGACGCCGCAGTCGGGAAGGCGCTAGCCTTGCTCGCAGTCGGTCCGGCGCTTCCGTGTTGCTCCTCGAGGAGCCCTCGCGGCGCCACCAGAGAGGAAGCCCGAATTCATGGCTGAACGACAGCGCGTCAGGCCACCCATCGGCGCCGCGCGGCTCGCTGTCGCGGGCGTGATCATTGCAGGCGGTGCGCTGGGCTTGGCCGGCCAGGCTGGCGCGCAACCGACCGTGCCCTACCCGACGCCAGTGCCGTCGGATCCGGGTGCGCCTACTCCGGCTCCCGGCCAGCCCGTGGTGGAGCCTGCCGGTGCCCCTGTGGCTGCGCCCGCGCCTCCGCCGGTCGGCGCGCCCGTGGTGCCAGAGATCGCGAACCCCGCCTTCGGCTCGGGATCGGGCCCGCTCGGGAGCCTTAGGGACCTCTGGCACCAGGCGCAGAATCCGTACGACCTGACCAGTCCACCCGCAGCTGCGGCCCCGCCGCCTGGAGCAGGTCCGGCACCGCAACTGCCTCCGGGATACGAGTCGATCAACGCTCCGGGGTCCAACGGGCCTGCGCCCACCGGGTCCTACGAGGGCGGGCCGCCTCTGCCGCCTGGCTACTATCCGTTGAACGGGCCGCCGCCACCCGGCTACGACCTGCCACCGGACCCGGCCGCGCCGCCGCCTGTCACGCCGGTTCCTCCGACGCCCTAACCCCTTGGGTTGTGTTGTAAGTCAACACCTTTCAGCGTGACCAAACGCGTATGGGTAGATCTCAAGCCTGGCCCGCACGCCACCTGTCCAGCATGCGGCGGTCGCGTTTGGTCGGCCGCCCGGCACCGCGATCACGGGACGCCACCGGAACGACGGGAGTGGGAGGCGGCGCGGGCGTTCGGTCGAGGTAGCAGGTGACGGCGTCGGCCGCACCGACCCGCTTCTGGATCACCCGAGTGACCTCGACGGTCCGCGTCGTGTCGTGAGTGCGAGCGCGCACCTCATCACCGGGACACACCATCGTCGACGGCTTTGCCAGCCGCCCGTTGACTCGTACATGCCCACCTCGACACGCTGCGGCGGCGTCTGGCCGGGTCTTCGTCAGCCGCACCGCCCACAACCACCGATCCACGCGGGTTGACTCCATGACATTCATCATGGACTGCCTGTGCATCGCATCCTAGGAGCGCCCCGACCGATGGTCGTTACCGATAGCTAGCGCCCATTTCGACGGCAGGGCTGTCGCCGGGTCGTCGTATCGGCTAATCCACAGCCGTGGCGTCGATCTCGGCGATGGCACTCTGGAGAACACCGCCTTATCGCGGGAAACCAGATAGAGTGGTTTCAATGGTTACTATCGGGAAGCCCAGACCTCGAGGCCCGTGGCAGGATGCGCATTTCGTTGGTGGCCACCCGGTGCTCGACCTAACCAACACGGTCTTTCATCGCGCGAGTCCGGTGGAAGACAACGAGTTATTGAAGTCGCCTGCAGATGTCCTGTCGTGGTGCAAATCTGTCGGATTGTTCAAGACAGCGCCGTCGCTCACGGATGCTGCCGCGCGCAAGCTGGTGGTTGAGGTCCAAGATGTCCGCGAGAACGCGTGGTCGGTCTTCGCCGCGGTGTCGCGCGATGAGGCGGTTCCCACTGAGGCCCTTGGCTCGCTCCTTGAACGGGCCGGAGCGGGGGTGCGCTCTCGCCATATTCCCCGCATCGAACCTGCACTCGATGATTGGGCCGTCGACTGGACACAGGCACGGGCGATTCCCACTGCACTGTCGGTGTTGGCGGTGCATGCGTTGTTCACGTTGCCGCCCAACAGGATCAGAGCTTGCGACCGGTGCGGCTGGTTGTTCCTCGACTCGTCACGGGGCGGGCGCCGCCGATGGTGCAGCATGGATACGTGCGGGAACCGTGAGAAAGCAAGGCGCCACCGCGGGGGAGAGCCAATCACCGACTGAGCGAACGTCTTCGGTGTTTTCTACGGCCGCGAAGGGACCGCCGCATGACCGGACGGTCACTGCGCGGGCGTGCAACTTCGCGGAAGCCGGCGTCGCGAAAGGAGCTGGCAATGCCCGTCATCGCTGTGTCCGAACCGGCGCGCCGGCCGTCACGAGGTTCGACGGGGTAGCCCTCGGCGATCGTGTAACCACTATCGGCTGCGTACTCGCAGACCGCGTCGAGGGTGACCGGCAACAGCCCGGATCCGCGGTGTTTTCTGTGAACGAATATGCAAGTGATCGCACAGACTGGTTTGCCATCGATGCTCGCCAACAGTTTCGAGCGCTCGAGCCTCGGGAACGAGTCACGCGGCCCGAGTGAGCACCAGGCCACGGGCGTTGTGCCGCGGTAGACGACAACCCCGGGGGCTGATGTTTGATCGACGAGTTTCCTGATCGCCCGCCTGTTCCCGTCGCCCCTGCTTTCCATGAATTCGGTGATCGAGAGGCGCCAGTGCATGCACCAGCAGCCGCGGGCGCCTCCGTTCTTGCCGAGAACGTCCTCGAAGTCGCCCCAGGTTTCTTCGGATAGTTCCCGAACCGTCAGTGTGTCCGGATCCACGCCTTTCCTCCTCGTCACCAGCCAAACGCTGAGTAACTGTTTATCAGATTTTTAACAGTTACTGTACGCGTCGCGTCAACCACGCCGCAAGGTTGCAGCTGCTGGTATCCCAATGGTGCTGTGGGGCAGTAACTTTCACTCGTGAATCGAGGGTTTACCGCTCCGGTGGCGCGTGGTGAGAGGCGTAGGCGGCCGCGGCCTGGGTGCGGTTTCGGACGCCGAGTTTGGAAAGAATGCTTCCGACATGTCTGTTAGCGGTCTTGGGGCTGATGTAGAGCGCAGCGGCGATGTCGGCGTCGCTGTGGCCAGTTGCAAGAAGTTCCAGCACGTCCCGCTCACGTCTTGTGAGCCCGTACGGATCAGCGATTGTGGCTTTACGGCGTGTGTCCGGGTCGCGGCCACGTAGCTGGGCGAGTCGTTGTTGAGCGCGGCGAGCGGCGGCTCGCGCACCAAACCCGCGGAAAGTCTCCAGGGCGGCTTCCACGGCCGGAAGGTCGCCGCCGAGCCCGGCTACCGCCGCGTCGTACGGGCAGCCGAGGCGCATCCATTCGTCGGCCGCGGCCTGCCAGTTGCCGCTGACTTCGAAGCGATAGGGCGTGACGGTGTCCACCGTCGGCGCGTCATCGAATGGCCCACCCGCGAGATGCGCCCAGCGCCGCAGGTGACCCACCATCCACGGGTCGGCATATTCGGTGGACGCAGCCAAACCGGCGAGTGCCTCGGCGCGGGCGGTGTCGTCGTCGCCGGCGAGCCAGGCAGCTTCAGCGCGGGCCGCCCACGCGGGGCCGAGGTGGTACAGATCGTTGGGTTCGGCTCCCGCCGCCGCCTCGTCCAACAGCGGGGCAACGGGTTGCGCACCTCGGCGCGCGCGGATCAAGGCCACGCTGACCAGCGGCAACGTTCGGTGCAGCGAGATCAGACCTGGCCGCGTCAACATCTCTTCGGCGCACGCAAGTGCACTCGCCCAGTCGCCGCGGTGCAACGCGACGAAGGCGGCGGCTCCAGTTGCGAACGGGTGAAATACCCCCAGGTCATTGGCGTCGCAGAACGCGGAAGTTTCCCTGATGTAGGTCTCGGCGCGGTCGAGATGGTGATGCACAGCGGCAAACCAGCAGAGCGTAGCCCCGATGATGCCCGCGTGTGCGGACTCACCGTCGGTGGCCATGGCGTCGCGCCAGGCCGCCTCCAGCTCATCCCAGCCCGTGTCGCTGGCCAGGACTGCGACTAGCTGGGCAAAAAAGCGGGCCCGCGCTACCACAGCGGTATCACCGAGCTCGGTGCCCAGCGCGATGGCGCGTGCCGCGTAGTCACTGCACCGCGGGTCGAAGTCGCGGGCGGCCATCTCGGTCATGTTGACCAGCGACCAGGCCAGCTCGGGGGATGGCCCCATGTCTTCGAGCAGGCGCATTGACTTCCGGCCTACCTGGATGGCCTCGGCGGTGCGTCCCAGCGACACCAGCACGTGGGACCGCCAGCGCAGGTTGTCTCCCTCGCCGCGCCGATCACCCAACGTGCGTCGCAGTGTGGCCGCATCCTGGAACGCGTTGACGGCGGCGACGGAGAGCCCGCTGAAATGGCTGCTGACCGCGTATCGCTCAAGCCATTCCACCTTCTGCTCGTCGGGGATGGCTTCGGCGTGACGCAAAGTCAACGCGTACAGCTCGGCAGCCTCCCGGTTCGCACCCAACGAGGAGGCGCGCTCGGCGGCGGCGGGCCCGTAACGGATGACCGCATCTGAATCACCAGCCTGATCGGCATGGAAAGCCAACGCCGCCAAGGCATCCGGGTCGATCGGCGGCTCTGCCAGCACGATCAAGGCTTGTTTGTGCATCACGCGGCGTTGGAAAGCTGGGAGCTGGTCCAGCGTCGCGCGCCGGGCCAGCTCATGGCGAAAGCCGACCGTGCCCGCATCGGCGACCAGCACCCCGACATCCAGGCATTCACGCAATCCCGTTGCCGCGCCAGGGCACACGTCGCTCAGCAGGGCCAGGCTGGCCCGGGGCCCGCACACCGCCGTCGCGTACGCGGTCTCACGACCGGCGTTCGACAACCGCGCCAGCCGCCCCCACACAGCCTCGGACACACTCCGCGGCAACCCGCCCTCAAGCAGCGCGTCAGAGCCGGCGGCCAATACCTCGGTGACGTAAAACGGGTTACCGCCGGTAAGCCGATGCAACGCGTCGGCGTTGATCCCGCTGCCTGCGGCCAACTCGGCCACCGCCGCCAGACTGAGCGGATCCAGCCCAATGCGGCTGACCGCGACAGAGGTCGCAAGGTCACCGAGCAGCACCGCCAATGGGTGTTGGTCGCCTATCTCGTCGTCTCGGTAGGACACCACCAGCAGAAGCGGCAGGGAGTCGATCCGGCGGGTTAGAAAACGCAGCAGGTCGAGGGTGGCCCCATCGGCCCAGTGCACATCTTCGATGACGCACGCCCACGCTGTTTCGCCGCCGAACATTTCGACCAACCGGGAAAAAATCGCGTGGGTATCACCGGCGTCGATAGCCGCTCGCAGCTCGGTCGCCTGCTCACCGGAGAATTCAGCGAGCATGTCGATCAGCGGGCCCAACGGCCGCGGTGCGGTCAATGGGTCACACCAGCCCCGCAACACGCGCGCGCGAGCTTCGAGCCCGGCAAGAAAGCGTGCGATCACCGTGGTCTTTCCGACCCCGGCCTCTCCGCGCAGCAACACCGCCGTGCCCGAACCGTGCGCAGCTGCCCGTTGATAGCGGTCCAGTTCAGACAGCACTGTGTCACGCTCGAGCAGCCGATCCCTCGTGGCCACAGTCCTCCCGTCTCAGAACGTTTCTGGGCCACGGGGTCCGGGGCCGCGCTTTCGAGCAAATATGCGGTAAACGTCATGTTCCGGGCGCGGTCGGCTGCACACACAGTGCAATACGCGTGTGCGGGCCGGCTCACCACGAACTCCAGCAAACCGTCATCAGGTCAGGATGCGGTCAAGAGCTTAGCCAAACAGGGTCCGACACGCTTGCAAACGCAATCACATGGCAACGCCTCGCCGGACGAAGTGACGGCGCGATCGGCGTTTGCCGATGACTGATCTTCATCGTTGTGTTCCCTTGGTGATGCGCTGCCGCGCTCGGCGTCGATCTGGGGACAAGTACACAAGGACCGGCGTGCTACCGATCCCAACAACGACAGGCGAAACCGCGAGCATCGCTTTTCGGACAGTGTGTCCCGGACCACATCACTGGGGCCAAATATGAGGTAAACGCCTCATGTGCCGGGGCGGACGATCAGGCACAGTGCGCGATGAGCGTGCGCGAGCCGGCCAGCGCGGCATCGGTAACCGTCATCGGGTCAGGATGCGGTTGCAGCTGCCCAGGTTGTGTCCGCGCACCTCAACGAACGAGACCAATCGACACCGACACTAAGGGGCTCCGTGCACACGACCTTCGATCGCCATCGCAGGCACTCTTCTGCCCGAAGGGTGGGAGCCGGGCTCCGTGCTCGACTGCGTAATCGACCGATCATCTTGACGAGCCGTGTCCGCGTGATGGCCGTTGCGCTGATCTCCGTGTGGTCGTTGGTGTCGGTTCCGGTGGCTGTGGCGCAGCCTGCTGCTGGGCCGGGGCAGGGTGCGCACATCACTGGTGTGGAGCATGTCAATGAGCGTTGGGACAAGGTGTCGGTGTTTTCGCCGTCGATGAACAAGGTGATCGTC
>NZ_DASSCY010000153.1:0-5059 GCF_035697385.1 Mycobacterium sp. | reverse complement strand
GGATTGGTCGAAACTATCACCTGAGAAGTTGTGCCGCGAATGTGAAACCGGGCTCCGCACCATCCTCGCCCGCGAACTCGGTATGCCGGCATCGGCAGTGGATGTGGATCGGCCGTTCCCGGAGTTGGGCCTTGATTCGATGATGGCGATGACTGTGCTGCGAGACGCCAAGAAGTTTGTGGGCATCGACTTGTCGGCGACGATGTTGTGGGACCACCCGACCATCTCGTCACTGGCCGCATTCTTGGCGAAAATGCTTGCGCTACAACAGGAAAAGCTCCAGTCCAGCGACGTCAATGAGGGTCGCGACTCCGAGATCAGTGTGTTGGACGCGTTGTTCGACAGTGTGGAATCGGCTGTGGCCGGTAATGAGAGCGGTATCCGATGAGAACGACCTTCAGCAGGATTTCGGGCATGACCGCCACCCAGCGTGCCGCGTTGGTGGATCAGTTCGAAAAGGCCTCCCGCCTCGCGGTAGCCGAGCCGGTGGCGGTGGTGGGAATTGGCTGCCGATTCCCCGGTGGTGGGGTTGGGCCGGACGGTTACTGGACACTGCTGGCCAACGGCGCGGATGCGATCGGCGAGATTCCTGCGGACCGGTGGGACGCCGAAGCGTTTTACGATCCGGACCCCTTCGCACCGGGGCGGATGGCCTCGAAGTGGGGTGGATTCCTGCCCGATGTGGCGGGGTTCGACGCCGACTTCTTCGGTATCTCCCCGCGTGAGGCCGAGGCAATGGATCCCCAGCAACGACTGCTGCTGGAGGTGGCTTGGGAAGCGCTGGAGCATGCCGGTATCGCTCCGGATGTCCTCAGCGGCACCCGCACCGGGGTCATGATGGGGGTCTACTACACCGAGTACCAGACTGCTTCGGCGGCGAACCCGGACACCATTGATGCCTACTGCGCGACGGGAAACGCGCACAGCATCACGGTGGGACGCATCGCTTACCTGCTGGGTCTGCGCGGTCCCGCGGTGGCGGTGGACACGGCGTGCTCATCGTCGCTGGTTGCCGTGCACCTGGCGTGTCAGAGCCTGCGCCTGCGAGAGAGCGACATGGCCCTGGCCGGCGGCGTCAACCTCATCTTGCGTCCGGAAACTCAACTCGCACTGTCGAAGTGGGGAATGCTGTCTCCGCGGGGCCGGTGCCATGCCTTCGACGCAGGGGCGGATGGGTTCGTGCGCGGTGAGGGCGCCGGGGTGGTGGTGCTCAAGCGACTCACCGACGCCGTGCGCGACGGAGATCAGGTACTGGCGGTCGTGCGGGGGTCGGCGGTCAATCAAGATGGCCGCTCCAACGGTCTTACCGCGCCGAATGCGCTGGCGCAGTGCGACGTGATCACCCGGGCGTTGGGTGGCGCCGACGTCGCGGCGGGCTCCGTGAATTTCGTTGAGGCGCACGGCACCGGCACCGCTCTGGGCGATCCGATCGAGTTCGACGCGTTGTCTGCCGTCTATGGGCGAGGGGAGGCCCAATGCGCACTGGGCGCGGTGAAGACGAATATGGGGCACCTCGAGGCGGCCGCCGGAATCGCCGGGTTCATCAAGGCCGTGCTGGCTGTGCAGCGAGGGCAGATTCCGCCGAACCTTCACTTCTCACAATGGAACCCGGCGATCGATGCTTCACAAACGCGATTGTTCGTGCCGACCAGCAAAACGCCGTGGCCCGAATGCGAGGGGCCGCGCCGAGCGGCGGTGTCGTCGTTCGGTCTTGGCGGAACCAATGCGCATGTGGTGCTGGAGCAGGGCCCGGATCCCGTACCGGCCTCTAATGGTGAATCGGATCCCACGGTGACGACATTGGTGGTATCAGGCAAGACGGCCCAGCGACTTGGGTCATGGGCATCGGTGCTGGCCGATTGGATGGACGGTGAGGGCGCCGCCGTTCCATTGGCGGCTGTGGCCCGGACTGTCAACCATCGGCGCAACCGCCACAGCACATTCGCCACCGTATGTGCGCGTGATCGCGGGCAGGCGGTTGAAGGGTTGCGCGCGCTAGCCACAGGTCGCCCGGCGCCGGGCGTGGTCAGCACCCAGGACGGATCCTCGGGAACGGGCACGGTGTTCCTGTACTCCGGGCAAGGCTCGCAATGGCCCGGAATGGGCAGGCAGTTGCTGGCCGATGAGCCTGCGTTCGCGGCAGCAGTTGCTGATTTGGAGCCGGATTTCACTGAGCAGGTTGGGTTTTCACTGCGGCAGGTGCTGGCCGACGGTGAGCAGCTGGTCGGTATCCACCGGATCCAGCCGGTGCTGGTGGGGATCCAGTTGGCTCTGACCGAACTGTGGCGCTACTACGGCGTGGAACCCGACGCGGTCATCGGGCATTCGATGGGAGAGGTCACCGCGGCAGTGGTGGCGGGAGCGCTCACCCGGGCTGAGGGGTTCCGGGTGATCGCTACCCGCTCCCGTCTGATGTCGCGGTTGTCCGGGCAGGGCGCGATGGCGCTGTTGGAATCGGACGCGGCCGCCACCGAGGAGTTGATCGCCCAGTACCCAGACGTCACCCTGGCGGTGTATGCGTCGCCCCGTCAAACGGTCATCGCCGGGCCACCCGAGCAGGTCGACGCGGTAGTCGCGATGGTGGATGCCCAGGGTCGGCTGGCGCGGCGCATCGAGGTTGACGTAGCGTCCCATCACCCGACCATCGATCCAATACTGTCCGAATTGCGCAGCGCCCTAGCAGATCTGGCGCCGACCACGCCGAAAATCCCACTCATCAGCGCGACCGGCCACAGCGGCGATGGGGCGCCGGTGTTCGATGCCGAATATTGGGTGGTCAATGTGCGCAACCCGGTGCGTTTCAACCAGGCCGTTGCCGCGGCCGGTGCCAACAACGGAACGTTCGTGGAAGTCAGTCCGCATCCGCTGCTCGCCCACGCGATCACCGAAAGCCTCGAGGCAGTCAGGCCAGGTGGCGATGTCCGCGTTTCGGGAACATTGAATCGTGACAACGACGAAACGCTGACTTTCCACACGAACTTGGCTGTGGTCCGGCCGCCGGCAGGTGTGGCGGCGCCCGACGCCCGTGCGGCTGGGTTCGTGGATCTCCCGCCGACACCGTGGCTGCATTCGAGGTATTGGGTGGCCAATCGATCCATCGGTCAGCAGTCCAGCGGCGCTCACCCATTACTGGGTGCCCATACAGAAATGCCGTCCGGCGACCATGTGTGGCAGGCAGATGTCGGAACCGAATTCGTCTCGTGGCTGGCCGACCACAAGGTGCATGGCCAATCTGTCATGCCGGGGGCGGGTTTCGCCGAGATGGCCCTGGCTGCAGGTTGCGAGGCGCTTGGCCTGCCCGTCGCGGCCGTGCAGGTGAGTCGGCTCGAGGTCGAGCAGATGCTTCCGCTGAGCACCCAAACCCGGGTCACAACGCAGCTTTCTAGTAGCGCCGACAATGGGATTCGCGTCGAGATCCATTCTCGCTCGACCGGTGGCAACTGGTCGCGGCATGCGGTGGCCCGCATAGACGTCGAGCCGCGCGATGTCGGGGCCGAGACGACGGGATCACAGGGCGCGGCCGGAACCGTCGTAACACCGGCAGACTTCTACACCGCCTTGCGGCGCACCGGTGCATATCATGGCCAGGCGTTCGCCGCACTGACACGCATCGCTCGAAAGCCGAACGGTTCGGCGGAAACCGAGATCGTTCTTCCAGACGAGGCCGCTCCGCATCGCGGTTATCGGATACATCCCGTGATGCTGGATGCGGCGCTGCAGAGTCTGGCCGCCGCGATGCCCTCCGACTCGCTCAGTGATTCTGCCGAAGTCACGTATTTGCCGGTGTCATTCGAGACGATCCGCGTTTTCGGCGATGTCGGCAGGCGCGCCCGATGCCATGCTGAGTTGGTCAGCCTCGATGACGACGGCGCCGGCAAGCTGGGCCGCGTCAGCTTGATGGATGACGCAGGGGTTCCGACAGCGGAAATTACCGGCATATACCTGCGGCGGGTCGAGCGCCGGACGGTGCCGCTGCCCTTGGCGCAGAAGGTCTTTGACACCGAATGGGTGCAAGCTTCGCCTCCGTCACAGATCGGCGCGAGTCCGTCCGCGACCGCCGGAAGCTGGCTGGTGTTGGCGGATGGGACCGATACGAAAGAGATCGTAAAGAACTTCGAGGCCAGCTTCGCTTCATCAAGCCGGCGGGTGATCGGCGCAGACCTCACAGATGAGTCCGCGGTGCGGAAGGCCTTCACGTATGCCACAGCGGATCCGGATCTTCCGCCGCTCGGTGTGGTGATCTTCGTCGGGCAGCATCCGTTCGACGGTACCGACTGCACTGTGGCGCTGGCCCACGCGCGCGATCTGATCTGGGCGATCTCGGCGACGGTGCGCGCGGTTGCCGGCAGCTGGCACGGGAAGTCGCCACGACTGTGGCTGGTGACGCGAAACGGACTCCCGGTGCACGGGGGTGAGCCGGGTGATCCGGCGATCGGCTGCCTCAAAGGCCTCATTCGGGTCCTCGCCTACGAGAACCCCGATCTTCGCGCGACACTTGTTGATCTGGACACCACGGGTGACGTGCTGGGGACCCTGATCACCGAATTGGGGTCGCCGGATAACAATGATGTGATCGCCTGGCGGTCGGACCAGCGATACGCGGAACGGCTCTCCCGCGCAACTCTCGGTGGACGCCAGCGTGATCCGGTTGTCCGCCGGGATGGTGCGTACATCATCACAGGTGGCCTGGGCGGCATCGGCATGGTCGTCGCTCGCTGGCTGGTCGACAGCGGCGCGAGGCGCGTCGTCCTCAACGGCCGTTCCGATCCCTCGGACGAGCAGCGCGAAGGCCTTGCCAACCTGGAAGGCCGCGCCGAAATCGTTGTAGTGCGAGGCGATATCGCGTCATCGGGCGTGGCCGAGCACCTGGTGGACGCTGCCGAGGAGACCGGACTGCCGTTGCGGGGAGTCGTCCATGCTGCGGCTGTGATCGATGACCAGATCGTGGCCGCGCTCAGCCAGGAAAGCCTGGACCGTGTCTGGGCGCCCAAGGCGGCAGGCGCATTGCGGCTACACGAAGCGACAGCCAGTCGAAAGCTCGATTGGTGGGTCGGCTTCT
>NZ_DASSCY010000152.1:0-8349 GCF_035697385.1 Mycobacterium sp. | reverse complement strand
CGGCCAGGCGGAGTCCGTGCTGGCCTATGCGGCCGTCGCCGATCTCTTGGGTGACGTCGATCCGGACGTGCTCGACGAGCTCCCTGACTTACAACGCATCGCCGTCGACCGAGTGCTGCTGCGCACCAGCAGCGAAGGTCCAGCTACCGATCACCGCGTGGTCGCCGCGGCGTTCGCAACCGTCCTCGACCGCCTGTCCATCGAGGTACCAACTGTGGTTGCGATGGATGATGTGCAATGGATGGATCCGTGCAGCCAGGCCGTCGTCTCATACGCCGCCCGGCGGCTGAACGGCCGAGTCGGGGTGCTCGTCACCGAGCGGTGCGATCCCGACTGTGGACATGCGGTGAACTGGCTTCACTTGGCCCGCCCCGACGGCATTGACCGCATCCACGTCGGTCCGCTTAGTCTGGGCGGCCTGCACGCACTGATCTCGTCGCGGCTGGGCCGATCCTTTTCCCGTCCCGCGATGGTGCAAATCGCCGAAACCTCTGGCGGCAACCCGTTTTACGCGCTCGAGTTGGCTCGTGCGATCGATGACGGGACCGCGGGCTCTCGTCAGGTACTGCCGGCAACGTTATGCGATCTGATGCGTCAGCGGATCGGCAGCCTGAATCGCGATGCCTGCGCTCTTCTACTGGCCGCCGCGTCGGTTGCCAACCCGACCGTGCAGCTGCTCGCTGACGTCACCTACAACACCATCGACCGTGCCGTAGAATTGCTTGGCGAGGCAGAACGCAAGGGGCTCATCACATTTGACGGTGACAACGTGCGGTTCGCCCACCCATTGCTGGCCCGAAGTGTGTACACCGACGCGAGCCCGGCCGAGCGGCGGGCAATGCACCGCAAGCTCGCGCAGGCCGTTGTGTTGCCCGAGTTGAAGGCCAGGCATATGGCGCTGGCAGCCTCGAGCGCAGACCCCGCAACGCTGTCTTCACTCGACAAGGCGGCCGACTCGGCCAACGCACGGGGCGCACCGGCTGCCGCCGCTGAGCTGGTCGAGCTGGCGATCGGGCTCGGCGGCGACACCCCACAGCGCCGAATTCGCGCGGCCGAACACCATTTCATGGCCGGCGACGCAACCCTGGCTCGTCGGATGCTCGAGCCCACAATCGATCAGCTAGAGCCCGGCTTGCTGCGGGGAATCGCTTTGAACCTGATGGCCGGAGTGCTTCTATACGAGGACAATTGGAACGAAGCAGTCACCGTCCTGGAGGGCGCGCTTGACGACGCGCGCGACGACCCGACATTGCTCACGCATACCCTGATCTCGCTGGCCTTCAGCCAACGAATGGTCGCCAAGTTCGACGAGTCCCTGACGAACGCCCGCAAGGCTGTGGCCGCTGCAGAAGACCTCGGCGTGCCCACCCTTATCAGCCGCGCTCTGGCCATGCTGGTGCAGTTGAGTTTCATCTACGGCCACGGTGTCGACGAGTCGAGCCTGCAGCGGGCCCTAGACCTGGACGATCCCGACGTCAACGTGCTCATGCCGTTCCGCGCCAGAGTCGTGCTTGCTGAGATCCTCAGCTGGACAGGGCGATTGGATGAAGCACGCGTTGAGCTGGAGGCGGCCCGGCGGTCTGCTGTCGAACGCGGCGCAGAGCATGACCTGATGGCCATCGCCACACTCGGCACGCTGGTCGAAGTGTGGGGCGGAAACTTCGCAGAGGCCACACTGCTTGCCGACGAAGTGATGGAACGCGCAGAGCAGGGCGGCGGCTCGCTGTCCGTCGCATTTTCGATGAAGGCCATGGCGGCCGCTTATGTTGGGCGAGAACACGATGCACGCGAAGGCGCCCGTGCAGCGCTGGAGATCGCCGCGCGCGGCGAATCGCCACGGCTCGCAAACTGGCCTCTCGTGACCCTGGGATTTCTAGAGGTCTCGCTTGGCAATTACAGCGAGGCAGTCGCGACGTTGCAGCCGCTGGTGTCAGCATTCGAGACGAGCCCAGGCCTGGAGATCATGACTGCTTCTTACATCCCCGACGCCGTCGAGGCGATGGTGGCGCTGGGACGGCGCGCCGACGCCGAGCCGATGATCAAGGCGTTGGAAACCGACGGGCGTCACTTCGACCGCCCGTGGATGCTGGCCATCGGCGCCCGGTGCCGCAGCATGTACCTGGCCGCCGAGGGCGATGTCGACGCCGCCAGCCTCATGGCCCAGCAGGCCATCCGCGAACATGACCGGTTGCAGATGCCATTCGAACGCGCCCGCACGCAGCTGCTTCTCGGCCAGCTACAACGTCGGCAACGCCAGAAAGTCAGCGCCACAACAACTTTGAATGAAGCGATGCGGGCGTTCGTCACCCTTGGCGCACCGTTGTGGGCCGATCGCGCTCGCGCAGAGCTCGCACGCGTGAACGTCTCCCCTACCCGAGACCTTGCCCTCACGCCGTCCGAACGACGAGTCGCCGAGCTTGCCGCCTCCGGCATGACGAACCGCGACGTCGCCGCCGCACTGTTCATCAGTCCGAAGACGGTCGAAGCCAACCTGGCGCGGATCTACCGAAAGCTCGGCATCAACTCACGCGCAGAGCTCGGCCGTATCGTCGCCGACCAGCGATAGCGCTATCAGGCCTCGGTGAAGTTGCGCGTGACGGCCGGGTCGACGGGGATGCCGGGACCGGTAGTCGTCGACACGACGACCTTCTTCAAGTAGCGACCCTTCGACGACGACGGCTTTGCCCGCAGGATCTCGTCGAGCGCGGCGCCGTAGTTCTCGGCCAACTGCTTCTCGTCGAACGAGGCCTTGCCGATGATGAAGTGCAGGTTGGCCTGCTTGTCGACGCGGAAGTTGATCTTGCCGCCCTTGATGTCGCCGACGGCCTTCGCCACGTCCGGGGTGACGGTGCCGGTCTTCGGGTTCGGCATCAGGCCACGTGGGCCGAGCACGCGGGCGATCTTGCCGACCTTGGCCATCTGGTCCGGCGTCGCGATCGCGGCATCGAAATCCAGGAAGCCGCCCTGGATCTTCTCGATCAGGTCGTCGCTACCCACCTCGTCGGCGCCTGCGGCCAGCGCGGCCTCGGCCTTGTCACCGACCGCGAACACGATGACGCGGGCGGTCTTGCCGGTGCCGTTGGGCAGGTTGACGGTGCCGCGCACCATCTGGTCGGCCTTGCGCGGGTCGACGCCGAGCCGGATGGCGACCTCGACGGTGGCGTCCTGCTTCTTCGACGACGTCTCTTTGGCCAGCTTCGCGGCCTCAAGGGGGGTGTACAGCCGCGTCCGGTCCACCTTCTCGGCGGCCTCGCGGAATGCCTTGCTGTTCTTGCTCATTCGTAATCCAATCTCGATGGTTGGTTGTGGTTGGCGGGCCGGAGCTGGCCCTCCCACGGGACCGCCGTCTTACTCGACGGTGATCCCCATCGACCGGGCGGTGCCGGCGATGATCTTGGACGCGGCGTCGATGTCGTTCGCGTTCAGGTCTTCCTTCTTGGTCTCGGCGATCTCACGCACCTGATCCCAGGTCACCTTGGCGACCTTGGTGGTGTGCGGGGTGCCCGAGCCCTTCTGCACGCCTGCGGCCTTCAGCAGAAGCTTGGCGGCGGGCGGGGTCTTCAGCGCGAAGGTGAAGCTGCGGTCCTCGTAGACGGTGATCTCCACGGGGATGACGTTGCCGCGCTGGCTCTCCGTCGCGGCGTTGTACGCCTTGCAGAACTCCATGATGTTGACGCCGTGCTGGCCGAGCGCCGGACCCACGGGCGGGGCGGGGTTGGCCTGCCCGGCCTGGATCTGCAGCTTGATCAGCCCGGCGACTTTCTTCTTCGGGGCCATGATTTCCTTTCGTTTCTTCGCGACTTGTGGAGTTTTACCGGCGGTCGGCGCCGGTGCGGCTCCACAAATCGCAGTAGCTAGATCTTGGCGACCTGGTTGAAGGTCAGTTCGACAGGTGTTTCGCGGCCGAAGATGGACACCAGCACCTTGAGCTTCTGTTGTTCGGCGTTGACCTCGCTGATCGAGGCGGGCAGCGTCGCAAACGGACCGTCCATGACGGTGACGGACTCGCCGACCTCGAAGTCCACCAAGATCTCCGGGCGCTCCAACGTGGCCTCGGACGACGCAGCGCCGGCCGTGCTCTTCGCGACCTTCTTCGGCTGGCCCTGCGGCAGCAGGAACTTCACCACGTCGTCGAGCGACAGCGGAGACGGCCGCGACGTCGCGCCGACGAAGCCGGTGACGCCGGGCGTGTTGCGCACCGCGCCCCACGACTCGTCGTTGAGTTCCATGCGCACCAGGATGTAGCCGGGCAGCACCTTGCGGTTGACCTGCTTGCGCTGGCCGTTCTTGATCTCGGTGACCTCTTCGGTGGGCACCTCGACCTGGAAGATGTAGTCGCCCACGTCGAGGTTCTGCACACGGGTCTCGAGGTTGGCCTTCACCTTGTTCTCGTAGCCGGCGTAGGAGTGGATGACGTACCAGTCGCCGGGCTTGAGGCGCAGCTCTTTCTTGAGCGCGACGGCCGGATCCTCGTCCTCTTCCGGAGCCGCTTCGGCGGCGACATCGGAGTCGGTAGCCGCTTCGGCCGCTTCCGCGCCCTCGGCTGGCGCCGCGTCGGCGTCCTCGGTCACGGCGTCGACGGCAGTCTCGTCGGCTGCAGTCTCGTCGATCAGATCGACGGTCTCACCCGAAGGCGTCTCGCCTTCGAAGCTAGTCACGGTTTTCAGTCCTCTCTAGATCTTTCTCGTGTCAGCCGAAAACCAGCATCACGAGCTTGGCCAGGCCCAGGTCGACCAGACCGATCAGCGCCACCATGAACGCCAGGAAGATCAGCACCACGCTGGTGTAGCTGACCATCTGCTTGCGGTTCGGCCAGATCACCTTGCGCAGTTCAGCGATGACCTGCTGCAGGTAAGTCAGGACATACGTGAACGGATTGCGCGACGGGCGGTCGGCAGCTTTCTTGGCGGTCTTGGTCGGGGCGCCGTTCTTGGTGGGAGCAGCCTTGGTACCGGTCTCCAGGTCGACAGCCTCGCTGTCGGCCTCGCTGGCCGCTCCGCGCCGCGACCGCTTGCCCGTGGGGCGCAGCGGCTGCGTCACGACTGCGGTCTGACCGCTGTCGGTGCCGTCGTCGCCTGCGGAGCCGGCACTATCGCGCTCGTCGCTCACCGCATGCCTTTCGTCTGGTTTCTTGGGGTGGTCACTATCCAGTGTCCACACTTGTCGAGTATTCAGTTTGAGCAGGGGCGACAGGACTTGAACCTGCAACCTGCGGTTTTGGAGACCGCTGCTCTGCCAGTTGAGCTACGCCCCTTCAAGGATTGCACTGATGGCAGGGGCTCACACAATTCGCGCGCTCCCCGTTCGGTCGATCTTCAAACCGACGGACAGCGCGCTGGACTGGGCAAACCCCGAGGTCCGAGTGTAGCGCGCACCCCGTCAGAGTTACTAATCCGGTTCGGGATTACTCGCCGACCGCTGTCCTCATGACCTGGCCCGATTCCGGATCCCATTTCACCGAAATCGAATTGTCGCCCTCGTGGCCCATCAGCGTGGTGTAGGCCTCGAGCACGATCTGGCCGTCGGGGTCCGTACAGACGTTGCGGGTGACGACGATGTCCGCGCCGAACCGCTCGTCGACCGACTCGACGTGCATGGTCCCTTGAAGCTCATCGCCGGCCTTGATCGGCCGGTGGAACACGAACTTCTGGTCGACCTGGACGATCTGCATGGTCTCCAAGCCAACGTCGACGTGCTGGAAGAAGTGCTTCTGGATCAGGTTGGCCAGAATCGACACGAAGGTCAGCGGCGCGATGAGGGAGTCGTGACCCAGTTCGGCGGCGGCGTCCTCGTCGTAGCTGGCCGCGTCGTCAACCTTGGTGGCGGCTGCGTACTGGCGGACCTGTTCGCGCCCGACCACAAACGTGTCCGGGTACTTCCAG
Source organism: Mycobacterium sp. (assembly GCF_035697385.1). Classification (GTDB taxonomy): domain Bacteria; phylum Actinomycetota; class Actinomycetes; order Mycobacteriales; family Mycobacteriaceae; genus Mycobacterium. The sequence continues at coordinate 2,467 of NZ_DASSCY010000152.1, read as the reverse complement.
ACCATCCCCCGGATGTCTGTTTTGAGAGCCATTCGCTACGCCAGCTTTGCGGTTGCGACGGCGCGGCCGAAGATCTTCTTTCCCCCCGAAGTGGCCGAAAGCGCGATCGTCACCATTTTTGTTTCCGGCTCAACGGATTTCACCCGTCCATTGAACACGATTTCGGCGCCCTTGCCATCGTTGGGCACCGGGACCACCGCGGTGAATCGGACGTTGTACTCAGTCACCGCGGCGGGGTCGCCGACCCATGACGTGACGTAGCCGCCACCGAGGCCCATGGTGAGCATGCCGTGGGCGATCGCGACATCGAGCCCAACCTGCTTGGCGATCTCGTCGTCCCAGTGGATCGGGTTGAGGTCCCCCGAGACCCCTGCGTAGTTCACCAAGTCCGTGCGAGTCAGTGGAATGACCTTCTCGGGAAGCTTGTCACCCACCTTCACCGAACTGAACTCACGCAGCGCCATCGTTGAAGCCACCTTCTTCTCCCTCTGCAGCCGTACGACCGGCCAAGGTCGTATACGTCTCCTGCACTACTTCACCGGCCTCGTTGGTCACGATGTTCTTTGTGACGATGATGTCCGCGCCGAATGACTGCCGGACGGAGTCGACGTACACATCGCAGTAGAGCCGGTCGCCGGCCTTGATCGGCTTGATGAACTTGAGTTCCTGATCGACCTGGACGATCTTGGCGTCCTGGATGCCGATGTCGGCATTGGCGAAGAACGCCGACTGCGCCTGGTAGCCGAACACCGAAATGAACGTCAGCGGGGCCAGGATGCGGTCATGGCCCAGCTCGGCCGCGGCCTTCTCGTCAAAGAACGCGGCGTCGGTGTTCTTGACGGCGACCGCGTACTCGCGGACCTTCTCCCGCCCCACCACGTAATGGTCGGGATAGCGATAGTGCATCCCGACGATGTCTGAGGACAAAGTCACGGCTAATTAACCTACCTAGTCAACCCGAGCAAACGCCTGCTGGTTGACGCGGTTAGCGCGACTCTTTGTGGGCCTGGTGCTTGCCACAGTTCGGGCAGAACTTCTTGAGCTCCAGCCGGTCAGGATCGTTGCGACGATTCTTCTTGGTGATGTAGTTGCGGTGTTTGCACACCTCGCAGGCCAAAGTGATCTTTGGCCGTACGTCGGTACTGGACGCCACGTCAGCTGCCTCTTCCTGAAATCATGCAAATCTCGTTGTTCATCTGTAGCGATGGCCGGACTCGAACCGGCGACCTAACGATTATGAGTCGTTCGCTCTAACCGACTGAGCTACACCGCCATGTCGGGCGCCGCCGCCAATCCGGCGTCCACCGAGCCCCCTAACGGAATCGAACCGTTGACCTTTTCCTTACCATGGAAACGCTCTACCGACTGAGCTAAGGGGGCCAGAGCCCGGAGCACTCAACAGACGCCGATGCCGTGGGCCTTAAAGAGGGTACAGCCTGCTCAGCAGCGCCGCCAAACCGCAGGTCACAAGCGAACCACGACGCGACGGTAACAGTGCGTCCGAGGTGATAGGACTGAACCATGACGGAGCCCGGCACGCCGCGCGTGGCGGTCTACCTTGATTTCGACAACATCGTCATCTCGCGTTATGACCAGATCCACGGCCGCAGCTCGTTTCAGCGTGACAAAACGGCAGGCTTCCACAAGGAGCCGGGGCGGCTGACCATGGCGACTGTCGACGTCGGCGCCATCATCGACTTCGCGTCATCGTTCGGCACCCTGGTGCTGACGAAGGCTTACGCCGACTGGTCTGCGGACGTCAATGCCGACTATCGCGGGCAGTTGGTCGGCCGCGCGGTCGACCTCGTGCAGCTGTTTCCTGCGGCCGCCTACGCCAAGAACGGGGCCGACATCCGGCTGGCGGTGGACGCCGTCGAGGACATGTTCCGGTTGCCCGACCTGACGCATGTGGTCATCGTCGCCGGCGACTCCGACTACATCGCGCTGGCACAGCGGTGCAAGCGCCTCGGCCGCTACGTCGTTGGCATCGGCATCACGGGGTCGATCAGCAAGTCGCTCACCGCCGCGTGCGACGAGTTCGTCACCTACGACGCGCTGCCCGGCGTTCCCACCGTCGCACCGGCGCCCGCGAAGAAGCCGCGCCGCACCAAGGCGCAAGAGGCCGACGACGAGCCCGCACCCGACCCGCAGAAGGCGGCCACCGGCCTGCTGGAGCGCGCACTGCGGATCGGCCACGAGAAAGACGACGCCGACTGGCTGCACAACTCCGCGGTCAAGGCGCAGATGAAGCGGATGGACCCGTCGTTCTCAGAGAAATCGCTGGGATTCCGCTCGTTCAGTGACTTCCTGCGCTCGCACAGCGAGTTGGTGGAGCTCGACGAGAGCAGCACCACCCGCTTGGTGCGGCTCAAGGGCTCTTAGTGGGGCCGGTGCCGGGCCTCAACGATCGGACGCGCTGCCGTTCTCGATCGCGGCGGCCTGCTGGCGCAACCGATCCGCGATCTTG
>NZ_DASSCY010000151.1:0-3338 GCF_035697385.1 Mycobacterium sp. | reverse complement strand
GCGCCGCACCCCCATGTCGGCGAGCACGTTGGCCGCGGCGCAGGACCGGTCGCGCATCTGCGCGAACGTCACCGGCGTGCCGGCGATCGACATCATCACCCGATCACCGAATTGCTCGGCGCGCTGATCGAGCACCGCAGGGACGGTGAAGTGGCCTGCGGGCATCACACCCTCGCGGCCGCGGGGTCGGGCGCACCGTCTGCGGTGTACCCGAAGTCCTGTGGCGACGGTTCGGCGCCCGGATAGAAGCGATGTGCCCAACGGCGCAGCGCCGCATAGTCGCGCGCCTCCTCGGGAGCCAGGTTGGGCTTCTCGAGGTACTTCATGTTCTCCCAGGTGAAGAAGTCCTGCTTGATGACCTCCTGCTGTAGCGCCAGGAACTTCTCTGCGCGGCCGGTCGGCTTGTCACCCGCGTCGCCGGGCTCGCGCACCGACGCCTGGGTATAGAAGTAGTCGGTGTAGTCCTCGTCGACGGGGGTCTGACCGGTCACCTCGATCGTCGCCACCAGATCAGAGGGAAAGCGAACGATTCCCAGGCCCAGCGAGTAGTTGTCGTAGATGATTTTGGCGTCGACGGGCCCGTTGGGCGTTAACCACGTCTTCGCCCGTCCCCCACCGAAATTCGCGTTAACCGTCGCGTGCAGGTGGTAACCACTTACCTCGAACGAAGCGGTGTTCGCAGGATTGGCCGCCTTGTGCACGTATTGCACGTGGTACGGGTCGGCGGCATTCTCGATGATCATTTGCGCGTGCACCTTGACGCGGTTCACCATCCGGCTGTGCGGGTGCAGCGGGTAGTACTCGCCGGTCTCCAGCTCGGGCAGCACCGGAGGCTGCCAGTACGGTGCGCGCCCGTGGCGCTCATGCCACACCAGAATGAAGCCGTACCACTCCGCCGTCTGATACGTGCGGATGCGGACGTTCTGCTTGCAGCCGATCTTGCTGTACGGAATCAGCGTGTTCGCGCCGTCGCCGTCCCAGTGCCAGCCGTGCCATGGGCAGACGATGTGCTCGCCCTCGACGGTCCCGCCGACGCCCATGTTGGCGCCCAGATGCTGGCAGTAGGCGTCCAGCACGTTGATCTGCCCGGACCGGGTCCGGAACATCACCAGCTCTTCGCCGAAGTAGTGGATGCGTTTGACCTGCCCGGGAGCCAGGTCAGAGGCGAATCCGACGATGAACCAGCCCGTCGGAAAGCGATAAGTCGACAGACTGATTCCGCTGGGCCCGAACTCACGCTCCGACGGGTCCACGGTCGAGTCAGACACCCCATCTCTTTGCTTAGACCCAGCCGTCACTGCCATCTCCCTGTCCGTTGCCTATTTTTACTATTTTAGGCATTCTAGGTCAAGGTCAACGAATTGAGGATGGCGCATGCCCACGACTGTTCCGGTCGATTTGTCAGATGCCGCGTTGTGGCAGAACGGTTTTCCCGACGAACTGTTCGAAGTGTTACGCCACGAGAGGCCGGTCTTCCATCACGAACTCACACCTGGAGTGGCCCAAACCGTCGGGCGCGACTTCTGGATGACCACCAAGCACAGGCACGCACAGCGGATTCACCGCGACACTGATTCGTTCACCGCCGCGGATGGCCCGCTGATCCAGGGTGTGGGCCCTATCGGCGAATTCCCGACCATCATCAACATGGACCCGCCGGACCTGACCAAGCGGCGCAGGGTGATGTCCCACGCCTTCACCCCGAAGGCCATCGGCAAGCTCGAGGACGGCATTCGGGCCCGCGCCGCGTCGATGATCGACGGACTGCTCGCCGCGGGCGGTGGCGACTGGATCGGTGACGTCGCCGATGTACTTCCGATGTCGGTCATCGGCGACATCGTCGGCATACCCAACGAGCATCGGCCGAAGGTCTTCGGCACCCTCGACCGCATTCTGAAGTTCAACTCGCCAGACGTGCACTTGACCGAACAGGAGCAACTCGAACTCTTCGGCGAAATCTTCGCCTATGCGCTCGAACTCACCGCCGAGAAGCGGCGCAACCCGGCCGACGACATCTGGAGCACCCTGACCTCCGCGGTGGTCACCGACGAGCACGGTGAGCAGCTGTCACTACCCGCCAACGAACTGGAGATCTTCTTCTTCGTCATCGCCATTGCTGGCAGCGACACGACGAAGAATGCGCTTGCCGCAGGACTGCAGGCGTTCGTCGCGAACCCCGGCGAGATCGAGCGCTACCGCGCCGAAGAGGCCATCCGATCCAGCGCGGTAGAGGAGGTACTGCGCTGGTCGACACCGATCGCGTTTTGGACCCGCACAACGAAGGTCGACGTGGAGATGGACGGCGTCACCATCCCCAAAGGCGATCGGGTGGTTTCCATGCTGCGCTCGGCCAACCGCGACGAAGAGGTGTTCGCAGACCCGTTCAGATTCGACATCGGCCGCACCGACAATTCGCACGTCACGTTCGGCGGCGGCGGTCCGCACCACTGCCTGGGCGCGATGCTGGCGCGCGCCGAGATCCGCGCCGTACTCGATGAATTGCTGTGCCGCGCTGACAACATCAACCTCGGCCCGCCAAAGGTCACGTACCCGAATCTGACGAACAACATGTCGCTCTTCGACGAAATGGCGATCACGCTGACGCCTCGCTAGTCACAGTCCCTTCGGACGGGTGCCGATCACTCCTTGCGCTGCCAACCGCTCGACGTCGGCATCGGTCAGCCCGCACAGCTCAGTCAACACTTCCTTGTTGTGCTGGCCCAATGTCGGCGGGGCGCGGAACAACCATTTGTCGGTACCGTGCGGCTGGGCGAACGGCGGACACGGATACAGTCCCTCGCCGGTGCTGGGATGGTCGAGGCGTTCGAAGAAGCCGCGATGTCGCAGTTGTGGATTCTGCGTCACCAGCGACGGCGAAACAACTGCAGCGGCCGGAATGCCGGCACCGGCAAGCCTTTCCACGACCGTCTCGAGAACCTGCGTGGCGAACCAGTCCGAGATCGCCGTATCCGTCCCGCCCATGAGGTCTGTCAGAGTGGCTCGCTGGTCCGGGGTGTGCGCGCTGATCGCGATCCAGTTGTCGTCGCCGGCGCATCGATAGAGGTCCTGCAGAGCGTCGGTGTGGCCGCGGTTGCCCTGCCGCGAAAGGACCTGTCCGAAAACCTCGAATTCAATTGTCTGCGCGCCGGTTACGTTCAGCACGCTCTCGATCATCGGCACCTCGACCAGCTGACCCGTGCCGGTCTCCTCGGCGAACTCCAGCGCGGCGAGGAGCGCGACCGCTGCGTGCACACCCGCCAACGGATCGCACGCGCCACGTGGCGCGATCGGAGGTCCGTCTGGCATGCCTGTCACCCAGGCCAGCCCGGCGATCTGTT
>NZ_DASSCY010000150.1:0-2354 GCF_035697385.1 Mycobacterium sp. | reverse complement strand
GCCGGCCGGGAGAAGTCCGCCGAGCGCTGAAGGTGGCGCGGGCCCCGATCGGGAGGGACCGGGGCCCGCGTCGCGCGGAGGGGCCGGGTTACTGCTTGACCTGCACCACCCTCGTTCCTGTGCCGGCGAGACCGTCGGCGTCCGTCACTGTCAGCGTCACCGTGTAGTTGCCAGGCACGGCGAACTTGTGACGGACCGCAGAGCCGGTCGCCGTCGTGCCATCGCCGAAGTCCCACGCATACGTGAGCTGCTCGCGTGGTGTCGAGTCGTCCGTCGATAGGCTCCCGTCGAACTTGAAGTTCGCGCTCGTGTTGCCGCTCGACGGCTTCGCCTGGATCACGACGGTCGGCGGGAAGTTCGCGGCGGTGATCGCTCCGTAGTCGTACGGCGCGCACCCGGCGCCGGTGCGGAAGCGCACGCTCGCGCGGAGGTCGTATGCGTCAGCGCTGTTCAGGAGGTTGCCCGTCATCGACAGCACATCGAACGTGAGGCAGTTGAAGTCGAATCGCCAGTAGTTGTCGGCGCGGCGCGGATCCGAGTAGTTGTCCACGCGGCCGGGCGCGTCGTCGCTGAACTGGTTGCGACCGAGAGCCGCGGTGAACGCGGCATCGTTGAGGCTCATGAGCGGGTTGGCCGCGGAGTTGTCCGGCGCCGGATCGGGAGCGTCGGGCAGTGGCAGCGGGTGCGGGGTCGAGTCGAGAGGGCTCTGGGCAGGCGGGTTCGTGGTCGAGTAGTTGCCCATGCCGTGCGACTCGTCGGTGTAGACGACGAGCAGCCCGGGCTCGAAGCCGATCGCGGCACGGTCGTTCTGCCCGCGTCCGTCGAAGTCGAAGCCCGAGCGGTCGCGAAGCTCGATGTAGTACGCGTGGTCGGCGGGATTGCCGGATGACGCGTCGACGTAGGTCCAACCGCTGGTGCACGACGGTCCGGTCTGGATGCCGTCGCGGCAGCCGCCGTTGTAGATGCGAAGCTCGTTGGCTGTTTCGAAGTCCGTCGAATAGACCGGCTGCGCTCCGGCCGCGACGTTCACATCGTCGATGAACCAGCCGGGCCGAGCGACCGCTGCGTCGGTGAAGTACGAGAAGCGGACGACCACGTTGCTGCGACCGGCGAACGCTGACAGGTCATAGCGATCGGTGATGAATTCACTGTCGCGGTAGACGCCCGTGAGCCGATCGGTCTCCTGGGTTCCGCCGGCGTATGAGGCCGACGTTCCGGTGATGCCGTACTCGAGCCCACCGAAGCACGCGATGTCGTTGGGGTTGTGCTCGCTCGCGCGCGTCGTGTAGCCGTTGAGCGACGGGAGCGTCGTGTACGACGAGCCGTTGTCGCTGGTGACCTGCACGAACGCGTAGTCCCAGTCCCATTCGATGTCCCATAGCGACTTGAAGCTGAGCGTCACCGGCGTTCCGGCGGCGACCGACGCTAGCTCGTGGAGCTGGATGTCGAGGTTGTGCCCGCTGCTCGGTGGGCAGCCGAAGTCGTCGCCCTGACCCGAGTGCCAGACGTGCGTCGGCGACGCGCCGCGCACGACCTTCGCGGGATCGATGGTGCGGCGGCCGGGCAGCCGCGCCACGTACGCCTCGCCGTTGTTCACGCCGGGCCCCTGGAGCGTGTACGGCGTGCCATCCGGCTGCACCCAATCGATCCGATGCGTGTTGATCTTCGAGTCGCTGACGTTCGCGACTGTCTCGCCCGGCCTCAGCACACGCGGGATGACCCAGCCGAGCTCCTGCTTCGAGAACACGTCCATGTTCTGCGATTTGTCGGTCGCCATGAGATTCCAGTCCCCGTAGGTGGGACGGGCCTGGCTCTGGCTGTAGAAGTCGGGCAGACCCAGCGAGTGACCGTACTCGTGCGAGATCACGCTCGCGTGGTCGATCGCGGCCTCCGGGTTCACGTTGTACGGCCCCACACGTACGTACACCGGGAACTCGGTGACGGTGGTGGTCATCGTCACGCGGTTCGCGTTCGTGTAGTACATCGGACGCTCGTAGTGGTCCCGCAGCTGATCGTCGGAGATGTAGCCGGTGAGGCCGGTGGCGGGATCGGTGTAGTAGAACTCGAGGCTGGCCGAGTGCGGCCAGATGTTGTCGTAGCCGGCACGCTGCGATGCGCCGTTACCGCCGATGCCGGTGAACACCATCATGAAGAAGTCGACGATGCCGTCCTTGTCCGTGTCGTAATCGGAGTAATCGATCTCCGGATCGGCGATGTGGGCGGCGTCGTACACCGCCTTTCCGATCGGGCCGCAGGCGTTGTCGATCCACGCGGCACCGAGCGCGATCGCGACACCGATGGTCAGGCGATCGGCGCCGTAGTAGTTCGTGTCACCGGGCAGCTGGTACCAGCCG
>NZ_DASSCY010000149.1:0-65973 GCF_035697385.1 Mycobacterium sp. | reverse complement strand
GCACGCCGATGCTCTGGCGTGGCGATCGCGTACCACTCGGGCACGGTGGACGGATCCTGCAGCAGCCGCGTAGACGCCAGATCAGCCAGCCGCACGGATTTCCTCCTGGCCAACGGGTCGGCGCGCGCCAGAACGGCATCCCGCGGTTCTTCCAACAGCGGCGCGGTGCCCAGCCCGCGATGGTCGATCGGCTCGCGGGCGTACACCACGTCGACCTCACCGCGGCGCACCACGTCGATCTGATCGGGCCAACCGACCTGCACGACGACGGCGCGCCGCGACGGATCTGCGGACTCGAATGCCGCTGCCGCGGCCGTCGCCAGAAGTCCAGGCATCACACCCACCGTCACCGTCACCGTCGGGTCGGCGACCTCAAACAGCCTCTTCTGCAACGCCTTTGACTCAGCAAGCAGAAAACGGGCGTCCTCGAGCAGCTGTGATCCTGCGCGAGTCAGTTGAGTTCCCCGGGAACTTCGATCGAGCAACTGCACCCCGAGTTCGCTTTCGAAGCTCCGGATCTGGCGCGATAACACCGGCTGCGCGATGTGCAGGCGCTCGGCAGCACGGCCGAAGTTCAGCTCCTCGGCCACCGCCACGAAGTAGCGGAGTTTGCGCATGTCGAGATCCCCCGAGCTCATACCCCAAGGGTATCGGTCGACGACGAAAAGAGTCTTGGACGATTCGGCAACAGTCGACCAACAGTGGAAAGCATGAGCCTGAAAAACGCACGAGTCCTCGTCATCGGTGGCACCTCCGGCATCGGCCTCGGCGTCGCGGATGCAACGGCCGAACGCGGTGCCACCCCTATCGTGGTGTCCCGTCGCCAGTCCAGCGTCGACCGGGCGCTGGCCCGCCTGCCCGCTCAAGCGCGCGGTGCCACCGTTGACCTCACCGATCCAGCGTCGCTGGACCGGCTGGCTGAAGACATCGGCGGCATCGAACACCTGGTGTTCACGGCCGGTGAATCACTCGAACTAGCACCGGTCGCCGACCTCACCCCGGACATCGTCAACCAGTTCTTCCAGACGCGGTTCGTCGGTGCGCTCAGCGCGGTGCAGGTGTTCGCGCCGAGGATCACGGCGGGCGGTTCGATCACGCTGACCAGCGGCACCGCCGCCGAGCAGCCTGGATTCGGCGCCCTACCCGTGAGCCTGTGCGGTGCGATGAACGCGCTGACGAAAGCGCTCGCGTTCGAACTGGCTCCGATCAGAGTCAACGCCGTGGCGCCGGGAGTGGTCCGTACGCCGCTGTGGGACGCGATGAGCGACGCCGATCGGCGGAGCATGTACGACCAAGCGGCACAACAACTTCCGCTGGGCCGGATCGGCGAAGTCGCCGACGCCGCCCGTGCCTACCTGTACTGCATGGAGCAGGAGTTCGGCACGGGCACTGTGGTGACCGTTGACGGCGGGACGATCCTCGTCTAGATGATGCGGGACAGCCTCAGCGGGAGCGGGTCATGTTCGCCGAGAACGACGCCGCGGAATGAGTCCGCCCGCCGGTCTTGGCCGAACCGCGGCCCCTGCCGCCAGCGTGGTTTCGTGTACTGGGTTTGCCGCGCCGGCGTGGCTGCTGAGGCTGGGCCGGCTCCGGGCGGGAGGCCACGATGGGTTGGCCGAACTTGCGCTCGCCCGGTGCGATCTCGAGCAGCACCGGGTGCGTCGCGCCGCTGAACCGGGTGATCGTCGGCTTCACGCCGGCCTTGCGAGTGAGGGTGCGCACGTCGGACACCTGCTCGTCGATCATCAGCGTCACCACTGTGCCGTCGGCTCCCGCGCGGGCCGTCCGGCCGGACCGGTGCAGATACGCCTTGTGCTCGACGGGCGGGTCGGCGTGAACCACGAGGCTCACATCGTCGACATGGATACCGCGAGCGGCAATGTCGGTGGCGACCAGCACCACGGCCGAACCATCGGAGAACGCCGCGAGGTTGCGCGTGCGGGCGTTTTGCGACAGGTTTCCGTGCAACTCGACCGCGGCGACTCCTCGCGCATTCAGCTGACGGGCAAGGCCTTTGGCGCCGTGCTTCGTGCGGGCGAAGACGATGGTCCGGCCCGGTGACGCCGCGAGATCGGCGAGCACACTGACCCGGGCCGCCTTGTCGACGTGCAGGACGTGATGATCGATTGCCGCGACCGGCGACTGCGCCGAATCCACGCTGTGCTCAATGGGATTGCGCAAGTACCGCTTCACGATGACATCGACACCACTGTCGAGGGTCGCCGAAAACAGCAATCGCTGGCCGTCGCGCGGTGTCTTGTCCATGAGCCGCTTCACCGGCGGCAGAAAACCGAGATCCGCCATGTGGTCGGCCTCGTCGAGCACCGTGATCTCGACTGCCGACAGGTCGGCATGGCCGGACCGCATCAGGTCCTCCAGTCGGCCCGGGCATGCGATGACGACATCGACTCCCTGCCGCAGCTTCTGAATCTGTGAATGCGCGGAGACGCCACCGAAAACGGTGACCGAGCGCAGGTTCGTCGCGGCGGCCAGGGGTGCGAGGGCCGCGTCGATCTGGGCGACGAGCTCACGGGTGGGCGCGAGGATGAGCGCCCGCGGGCGGCCGGGGACGCGCTTGGTCTGGCTGGTTGTGAGTCGCGTCACCATCGGCAACAGGAACGCGTAAGTCTTGCCGGATCCGGTCCGGCCCCGGCCCAAGACGTCGCGCCCGCGAAGCGAATCGGGCAGCGTCGCCGACTGGATCGGAAACGGGGATTCGATGCCGTTGGCGCTGAGGACGTCGACAACGACGCCAGGCAGCCCGAGTTCGGCGAATGTGGACATGGTTGGCCCACTGAGGTTTTGAACAGACAAAGTGAATTGCTCCGAAAAGTTAGAGTGGTCGTCCTGCCCGGCGCGGGTGATCCCGCGGCGCTCGGTATGACGATCGAGAAGCGGCAAAAGGCAGAACAGACGTTGCCGCTGCACACCACAATACAGGGCACCGGGGATGCGCCCTAATCGGCTACGGCAGCAGGTGGCGCAATTCCTCGACGTAGCGCACGGATTCGCGGCGATCGCCTGACAGCGGCTGAAGCAACAGTGTGGTGGCGCCGGCTTCGGCGAAGGCGGCCAAGCGTTCCTTGACGAATCCACGTGGCCCGACCAACGACACGTGGCGCACCAGTTCGTCGGGAACCGCGTCAATGGCTTCGGCCTTCTTGCCATCCAGGTACAAATCCTGAATCCGATTGGCCACGTCGCCGAACCCGTAAGAGGTGGCCAGGTTGTGGTAGAAGTTGCGGCCGCGCGCGCCCATACCGCCGATGTAGAGCGCCAATTGTGGTTTGACCCAAGCCAATCGGTCCTCCACATCGTCGCCGATGGCCAGCGGTGCGCTCACCATGACGTCTAATGGGCCCAGCGCCGGGTCGCGCTTGGCGTACCCGGCCCGCAATGCCTCACCCCACACCGCGTCGGCCTTCTCCGGGTAGAAGAACACCGGCTGCCAACCCTCGGCGATCTCCGCGGTCAACTCGACGTTCTTCGGGCCTAACGCGGCGATCGTGATCGGAATGCGGTCGCGGACAGGATGATTGATCAGTTGCAGCGGTTTCCCTAGGCCGGTGCCGCGGTCGGCGGGCAGCGGGATCTGGTAGTACTTGCCGTCGTATTGCACCCGCTCGCGGCGCCACACCTGCCGGCAGATGTCCACGACTTCTCGCGTCCGGCCCAGCGGTGCGTCGAACGCGACTCCGTGGAAACCCTCCATGACTTGTGGCCCTGACGTCCCGATGCCGAGCCGGAAGCGGCCGTCGGACACGTAGTCGAGGCCGGCGGCCGTCATCGCCAGCAGCGATGGGGTGCGGATGTAGATCGGAACCACTCCCGAGCCCAGCTCGATCCGCGACGTCTTGGCCGCGAGGTAGCCGAGCTGGCTGATGGCGTCGTACGAGTACGCCTCGGCCACAAGGGCGATGTCGACGCCGATCTTCTCGAGTTCGACGACGTCGTCCACGGCCTCACGGAAGCCGCCGGCGTAACTGAGAAAGATTCCTGTCCGCATCGTCGATTTATACACCCAACCAGTTGGTTGGGCCGATTCAGGGCTTCAAAAGGGAGACGACTTTGTCCTCGAGGTCCACCGGATCGTCGGAGAACGGGTCAATGGCTGGGGCCTTCGGCAGGTCGGCCTCAGGGTCGGCGAAGTCGCGATAGGTCTTGTCGCCGGTCAGCATGTGCAGCAGATAGCCGGTCAGCAGCGCCCGCACCACCTTCTGCGTGCTGCGATCGGCGCCAGGCAGCCCGACCACCCGGGCCAGCCGCCGGCCCTCGATCAGGCCGCCGGCCTTGCCGTTGTTGACCGTGCGCAGCGTGGCGCCCTTCCACACGCGGGCCAGTTCGACCGCGTTCGAGCGCAGCGTCATCGGGTCACCGGGCGCCGTCAAGATCAGACCCGGCACCTGCAGCGACACCGCCGGCTGCTCGGCGGGCGGCTTGGAGACCGTCGGGAACAGCGACGCGACCGCCTTGGGTTTCGAACTCATGCCCGCTGCCGTGAACACCGCAGCCGAGCCGCCGAAACCGTGGCCCACGACACCCAACTTGGTGGGGTGCACGCTGATCTTCCCGGGACCCAGCCGCACGCCGGCGATGATGTCCAGGGTCGAGCCAAGATCGAACGCCAGGTTGAGCACCGAAGGCGCCAGACTGGTCTCGGTGTCGGGCGCCGCTGCGACGATGCCCCACGACGCCAGATGCTCCAGCGTTCCGTTGTAGCGGTCGGCCTTCGCGACCCAATCGTGTCCGAACGCCACACCGGGCAGGTTCATCCCCGACTCCGGGGTGTAGACGACACCGGGCATACCGGCAAAGGCCAGGTCACCACGCAAAACGCGGTGCGGGCCGCGGCGGGTCAAAGCGGCAAACAGCTTCTTCGTGCGGGCCACCTGACGACCGTAGCGCAGGAGGCGGCAGGCGGCGCTTGCACTACCCTGGATGCCTATGTGTGGAATCGTCGGCTACGTCGGGCAGCGTCCTGCCTGCGACATCGTGGTCGACGCGCTGCGCCGGATGGAGTACCGAGGCTACGACTCCGCGGGCATTGCGCTGATTGACGGCAAGGGTGGGCTGGCGGTGCGGCGGCGAGCCGGCCGGCTGGCCAACCTGGAAGGCGCCCTCGGCGAAAGTGAGGCCGTCAGCCTCTCCGGCAGCACCGGTCTCGGCCACACCCGCTGGGCCACCCACGGCCGGCCTACCGATCGCAACGCGCATCCGCACCGTGACGCAGCCGGAAAGATCGCGGTCGTCCACAACGGGATCATCGAGAACTTCGCCCCGCTGCGCGCCGAGATGGAGGCCACCGGCGTCGAGTTCGCCAGCGACACAGACACTGAGGTGGCCGTTCACCTGGTGTCCTGGCAGTACCACCATGGACCCACCGCCGGTGACTTCGTCGGCTCTGTGATGGCGGTGCTGCGTCGACTCGAGGGCCACTTCACGTTGGTCTTCGCCAACGCCGACGATCCGGGCACGATCGTCGCCGCCAGGCGTTCCACGCCGCTGGTGCTGGGCGTCGGCGACGGCGAGATGTTCGTCGGCTCCGATGTGGCCGCGTTCATCGAGCACACCCGCGACGCCGTCGAGCTGGGCCAGGACCAGGCAGTGGTCGTCACGGCCGACGGCTACCGCATCACCGATTTCAACGGCGATGACACGCTCGACTTCCGCAAGTTCCATATCGACTGGGACACTTCGGCCGCCGAGAAGGGCGGCTACGAGTACTTCATGCTCAAGGAGATCGCGGAGCAACCCGCCGCCGTCTCCGACACTCTGCTCGGCCACTTCTCGGGCGGCCGCATCGTGCTCGACGAGCAGCGGCTCTCCGACCAGGAGTTGCGCGAGATCGACAAGGTGTTCGTGGTGGCATGCGGCACTGCGTATCACTCGGGGCTGCTGGCCAAGTACGCGATCGAGCACTGGACGCGGCTGCCCGTCGAGGTCGAGCTGGCCAGCGAATTCCGTTACCGCGACCCGGTTTTGGATCAGCACACGCTCGTCGTCGCCATCTCACAGTCTGGTGAAACCGCCGATACCCTCGAGGCCGTGCGGCACGCCAAGACGCAGAAGGCGAAGGTGCTGGCCATCTGCAACACCAACGGCTCGCAAATCCCGAGGGAATGCGACGCGGTGCTGTACACGCGCGCCGGGCCGGAGATCGGCGTGGCGTCAACCAAAACGTTCCTGGCTCAGGTCGCCGCGAATTACCTTGTCGGACTGGCGCTTGCGCAGGCCCGCGGTACCAAGTACCCCGACGAGGTGGAGCGCGAATACCGCGACCTGGAAGCCATGCCCGACTTGGTGGCCCGGGTACTCGACACCCTCGAACCGGTTTCTGCGCTCGCCAAGCAGTTCGCCAAGTCGCAGACGGTGCTGTTCCTCGGCCGCCACGTCGGCTATCCGGTGGCGCTCGAAGGTGCCCTCAAGCTCAAGGAACTCGCCTACATGCACGCCGAGGGCTTCGCCGCCGGTGAGCTCAAGCACGGTCCGATCGCGCTGATCGAAGACGGCCTGCCGGTAATCGTCGTCATGCCGTCACCGAAGAACGCCTCGATGTTGCACGCCAAGCTGATGTCGAACATCCGCGAGATCCAGGCGCGCGGCGCCGTCACCATCGTCATCGCCGAGGAAGGCGACGACGCCGTCCGGCCCTACGCCGATCATCTGATCGAAATACCTGCGGTGTCAACGCTTTTCCAGCCGCTACTGTCGACGATTCCGCTGCAGATGTTCGCCGCCGGTGTCGCGCAGGCCCGCGGCTACGACGTCGACAAGCCGCGCAACCTGGCCAAGTCCGTCACCGTCGAGTAGTGCCGCGCCGCAACGTCGGACACTTCAAGGGCGAGCGGGCCCGGGCGCACTACCTGAGTGTCTACCAGGGCGCCATGGCGGAACTGCCGCCCAGCGAGTCGACCGATGTGCCAACCTCATTCGGCACCGTGCGCGCCTATCGGTTCGACGGGCCATCCGACGGTCCGCCGGTGGTGCTGTTGCCCGGCCGCAACGCCTCCACGCCGATGTGGCGCGTCAACATCCCCGCGCTGCTCGAGCACCGCACCGCCATCGGTGTCGACCTTCTCGGCGAGGCCGGGATGTCGGTGCAGGACAAGCCGATCACCGGGCCCGACGACGAGGCGCAATGGCTCGATGACGCGTTGGCCGGCCTCGGGCTGGATCGCGTGCATCTGATGGGAGTTTCGATCGGCGGCTGGACGGCGGTCAACTACGCCGTCCGTCGTCCCGGCCGCGCAGCCTCTCTGACACTGCTGGACCCCGTATTCACGTTCGCACCGGTTCCGGCCAAGGCGATGGTGATCGCGGCAGGAATGTTCTTACCTCTTCCGGACTCGTTGCAGCGCAAGATATTCAGCTGGATCGCCGGCGGAGCCGACGTCGACCCCTCGGAGCCAGGGACCGCGCTGATCTCCGCCGGATCCAGTGATTACAGCTTGCGCAAGGCGACGCCGAAGTCGTTCACCGACGACCAATTGCGGTCGCTCGATGTCCCGGTGCTGGCGCTGATCGCCGGTCGAAGCGTGATGCTCGACGCTGACCGCGCGGCGGCGCGGGCACGAAATCTCTTGCCGCGCGGGCAGGTCGAGCTGTGGGCCGATGCCTCACATGCCATCAACGGCGAATACCCGGATGAGATCGCCGATCGGTCACACCGCTTCTGGGACGAGCTCGACGGACGGTGACGAGGACTGACGCTGGCTCAGATGCTTTTCCAGGAACGGCCGAATCAGCGCTGCGACTTCGTCGAGTCGGCTCTCCAACAGGAAGTGGCCGCCGTCGAGCAGATTGATGTCTGCGCCGGGCAGGTCACGGCCGAATGCCAGTGCGCCGTCGGGTCCGAAGATCTGGTCGTTGCGACCCCACACCGCCAGCAGCGGCACCTGGGAAGCGCGGAAGTACTCGTGCACCTGCGGGTACAGGTCGACGTTGGTTCTGTAGTCGGCGAACAACTCCAGCTGGGCGTCGACCCGCGCCGGCGTGCTGGCCACCGCGAAGTGAGCGTCGATCCAGGTGTCCGGGTCGACCACCGAGGGATCCGAAACACCATGCGTGAATTGCCATTTCAAGCCGTCCATACCGATGATGTCGCGCAGAGCCGCGGCGTTGGTCTCTGAACGGTCCCTACCGTAGGCGAACAGCGGCTCCATCGCGTCCCCGACGAACCCCTCGACATAGGCGTTGCCGTTCTGGGTGATGACCGCCGCGATGCGCTCGGGGTGACGCAACGCCAGCCGCCAGCCGACGGGTGCGCCGTAGTCCTGCACGTATATCGCATACCGCTGCAGCCCAAGGTGATCCAGCAGCGCGTCGACATGGTCCGCGAGATTGTCGAACGTGTAGCTGAACTCGTCGACGCCCGGCACGTCGGAATGCCCGAAGCCGGGATAGTCCGGCGCGATGACGTGATAGCGGTCGGCGAGCGCCGGAATCAGATTGCGGTACATGTGCGAGCTGGCGGGCGTGCCGTGCAGGAGCACCACGGCGGGCGCCGTCGCTGCGCCGGCCTCGCGGTAGAAGATCTGGCGACCGGCGATCTCGGCGAAGCGATGATGCGTGACCATGTCTAACCCTCTCAGATAGTTGTGATGGTTAGGAGTAAACGCGTATCGATCTAACCTGTCAAGTCGTCTATGATGGTTAGATGTCCGAGCTGGATTGGCCGGCGGTTCTGCTGGAGTTGCTGAACACGACGCCTGTGGTCGACGGCCGGATGATCGACCTGCTCGACCAGGCGTGGCTGCGCGCGCACAGGGCGACGGGCGACCTCGACGATGTGCAGCGTCTGCGCAACGACCTTCAACGTGTGGTCCGGGGCGACATCGACGCGTCCGTGCTGCGTCGCTACCTCGTCGACGTGCGGCAGAAGCCCGAGATCGGCGAGACCGGTGTGGAGTGGATGCTCGAGGCGGACTGGCCGGCGCACCTGGTTCTGGCCTGGGGCGAGCTGCACGCCGAGATGCCTGGCCGGTTGCGGCCGTGCGCTAACGACGAGTGCCGGTTGTTTCTGATCGACCGATCCCGCTCGGGGACTGCCCGCTGGTGTTCGATGAGTGGATGCGGGAACCGGATGAAGGCGCGCCGGTACTACCGCCGCGCCCAACACTGACGTCGGTCTTGCCGGCGCCCAGCCCCGTCGCGAGCCCAACAGCGATGAGCACGATTCCCGCCCACACCGCCGGCGCGGGCGTATTACCTGTGACCGGGATGCCGATCACCGCGGCCGCAATCGGTGCGATGCCCGTGAGCAGGCCGGCTCGCCCGGCGCCGAGCGAGCGCACACATGAGTACCAGAGAATGAATGCGATCGCCGTCACACCAATCGCGAGATAGCCGAGCGCCAGCACGTCATCGCGTTCGAAATCGCTTGCGGCCCACCATCCTTCGGTACTGACGGCGAGTACGCCGAACATCACGGCTGCAAGCCATGTGGTGTGAACAGACACGCCCTCCGGTCCGTGTCTGCCGAGCACGGGGACGGCGAGCAGCGTGAAGCCGGCCTCGCAGACGAACACCGTGAGTGCCCACAACAGGCCGATCGCGTCGGAGCGGCCGATGCCCTCGACGATCACCGCGCCGGCACTGACCACGCCGGCCGCCGCGAGCACCCGCGCCCGAGGGCGGCGGCCCTCCAGCAGGGGGCCGATCGCCGCCAGCGCGATCGGGACACAGGCGACCGCGACGGCGAGTACTGCGGGCTCGGCGTGGCGAGACCCGTGCACGAGCGCGATGTTGAAGACCACAAGCCCTGTCACCGTCACCCCAAGCAGCCACAGCCACTCGCTGCCCCGTGGGCGGTACAGCCGCCGGCCAGTGAGCCGAATCCACGCGATGAGTAGCACGCACGTGATCGCGTAGCGCAGTCCCTGCCCTGTGTACAGCGGCGAGTCGGCGAGGGCGCCGGACACCGCGACGCTGCCGCCGACGAACGTCATCCCTAGTGCGCCCGACAGGCTGGCGCGGTACGTGCTGGACACAAAGCCATGCTCGCGCCATCATGGTCCGCTATACAGCACCAAAGATTGGCTTCCTAAATGGACCAAATATCGGTCGGCGCCGACTTCCTACTGCTCGACCCCGCGACCGCGCCGGCTCGTGGTCTCACCGATTGGCTGGTGAATGCCCTGCGCAGCGCCATCGATGATGGTCGGCTGGCCCAGGGCAGCCGGCTGCCGGCCACCCGGGCGCTGGCCACCGACCTCGCGGTGTCCCGCGGCGTGGTCGTCGAGGCATACCGGCGGCTCACCGATGAGGGTCTGGTCGGCGGCCGCAGCGGTGGCGGCACGACGGTGCTGGCCCACCCCGCTCGCGCACCGCGACCGCGTACACAAGCAGCGCCGCAGCAGGTCGGACCGCCGCGGCTGCCGCGTCCACGACTGCCGATGGGGGAAGGTGTCGACCTCTCGCCGGGCGTTCCCGACCTGTCGGCGTTTCCGCGGAGCCTTTGGCTGCGTACCGAGCGCACCGTCCTGGCGGAGACGCCACCGGAGGAACTGGGCTACGGCGACCCGCGCGGGCACCCGCGGTTGCGCGCCGCGCTGGCGCCGTGGCTGGCCCGCACGCGAGGCCTGCGGGCGACACCGGACGACATCATCGTCGTCTCCGGCGTGGCACAGGCCATGGCATTGCTGGCGCAACAATTGCGCCGAGATGGCATTGACTCGATCGCGGTCGAAGACCCCGGATCGCGCGGGGCCCTCGACGAATTCGCCTATTGGGGACTGCAACCCGTGCCCGTCCCGGTGGACGATGACGGGGTGCGGGTGGACGCGTTGGAGCGCACCGGCGCCCGCGCCGCGTTCCTCACACCCGCGCATCAGTTTCCGACGGGCGTGGTGCTGGCTCCGCATCGTCGGCGCGAGCTGCTCGCCTGGGCGGTGGACGCGGAACTGGTTATCGAGGACGACTACGACGCCGAGTATCGGTATGACCGCGCGCCGGTCCCCGCACTACACGCGGCCGCCCCCGACCGCATCGCCTATGCCGGAAGCACTTCGAAGAGCCTGGCGCCGGCGCTGCGGCTCGGATGGCTCATCCCGCCGCCGCGCCGCTATCCCGATTTGGCGGCGGCCAAGCACGCGAGCGACCTTGGCAGCCCAACCGTCCCTCAGCTGGTGCTGGCCCGGCTCTTGGAAAGCGGCGAGTACGACCGCCATGTCCGGCTGGTCCGGACACGTCATCGGTCCCGGCGCGACGCGCTCCTCGGCGCACTGACCGCTGAGCTGCCTGCCGCGTCGGTCAAGGGCGTTGCGGCCGGATTGCACCTGCTGGTCACGCTGCCCGACGGGTGCGTCGACGACGCGCAACTGGCCCAAGCGCTGCAGGCCGCCGGTGTGCTGGTGCATCCGTTGTCGTGGCATCGCCGACTGCCCGGACCGCCCGGTCTGGTCATCGGCTATGCGGCCCACAGTCCCGATCGGCTGCGCGCTGCGGCCGCGACCATCGGCCGGGTTGCGCGCATCTAGGTAGTTAGGACCGCGAAACCACGTAACGTTGGGCAGCGATGCGGCACTACTACACCGCCGATGCGATCCGCGAAGCTGAAGCGCCGCTGCTGGCGTCGTTGCCCGAGGGCGGATTGATGCGACGAGCGGCCAACGGCCTGGCCACCGCGATCGCGCGCGAACTCGTCCTGCTGACCGGCGGCATCTCCGGTCGCCGGGTGTGCGCCGTCGTCGGCTCAGGAGACAACGGCGGCGACGCGCTTTGGGCCGCCACCTTTCTGCGCCGCAGAGGTGCGACTGCCGCCGCGGTGCTGCTCAAACCCGAGCGCACCCATAAGGCGGCGCTGGCCGCATTCCGGAAGGCCGGCGGCAGGGTGGTGGAAAGCGTTCCGGAGACAACCGATCTGGTGGTCGACGGCGTCGTCGGCATCTCCGGTTCCGGCCCGCTACGGCCCGACGCGGCCGAGGTATTCAAAGCCGTTGACGACGCGGGCATCCCCGTGGTCGCGGTCGACATCCCCAGCGGCGTCGACGTGCAGACCGGCGCAGCCGACGGACCGCATGTACACGCCGCCATGACCGTGACCTTCGGCGGCCTCAAACCCGTTCACGCGCTTGGCGATTGCGGGAGAGTCGAGCTGGTCGACATCGGTCTTGATTTGCCGACCACTGACATGCTCGGATTCGAGGCTGCCGACGTCAAGTCTCGCTGGCCGATACCCGGACCCAAAGACGACAAGTACACCCAAGGTGTGACGGGCATCCTGGCCGGCTCGGCGACGTATCCCGGCGCAGCCGTGTTGTGCACCGGCGCTGCGGTGGCCGCGACCTCCGGCATGGTGCGCTACGCGGGAAGCGCAGGGCAGCAAGTGCTTTCGCAGTGGCCCGAAGTCATTGCCGCGCCAAGCGCACAGGCGTCCGGCCGTGTGCAGGCCTGGGCAGTCGGCCCCGGCCTCGGCACCGACGACACCGGGGCGGCGGCGCTGTGGTTTGCATTGGAAACCGACCTGCCGGTGATCGTCGACGCCGACGGTCTTACCATCCTGGCCGCGCACCCTGACCTCGTCGTCAATCGCAGCGCCCCGACCGTGTTGACCCCGCACGCAGGAGAATTCGCGCGGCTGGCCGGCTCGCCGCCCGGTGACGACCGGGTCGCCGCCACCCGCAAACTGGCCGACCACCTCGGGGTCACCGTCCTACTAAAAGGCAACATCACGGTCATCGCCGAACCTGGCGGCCCGGTGTACCTCAATCCCGCAGGCCAATCATGGGCCGCCACCGCCGGTTCGGGTGATGTGCTGTCCGGCATCATCGGTGCTCTGCTGGCCGCCGGACTGCCCGCCGGGGAGGCCGCCGCCGCGGCGGCCTTCGTGCACGCCCGCGCCGCCAACCTGTCCGCGCACGACCCCGGACCCCATCCCGCGCCCACGTCGGCGTCGCGCATTCTCGCCCACGTTCGCGGCGCCATCGCCTCCCTTTAAGGAAAGGACTTGCCATGTCGCGCAAGCACACTCACGGCCCGCAGATCTCGCCGGCATACACCGGGCGGCTGGCGATGTCGCCGGTGCCGTCGCTGCGGCTGCCCCACAAGGCGATGGAGCCCGACGCCGCCTACCGGTTCATCCACGACGAGCTGATGCTCGACGGCAGCTCCCGGCTGAACCTCGCCACGTTCGTCACCACCTGGATGGACCCTCAGGCGGAGACGCTGATGGCCGAGACGTTCGACAAGAACATGATCGACAAAGACGAATACCCGGCCACCGCGGCGATCGAGCAGCGGTGTGTCTGCATGGTTGCCGACCTCTTCCATGCCGAGGATCTGCGTGACGACGACCCGCTAAGCGCCACAGGGGTTTCCACCATCGGGTCGAGCGAGGCGGTCATGCTGGCCGGGCTGGCACTGAAATGGCGGTGGCGGGACAAGGTCGGCAAGAACTGGCGCTCCCGCACGCCCAATCTGGTGATGGGTTCCAACGTGCAGGTGGTGTGGGAGAAGTTCTGCCGATACTTCGACGTCGAGCCGCGCTATCTGCCGATGGAGGAAGGCCGCTACGTCATCACCCCCGAACAGGTGCTGGACAACATCGACGAGGACACCATCGGCGTGGTGGCGATTCTGGGAACCACGTTCACCGGCGAACTCGAACCCATCGCCGAGATCTGCGCCGCGCTCGACAAGGTCGCCAGCGACGGGGGACTGGACGTGCCGGTGCACGTCGACGCGGCCAGCGGCGGGTTCGTGGTGCCGTTCCTGCACCCCGACCTGGAGTGGGACTTCCGGCTGCCGCGAGTGGTGTCGATCAACGTCAGCGGCCACAAGTACGGCCTGACCTACCCCGGCATCGGCTTCGTGGTGTGGCGCAACAAGGATCACCTGCCCGACGACCTGGTCTTCCGGGTCAACTATCTCGGCGGCGATATGCCGACTTTCACGCTGAACTTCTCCCGGCCGGGCAATCAGGTCGTCGGCCAGTACTACAACTTCCTGCGACTGGGCCGGGCCGGCTACACGCAGGTGATGCAGTGCCTGTCGCAGACTGCGCGGTGGCTCGGCGACCAGCTACGGGAAAGCCAGCACTTCGAGATCATCTCCGACGGGTCGGCAATCCCCGTGGTCAGTTTCCGGCTGGCCGGGGCGCCTGGCTACACCGAGTTCGACGTATCCCACGCGCTGCGCGCCTACGGCTGGCAGGTGCCCGCGTACACGATGCCCGACAACGCCAGCGACATCGCGGTACTGCGCGTCGTCGTGCGCGAAGGCTTCTCCGCCGATCTGGCCAGGTTGTTGAAGGACGACACCATCACGGCGCTGGGCCACCTCGACGCGCTCAAGCCCGGCGGCCACTTCGACGAGGTGCAGCCCTTCGCCCACTGATTGTTTCTAGCGCTGCAGCGAGCCGGGCGGCCAGTCAACACCGATCTCGTCGCAGATCGGCGGGATGATGATCAGCGCACCGCGCGGGCTGCAGAACGGCGTACCCGGTGGCGGACCCTGCGGAGGCGGCGGAGGACCGACGGGGGCCGGTGGCAGCCCGGCGGGGCGGGGTCCGGTGCCGTTCCACGGATAGATCGTGTTCGTGGTCACGTCGACGATGCCGTCGGAGTTCCAGTACCAGTCGTGCGGGACGTTCCAGTCCCAACTCAGCACCTGGCTGCCCGGAGGCGGAGGATCACCAGGAAACCAGTGGGTGCACGTGACACCGGGCGGACAGTTGCCGCCGTTGTAGCTGGGGCCCTGGGCTTGGGCAGTGCCGAGTCCGGCCAGGCCGAGCCCGCCGGCCACTACCAGCAGCAGTGTCGCGAACCGCATGATCCGGTTCAAGATCGCTTCCTTTCGTCGGGCGCTGCCCCGTCGGCGTTGCCAGTTGCGGTCCAGTAAAGCTGGCCGGGCCGCCTACCGATCCCAAATTCGGGGTAAGAGCCCTGCTGACCCAGCCTGCGCACGTCGTTAGTGTGCTCAATCGACCGACCTCGGTACATGAGGCGTTTACCGCATATTTGCGACCTGACCTCGGTAACAAGCGCAGGTTCAGCGGCACAAACCGGTTCTGGGACAATCGGCCAGGGTGAGGAGACCATGCAAACGACCGAGCTGACGACATCCGTGCGGCCCAACGCGGCCGCTGAGGCGGTGGTGGATCTCGACGCCATCGCGCACAACGTGCGATTACTGCGTGAGCACGCGGGTTCGGCGCAGGTGATGGCTGTCGTCAAGGCCGACGGGTACGGACACGGCGCCGCCCAGGTGGGCCGCGCCGCCCTTGCCGCAGGGGCGGCCGAACTCGGCGTCGCCACCGTCGACGAGGCACTGGCCCTGCGCCGTGACGGCATCACCGGGCCGGTACTGGCATGGCTGCACCCGCCCGGCACGGACTTCGCCCCGGCGGTCACCGCCGACATCCAGATCGCGCTGTCGTCGGTGCGCCAGCTCGCTGAACTACTCGACGCCGTCGAACGCACCGGCCGCTCCGCCACGGTCACCGTCAAGGTGGACACCGGGCTGAACCGCAACGGTGTCGGCGCGGCCGAATATCCAACGATGCTCGCGGCGTTGCAGCGCGCCCACGCCGACGGGGCGATCAAGCTGCGCGCCATCATGTCGCATCTGGCGCACGGCGACGACCCGGACAACCCCCTCAACGACCTACAGGCACAACGTCTTCGCGACATGCGGACCCAAGCCGGCGAACAGGGTGTGCACTTCGACCTGGCCCACCTGAGCAACTCTCCTGCCGCGATGACGCGACCCGATCTGGCCTTTGACATGGTCCGGCCCGGCATCGCGGTGTACGGGCAGACTCCCATTCCCTCGCGGGGCGACATGGGTCTGCGCCCGGCAATGACACTCAAATGCCCTGTCGCCCTGGTGCGGTCGGTCAACGCAGGAGACGGGGTGTCCTACGGGCACACCTGGATCGCCGATTGCGACACCACGCTGGCACTGCTGCCGATCGGGTACGCCGACGGGGTGTTTCGCAGCCTGAGCGGCCGCATCGACGTGTTGATCAACGGCCGGCTGCGCCGCAGTGTCGGGCGGATCTGCATGGACCAGTTCGTGGTCGATCTGGGACCAGGCAGGCCTGACGTCGCAGAAGGCGACGAGGCCGTGCTGTTCGGGCCAGGCACGCACGGCGAATCCACCGCACAGGACTGGGCCGAACTGCTGGGAACCATCAACTACGAGGTCGTCACCAGCCCGCGTGGCAGGGTTACCCGTACGTACCGCGGAGCGCAAGGGACAGGCCAAAGTCGTTGAGCGATACGGATCCACGGCCGCAGCGCGGCCGAAAGTCGGGCGCTCGCTGGCTGGCAGGGGCGGCTGGTCTGACCGCGGTCGGCGCGGCCGCGGGCGTCTCGGTGGCCCGATCGATGCGCAGGCGCGTCACCACCGATGACCCCTACCGGGACGAGGACTTCGAACTCCTCGACGCCGACCGCAGCTTCGTGGTCACCACGCCCGACGGCGTACCGCTGGCCGTCCGCGAGGTCGGTCCCGGCGACGCGCCGCTGACGGTGGTTTTCGCCCACGGCTTTTGTCTGCGCATGGGGGCCTTCCACTTTCAGCGGGCCCGGCTGACCGAGCAGTGGGGCACACAAGTGCGCATGGTCTTCTACGACCAACGCGGACACGGACAGTCGGGCGAAGCACCGCCGGAGACTTACACGGTTGCCCAGTTGGGACAGGACCTGGAGACCGTGCTGGCCATCATGGCGCCGCGCGGGCCGGTGGTGCTGGTCGGGCATTCGATGGGTGGCATGACTGTGCTGTCACACGCGCGGCAATTTCCGCGCCGCTATAAGACCCGCATCGTCGGTGTGGCGCTGATCGCCTCTGCGGCCGAGGGAGTTTCGCGGTCGCCGCTGGGGGAGATTCTCAAGAACCCGGCGCTCGAGGCCGCCCGGTTCGCCGTCCGGTATGCCCCGAAAACCGTGCACCGCACCCGCGGCGCCGCCAAGTCGGTGATCGCCCCGATCCTGCGGGCGGCCTCCTACGGTGACGAGAAGGTGAGCCCGAGCGTCGTGGCCTTCTCCGAGAAAATGATGCATGACACGCCTATCGCGACGCTCGTGGAGTTTCTGCACGCGCTCGAGGTGCACGATGAGACGGCGGCGCTGCCCACACTCGCGAAGATCCCAACGCTGATTGCCTGCGGTGACCGCGACCTGCTCACTCCGATGGAGTCCTCGGAGCAGATGGCGGCGGCCCTACCGAAATCGGAGCTGGTGATCGTCGGCGGCGCAGGGCATCTGGTCCAGCTCGAACAACCGGAGGTCATCGACGACGCACTGGTTCGGCTCGTGGAGCGCGCTGCACCGTCGAAGCTGATCGCGCTCACCCGGCGCGTGCGCGAACGGGTTCGGCGCCATGGCTGATCGACGCTCCGGCACCGCGGAACTGCCGACCACTGAGGACACCATCGCGTTCGGTGCTCAACTCGGCGCACAACTGCGCGCCGGCGACGTCGTGGTGCTTTCGGGACCGTTGGGTGCCGGAAAAACGGTGCTGGCCAAGGGAATCGCCGAGGCGATGAACGTCGAAGGGCCCGTCATCTCGCCGACGTTCGTGCTGGCCCGGGTTCATCGGGCACGGCAGCCGGATGCGCCGGCGATGATCCACGTCGACATGTACCGGCTGCTCGACCACGAGTCCGTCGACCTGCTCGCCGAACTGGACTCGCTGGATCTGGACACCGATCTCGACGACGCTGTCGTGGTGGTCGAGTGGGGCGAAGGGCTCGCCGAGCGACTCTCCGAGAGCCACCTCGACATCCGGCTCGAACGCGGCCCGGAAACCGAAGTGCGCACGGCCATCTGGGAGTGGAGCAGGCCGTGAGCATGGTGATCCTCGCTATCGACACCGCGACCCCAGCGGTTACCGCAGGCGTTGTCCGGCTCGACGGCGTGAACGTCGAGGTGCTCGCAGAGCGCGTCACCGTCGACGCTCGCGCGCATGCCGAACAGCTGACCCCGAACGTGGTGGGTGCGCTCGCCGATGCCGGTCTGACCGTCGATGATCTCGACGCCGTCGTCATTGGTTGCGGACCAGGGCCTTTCACCGGCCTGCGAGTCGGCATGGCCACCGCGGCGGCCTACGGCCATGCACTTGGTCTTCCGGTGCATGGGGTGTGCAGCCTCGACGCCATCGGCATAGACACGACGGGCGATGCGCTTGTTGTCACCGATGCGCGCCGGCGCGAGGTCTACTGGGCCCGCTACCGCGACGGCGCCCGGGTCGACGGGCCTGCGGTCAACGCGCCTGCCGATGTGCAGGGCGCAGTCGACGCGTTGGCGCTCCCGCCGGTCTACCCGAGCGTGGCCGGTCTGGTGCGCGCCGTTTCGAATTGGACAGCCGAGCCTGCGCCGCTCGTCCCGCTGTATCTGCGCCGGCCCGACGCCAAACCGCAGTCCGAGCGACCGGCGGCGGCGCGATGACGGTTGAGTACGGTCCACTGACCCGCAACGACGCTGCCCGGTGCGCGGAGCTAGAGGCGCAGCTTTTCGAGGGCGACGATCCGTGGCCGGCGCGGGCTTTCCTCGCGGAGCTGGAGGCAAAACACATTCGCTACATCGCCGCCCGTGCCGACGACAAGCTTGTTGGTTACGCCGGCATCTCCCGACTCGGGCGAAAGAAGCCCTACGAGTACGAGATTCACACCGTCGGAGTGGACCCCGCTTATCAGGGTAAGGGTATCGGTAGGCACATGATGACGGAGCTGCTCGAATATGCCTCGGGTGGAACAGTTTTCCTCGAGGTTCGCACCGACAACGCGGCCGCGATCGGGCTGTACGAGAGCTTGGGCTTTACTAATGTCGGCCTGCGTCGCCGGTATTACCGGGCCAGCGGCGCCGATGCCTACACCATGAGGCGGGACCCGCAATGACGATAATCCTGGCCATCGAAAGCTCCTGCGACGAGACCGGTGTCGGCATCGCCGAACTGGGTGCCGACGGCGCGGTCACGCTGCTCGCCGACGAGGTGGCCTCCAGCGTCGACGAACACGCCCGGTTCGGCGGTGTGGTGCCCGAGATCGCGTCGCGCGCACACCTGGAGGCACTTGGCCCGACCATGCGCCGCGCACTGAAGGCCGCGGGAGTGGACAAGCCGGACGTGGTCGCTGCCACCATCGGTCCTGGGCTTGCAGGCGCGCTGTTGGTGGGAGTTGCTGCCGCCAAGGCATATTCGGCCGCCTGGCAGGTGCCGTTCTACGCCGTCAACCACTTGGGTGGCCACCTGGCCGCCGACGTGTACGACCACGGTGCGCTGCCAGAGAGCATCGGCCTGCTGGTGTCGGGCGGGCACACGAACCTGCTGCATGTCCGGTCGCTGGGAGAGCCGATGGTCGAGCTGGGCAGCACGGTCGACGACGCCGCGGGTGAGGCCTACGACAAGGTGGCGCGCCTGCTGGGGCTGGGATATCCGGGCGGCAAGGTGCTCGACGACCTTGCCCGCGAGGGCGATCGCGACGCGATCGTCTTCCCGCGGGGCATGACCGGACCGCGCGACGCCCCGTATGCGTTCAGCTTCTCGGGCCTGAAGACCGCGGTGGCGCGGTATGTCGAAGGTAATCCCGAGGCCTCGCAGGCCGATGTGGCGGCGGGCTTTCAGGAGGCGGTGGCCGACGTGCTGACGCGCAAGGCCATCCGCGCCGCGACAGACCTCGGCGTGTCGACGTTGTTGATTGCCGGTGGGGTTGCGGCGAATTCGCGACTGCGCGAACTCGCCGAGGAACGATGCGCAGCCAACGGGCTGATGCTGAGGATCCCGCGACCGCGGCTGTGCACCGACAACGGCGCGATGATCGCGTCGTTCGCCGCGCATCTGATCGCCGCGGGTGCGCCGCCGTCGCCGCTGGATGTCGCCAGCGATCCGGGTCTGCCGGTGGTGAAGGGACAAGTGGCATGACTTTCCGAAGACGACCGCGAGTGAGGTTCGCAGCGAGGAACGAGCGAGGACCGGTGGGCCCACG
Source organism: Mycobacterium sp. (assembly GCF_035697385.1). Lineage (GTDB taxonomy): Bacteria > Actinomycetota > Actinomycetes > Mycobacteriales > Mycobacteriaceae > Mycobacterium. The sequence continues at coordinate 46,046 of NZ_DASSCY010000149.1, read as the reverse complement.
CCCGCAGGGCAGGGGACGAGGGGGAGTCGAGGCATGAGTGCTGCCGACAAGCTCGCGATCACCGAGCTGCTTTACCGCTACGCAGAGCTGATCGACGCCGGCGACTTTGACGGGGTCGGGCGGCTGCTTGCGCGGGCGACGTTCGGCGGTTCCGGGCCGCAGGGGGCGTCGGGCGCTGAGAACATCGCCAAGCTGTTCGGTGCCACCACTCGCCGCTATCCCGGGCATGGCAATACCCCACGAACCCGCCACCTGGTGCTCAACCCGATTGTCGACCTCACCGACAACACGGCCGTCGCCCGGTCCACCTTCTGCGTCATCCAGAACACGGAGACGGTGCCGCTGCAGCCCATCGTCGTCGGCCGCTATCTCGACACCTTCAGCTGCGACGACGCCGGCTGGTACTTCACCTCACGGCGGGTCGACGTCGAGATGATCGGGGACATCTCGGCCCACTTGATGATCGATCCGGGCAGATTCGATTGATCTGTGCGGCAGACTCCCTGCCGTGCACTACGACCTGCGCCTGCGACCCGCCCAACCTGCCACTCCGGCTCCCGATGCGTTCACCATCCACCGCCGGGAGGTACCACCGACCAAGGGGCGTGACGGGTTGTCGCTGGCGTTCGTGCATGAAGGTCCGAAAGATGGGGCCGGCTATCCGATCGTTCTCTTGCACGGATACCCCGAGACCAAACGCATCTGGTGGCGCAACATCACCGCGCTGGCCGAGGCGGGCTATGAAGTGATCGCCCCCGACCTGCGCGGCTACGGGGAGTCGGACGTGTCGGCGGAGGACGTGTACGACCTGGCGGCATGGAGCCGCGACGCCTACCTTCTCGTGCACGACGTGCTCGGACACGAGCGGTGCGGCGTGGTCAGCGGCGATCTGGGCGGTGCCATCGCGGTGGATCTGTTGCACCGGTTCCCCGGATTCGTCGAGAAGCTCGTCTTCTTCAACACCGTTCCGCCGTTCGTGTTCGACGACTACGTCGCGGCGGGCATCGACGTCGCCTCGATTCGTGGACTCGGTGACGGGCCGACGGCCGACTACCGCTATCGGCAGGGCGTGACGCCCGACGAGCTGGCCGCCGAACTCGACACCGTGGCCAAGCGGCGCAGGTACATCGCCGAGTTCTATGGGCACCGGCTGTGGGCGTCGCCAGGCACGTTCACCGCCGACGAGGTCGACTTCATGACCGAAATGTTCGCCGCCGAGGAGCGGTTGCGTGCTGGCTGGGCGTGCTACCAGTTGATGCACGGGCGGCCGATGAGCGAGCCGCCGATCGTGGACCGCAAGGTCGACGTGCCGACACTGCTCCTATATGGCATGGACGACCAAGTGATCGGCGCCGACTTCCTGCACACCTGCGAAGTGGCCTTCACCAACCGCACCGGCCCGGTCGTGCTGCCCGGCGCGGGCCACTTCCTTCAGTGGGAGCGCGCCGATCTGTTCAATCCCCTGGTGATCGCGTTCTTCGGAGACGTGCGGGTTGGCCACGCGCATCAGGCAGTGGGGCAACCTTGAGTGCTAGCACTCTCATGTATAGAGTGCTAGGTGGCAGGCGGCCAACCCCCTGCGCCGGCACCCGCGACGACGGCACGTGGGCACGGACGCTTTGCCGAACACCTGGTAATTGACAGTTCCGGGGATCTACCCCGGATCGACACCCGAACTAAGTGGAGGGCTCCATCGTGGCGAGCGTGAACATCAAGCCACTCGAGGACAAGATCCTCGTCCAGGCCAACGAGGCCGAGACCACGACCGCATCCGGTCTGGTCATCCCCGACACCGCCAAGGAAAAGCCGCAAGAAGGCACCGTCGTCGCAGTTGGCCCCGGCCGCTGGGACGAGGACGGCGAAAAGCGGATTCCGCTGGATGTGTCCGAGGGCGACGTCGTCATCTACAGCAAGTACGGCGGCACCGAGATCAAGTACAACGGCGAGGAGTACCTGATCCTCTCGGCCCGCGACGTGCTGGCTGTCGTCAACAAGTAATCACGTCATGTCCGCCCCGGCGATCCCCGTAACCACGGGCGATTTCCGGGGCGGCATGCGTTTCGACTTCAGAAAGAGCCATGAGCAAACTCATTAGTTTTGACGAAACCGCGCGCCGCGCAATGGAAGCCGGCGTCGATAAGCTCGCCGACGCGGTGCGCGTGACGCTCGGCCCTCGCGGCAGGCACGTCGTCCTTGCCAAGGCGTTCGGCGGCCCGACCGTGACCAATGACGGCGTCACCGTCGCCCGCGAGATCGACCTCGAGGACCCGTTCGAGAACCTAGGCGCGCAGCTGGTGAAGTCGGTGGCCACCAAGACCAACGACGTCGCAGGCGACGGCACCACCACCGCGACCGTAGTAGCGCAGGCGATCGTGAAGGCCGGGCTGCGGCAAGTCGCTGCCGGTGCCAACCCGATCGCCCTGGGCTCGGGCATCGCCAAGGCCGCCGATGCGGTGTCCGAAGCGCTGCTGGCGTCGGCCACGCCGGTGTCCGACAAGAAAGGCATCGCTCAGGTCGCCACCGTGTCCTCGCGAGACGAGCAGATCGGTGAGCTGGTCGGCGAGGCGATGACCAAGGTGGGCCACGACGGCGTCGTGTCCGTCGAGGAGTCCTCGACGCTGAACACCGAGCTGGAGATCACCGAAGGCGTCGGCTTCGACAAGGGCTTCATATCCGCCTACTTCATCACCGACTTCGACGCCCAGGAGGCGGTGCTCGAAGACGCGCTTGTGCTGCTGCATCGCGACAAGGTCAGCTCGCTGCCAGACCTGCTGCCGCTGCTGGAGAAGGTCGCCGAGAGCGGCAAGCCGCTGCTGATCGTCGCCGAAGACGTTGAGGGCGAGGCGCTTTCGACGTTGGTGGTCAACGCGATCCGCAAGACGCTCAAGGCCGCCGCGGTCAAGGCTCCGTTCTTCGGCGACCGCCGTAAGGCGTTTCTCGAGGACCTCGCTGTGGTGACCGGCGGTCAGGTCGTCAACCCGGATGTCGGGTTGCTGCTGCGCGAGGTCGGCCTCGACGTGCTCGGCTCGGCGCGCCGCGTCGTAGTGAACAAGGACAGCACCGTCATCGTCGATGGCGGCGGCACCAAGGAGGCCATCGAGGCGCGTACTGCACAGCTGCGCGCGGAGATCGAGACCACCGATTCGGACTGGGATCGAGAGAAGCTCGAGGAGCGGCTCGCCAAGCTGTCCGGCGGCGTCGCGGTCATCAAGGTCGGTGCGGCCACCGAGACCGACCTCAAGAAGCGCAAGGAAGCCGTCGAGGACGCCGTGTCCGCCGCGAAAGCCGCGGTCGAGGAGGGCATCATCACCGGCGGTGGTTCGTCCTTGGTGCGCGCCCGCAAGGCGCTGGACAAGCTGCGCAACGAGCTGACCGGTGACGAGGCGGTGGGCGTCGAGGTGTTCAGCGCGGCGCTCTCGGCCCCGCTGTACTGGATCGCCGCCAACGCCGGGTTGGACGGCTCGGTGGTGGTGAACAAGGTCGCCGAGATGTCGGACGGGCAGGGCTTCAACGCCGCCACGCTGGAGTACGGCGACCTCGCCGCCGACGGCATCGTCGACCCGGTCAAGGTGACCCGTTCGGCGGTGTTGAACGCCGCGTCGGTCGCACGGATGATCCTCACCACCGAGACCGCGGTGGTGGACAAGCCGGCCGAGGAAGAAGACGGCGCTCATGGGGGCCACGGCCATCACGGCCACGCTCACTAGAGGCATCAACGGAGACACCCCCGGTTTTCTTACAGCCGGGGGTGTTCTCGTCAGACAGTTGCCGCTACGGTCCTGTGGCGCTACCCGCGTCGTCGCGGACATTTTGAGCCCCCGCTCGGCGTCATCCTTGCTGGCGAACGACTCATCGGACGATGCGACCTTGTCACTCGACCGCCACGCGCGCCATCGCCAGCTGCCTCCGCTGTCCGGATAGATCTCGTATCGCGCTGTCGATGCCCCGACCGTGGGGTACATCGGTCTACGTCTTCGCGTTGTACGCACCGAACTGTCGGTGCCCGTCCGCACACTAGAACCGTGAGCGAAAGCGACGATCACCAACAGCGCGAGGTGAGTCCTGACTCGGACGCTGCAACCACGACAGCATCGGGCCACCGCATCAAGAAGTACGCAGTAATAATCAGCGTGTTGGCACTAGTTCCATCAGCCGCATCTGCGGCCGCCGCGTTGATGGCATGGCGTACGGCTCAGGCGTCGCTGGAGTTGGCGCATTCAGTTGCAGATGAGAGCGGCGCCAAGCTTGAGATAGACGACACCATCTTGTTCAAAGGCGGCTGTGAAAGTCCAGATCGGCCGCTAGTGGCGGCGGTCGGAGTACGGAACGCGGGGCATCTGCCAGGAGGGGTGACAGGCTTGGCCGTGTTTCTTCGCTCCCCTCGCGTCAGCGAGTACGGGTATAGCAAAGCTATCGTTAGCGGTCATTTTGACCCAGTGATTAACGTCGAACCGCAAAGTATCACGTACATCGACCTACAAGTGACGTGCAACAATTTGCCTGCCGAGTTCCGGTACATCGGAAAGAACACGTTGGGCGAATTGATTGATTCCGTAAACGATCACGGGGACACCTGGACGGTTCTGCCGGAGTACGCGGTCGCGAACAACCGCATTGAGCCGCAACACATCAGCCTAGCCTTGATCCACTCCGGTGCTTAGAAGCACACTGCGCCGCCGCTGCCCTGTGACGACAACTGTCCCGGCCGCGACCAAGCCGAGCGCTGCGATTGTGGTGCGGCTGCGTGGAATCAGCCGAGTCATCGCGATGTCGGCTGCAATTGCGAAGCCTGCGCCTGCGCGAGTGCGGCCATCTCGCCAAAATCGTTGTTGAGACTCACTTTCGACCCTCCTGCTCGATAGGCCGACCTTCTGGCCCTACTGACGCCAACCTGCATCCACGCGATGAAGTATCGACATCCCTCGGCACTGAGGCGATGCTCAGCACTGCACTGCACACGGGAAGTCTTTCTCCATACGGATGTGGGGTGCGGGGCACCGGGCGGGATATCCGTGAAACGCCTTCATAAGTATTGCACGTACAATAAAATACTTGGTGAGCAGATCGGCACGGCCTCTCTCGTTGTACTGGGAACTGGCCGTGACCATCGGAGCGTCCAATCACGATGCGATGAGCGGAGAAGGGTTCATGGACGGTGCCAATCCCGCCGCGTCGGACGGCGATGAAATCGAAATGAACGCAGATTCAAGCGAATCCACGCCACGCAGGCTGCCGGGACATACCGACTCCTGCTTCGGCTGCGGGAGCGAGAACACGTCAGGGTTGCACCTGCAGGCTTGGCGCATCGGGGACGAGATCTATGCCGACGTGGCGTTCGACGAGCGCCACATCGGCGGTCCTGGCCTGGCTCACGGCGGAGCCATCGCGGCGGCGTGTGATGAGCTACTGGGTTTCACTCTGTGGTTGGTTGGCGCCCCTGCCGTAACGCGCGCACTCACGATCGACTACCTCGCCCCCGTCCCTCTGCATGAAACTCATCGCGTGACGGCGAAAGTCGATAAGGAAAAGGGCCGCGCGATCCATGTCTCCCTGGTGGGAACCAGCGCCAGCGGGAAGGTGGCGTTCACTGCCAACGGGGTCTACGTGCGGGTGCCGTTCGAGCACTTCAACGACTTCGGAACCATGCCGACACCGGTGAACGAATTGCAGGAAAAACTCGCCCGCGAAAGTGGTCGTGATCGCCGACACCGTCAATGATCCCGGCGTGATGACATCGTCGGCTCACCGACTGCTGACACGAGTGTCGTCAACGCGGGCGAGTCTCATACGGGCACATTGCTCATTCCGAGGACGGTTCCGTGGACACATCGCCAGCTAAGTTGGAGCAATCGCATGGGCCATCTCGTCAAAGATGCTCTGCGGCACCAGAATCCGATGAGGATCCATGATCTCCGGTATTTTCACCGCCACGTCCTCGGCGGTGAATTGCCCACTTACACTCGTCCATCCCCGCGTCACCCCGATCTGCAGCGCGGCCACCCGCCCGCCGAAGGCGCTCAACACGGTATGAGTCACCGTGCAGTGCTCGCTTGCCAGGTATGCGACGACCGGGGCAACCTGATCGACGCGCAGTGTTTCGAGGAATGCCCGCGCCTCAGGCGATTCTGCGGCGTCGCCCAGTAACGCTGATGCCATTCGGGTGTCTGCCATTGGCATGATCGCGTTGGCCGTGACTCCGAACTCTGCGCCCTCTATTGCAGCGACGTTCATCAGCCCCAACATCCCGGTCTTGGCCGTGGCGTAGCCCGCCAGGCCTGGCTGGCCGAAGACTCCCGCCGCCGACGATACGAAAACCAATCGGCCGTAGCCGGCCGTCTTCATGACGCCGAACGCCGGCTGCACGACGTGCAACGCTGCGAGCAGGTGATTGCGAAGCTGGGCTTCGAACCGCTCCGCCGACCAGCTACCGAACGAATCCGAATGGATGATGCCGGCATTGGCGATCACGACATCCAACCGGCCAAAGCGTTCGACGGCCAGGTCCACCGCCGCACGACCACCGTCCGGTGTGCTTGCGTCGGTGAAGCAGGCATGCGCCCTCCCACCTGTGCCGACGATCTCGGCCACCACTTCGGTCGCAGGACCTGGATCGGCGTCGGTACCGTCGGCTGTTGCCCCGTTGTCGTGCACGATCACAGCTGCGCCACGACGGGCCAACTCGCGTGCATACGCTGCACCGAGTCCGCGGCCACCGCCTGTCACGATCGCCACCCGGTCTGCAAACGAAATCGTTGGCGTCACGTTGTCGAGATTCTCCTAAGTGTTCACCGTCTGTCATCCATCCCTTGGACTTGGCGCAGGTGAGCGTGTCCGCGAAAGCTCCGGCCCATCGCCAAACGTACGAACATCGCCTGCTCCTCACCGGCCCGTGTGGGGTTCGTACGCCGCGATTCCAAGACCCGACTGGACTGGCCGACCATCTTATTAAGCAACTAAACAAAACGCAATGCGCCGACGGGCGAAGGACTCTCGCATCAACGCTAGATTCGCCGAACCTCGGCCGACTCTGCCGCCTCGCGCACCCGCGTGGCACGAGGCGGGTGATTGACAGCGGCATACGGAGTGAATAGCTTACTTGTTAAGGCACTAAACAATATCGCTGTTGTCGCGCACGCGTGTCAGGGCTTGAATGCGAAAGGTTGTACACGGAGTGACTGATTCCATCGGCACCCTTCAAGGGCTCTTCGACCTCGATGACCCGTCCGGCAAGAGCCACGAGGAACTCGAGCCGCTCTGGATCGACGCGATCAACCAACGGTTTCAGCAGTGCCGTGGGCAAATCCGCATCCTCGACCAGCTCGCCGAGAAGGAAGGCATCACCTCGGTGTCCAGCCTCGAGGAGGTCGTGCCCTTGCTGTTCGCGCACACCGCCTACAAGAGCTATCCGGAGTCCTTCATCGATCGGGGTCAGTGGGACCGGATGAACCTGTGGCTCAACACGTTGTCGAAGGTTCCGGTCGAGGGCGTCGACACCGACGGCATCGCCGACTCCGACGATTGGATCAAACGGCTTCATGATGCCGGCCACTACGTGTTCGCCACCAGCGGCACGAGCGGCAAGAACTCATTCCTGAACCAGACGGCGAAGGATGTCGCGTTCTCCAACAAGGTGACGGTCCCTAAGAGCGTCGCGCAGGATCGGTCGCGACCGGTCTTCGTACTCGGGCCCCGAAAGGCCCCGAACCGCGCGTCGGCAACATTCGCTCACATAGTCGAAGTGGTCGGGCGCCCCGGCGCGGTGCACTTCCTCACCGACGCCGAACTTCGGATTTCTGACCTGTCGGGCATGGCGCGCATGCGGCGACGCATCGGCGACGGCACCGCGACGCCATCGGAGATCGCAGAGTTCGAAGCCGGATTGAAACTGCGACGCGATATCGCCGCCCAAATGCTCGATGGCCTGATCGACAGGATCCTCGCCTACCGGGACGAGCCGATGCTGCTCGTCGGACTCACGCCGCAGCTGTTCCGGGTGGTCGAGGCGGCTCGGGAGCGCGGGATTCCCGAGGGCAGCTTCCACCCTGACACCCATGTACTGAGCGGCGGCGGGGCCAAGGGTTTCGATCTTCCGGCCGACCACGTCGAGCAGATCATGGCTTTCATGGGATTGACGCTGGACAACTTCACCCAGGGTTACGGCATGCAAGAGGCGAGTAGCGGTGGCCGGATGAACGAGTGGGGCCGCTACGAATTCCCGGGGTGGATCGTGCCGCTTCTCCTCGACGACACAGGCGAGAAATTGCTCGACAGCCGCGAAGGCAAGGTCACTGGACGCATGGCGCTGTTCGACGTCTCGATCGATGGCCGCTGGGGCGGCATCATCAGCGGTGACCGCGTCGTCATGGACTACGACCCGAGTCCGTCGGGCCGCAGTGTGCCGGCAGTGGTTGAAATCGCCCGATACTCCGAGTTGGAGGGTGGCGACGACAAGCTGACGTGTGCGGGCACCATCGACTCGTTCGTCCGCGGCGCGGTCGGCGAATAGCTGTGACTGCGACTTCCATCACCGTCGTTCCTCATATCATCAAGGGGCGCGTGGATACCAACGCGACGAAGAACTTCGGTGCCTTCCGCTGCCCCGAGATCGACCTCGACGACCTGGTGTGGCCGCGCCACCAGCCAGGCCCGGCGTTCGACACCCCGATCCGTGACGTCATCGACTTCATGGTCGAGGTCGGCGCCGCCCTCGACTTCGACAAGAACGAGTACATGCAGGAGGCGCTGGAGCACTCGTTGGCATGTAACACACTCGAGCGCCGGATCCTCGAGAACACCTATCGCACAGTGCCGTTCTTCTTCGATCGCAGAAACCTGGAGTTCCAAGTCGAGCAGGAGACCGGTTGGGCGGCGATCGACGGATGGGAACATGTCACACGCCCATATGGCAATCCCGCTCGCGTTCGCGCCTTTCCGCCGCGGCTAGCGCACGTCATTGCCGGCAACACGCCAGCTGTCGCGGTCACGACGATCGTGCGCGGTGCGCTCACCAAGGGCGTGCACCTGATCAAGGTTCCCACCAACGACTTGTTCACTGCGGCCGCGATCCTGCGGACCATGGCTGATGTCGACCCCGATCACCCCACGGTGAAGTCCTTTTCGGCCGTCTACTGGAAGGGCGGAGACACCGCCACTGAGAGTGCCATCATGCGCCCACAGTTCTTTGACAAGTTGGTGGTCTGGGGAGGCGACTCCGCTGTGCGCAACGCGTTGCGCTATGCCGGACCTGGGTTCGAAATCGTGTCCTTCGACCCCAAGGTATCCATCTCCATGGTGGGTCGCGAGGCCTACGTCAACGATGCGTCCGTCGATGACGCGGCCGAGCGCGCCGCCATCGACGTCGCCCTCTTCAATCAGGATGCTTGTGCGGCAAGCCGTTACGTCTATGCCGAAGGTAGCACCGAGCAGATCGACCGATTCTGCGAGCGACTCCTGGAGAAGCTCCGCCAGGAGCGGACACTGTCATCCGCGATCGCCGCCCCGCTGTCGAACGAGATCCGCGACGATGTCGAAGTCCTCAAGACGCTCGAACCGATCTACCGGGTGTGGGGCGATTACTCCGGTGCCGGGCTGGTTGTGCGTTCCGACGATCCCGTCGACTTTTATCCGATGTCTAAGACCGTCAACGTTGTTGGAGTCCCATCGCTGGAGGAGGCGGTGCGACACGCGAACGTGGCGACGCAGACCGTCGGAATCTACCCACCAGATCGCGCCGCCGGACTGCGTAATGCTCTGGCATCCATGGGGGTTCAACACATCGTCGCCCTTGGCGAGGTCGCCCAGGCAGTCGAAGGACTGCCACACGACGGCTTCTACCCGATCCGGCGCGTCATGCGGTGGGTGCTCGACGACACCCCGGCTTGACCTTTCCTCATCGACCAAACCCAGCACCTGATCAAACAAGAGTGGAGGACAATGAAGTTCGGGATCTTCTACGAGATGTTCGTTCCGCCCAGCGAGTCCGATGCCGAGGCGCGAATCATTCGACAGACGGTCGATCAGATCGTGCACGCCGATAAGCATGGCTTCGATCACGTCTGGATGACGGAGCACCATTTCCTGAGGGGCTTCTCGCACATGTCGGCGCCCGAGGTGTTGTTTGGGGCGGCTGCCTACCAGACCGAGCACATCAGGTTCGGCTTCGGATTGGCGTTGACCCCACCGTCCTACAACCATCCGGTCCGTGTCGCCGAGCGGGTGGCGATGCTTGACTGCCTGTCCAACGGACGGGTGGACGTGGGCTCGGGTCGGTCGACGACGCCAGCCGAACTCTATGGGTTCGGCATCGACCCCGAACAATCCCGGGCCCAGTGGCAGGAGGGAGTCGACGCCGTCACGCGGCTCCTTGCGGAGGAGAACGTCGAGCTCGACGGCGAATTCGTGAAGATGCCGGCCCGCACCGTCGTGCCACGCCCGGTGCAGAAGCCGCATCCGCCGATGTGGGTGGGTGGCGTCGGGCCCGGCAACGCCGAACGCGCCGCCAAGAAGGGGCTGGGAATGCTCTTCTTCGCCCACAAGACCGACTACGACGGACTGACCGAGGCCACCGAGGCGTACTACGCCAACATCGACAAGGCCGAGCCGATCTGCGGGCACGTCAACAAGCAGACGGCAGGATTCGTCAACGGTTTGTGTAGTCACGACCGCGACGAGGTTCGTAAACTGGCGGCCCACAACACCGTTCAGCACACACTGCACGGCTTCGACTGGATGTCCACAGGCTGGCCGAACGATCAGCCGACGGCGAGCTACGCACATCTTGGCAGCGGCGACATCGCCATGCTCCGGGAAGCGGCGAAGGCGGACCCCGCCGCGATCGAGGAGTTCATGATCAACGAGGGCTTCGTGATGGCAGGCAATCCCGACGACTGCGCCACGGTGCTCGACGGCTTCAAGGCCAGCGGCGTGGATCAAGTGATCATCCACATGCAGATGGGCGGTATGCCGCACGACCGCATCATGGAGTCGATCGAGCTGATCGGTAAAGAACTGATCCCGAATTACCGATGACCCGACCGATGTCAGAGCAGGCCGCCGGTGTCGCGATCGTCACCGGTGGCGCGAGTGGAATCGGGCTGGCATTCGCCCGCGCCTACGCCGCGAAGGGCGCGCACGTCGTCATAGGTGACATCGACGAGCCCGCTATGGAGCAGGCGCGGGTGCAGTTGTCGGAGTCGGGGGCAGCCGTCGAATGTGTCCGGGTGGATCTGCAGGACGTGCGTTCGGTGGCCCGCCTCGGCGAGTTCTCGTCCGGGCTGGGACCACTGCGTGCGGTGTGCCTGAACGCCGGTGTGACGTCAACGGGATCGACAGTGTGGGAAACCGACGAGGCCACCTACGACTTCGTCATCGGGGTGAACCTGCGCGGCCTCTTTCACAGCATCAAGACCTTCGTTCCAGTCCTCGTGGAGCAGGGCGAGGCCGCCGACCTGGTGATCACCGCCTCGATGGCGGGAATGGTGGCGTCGCCGTTCAGCGGTGCCTATGCGGCCAGCAAGGCAGGGGCCATTGCGATGGCCAAGTCATTGCGCGCCGAACTGGGGTTGGTTGCGCCATCGATCAGGGTGGCGCTGCTGAATCCAGGGATGGTCAAGACGAATCTCATCCGCACCTCAGTCGCTTTGCTGCCTCGGGGGACGTCGATACTCGACCACGTCCAGGGCATGCACGATGCGCTCAATCAGGGCGGAGTCGAACCGGACGAGGCTGTCGCGTGGGCGTTGCGTGCATTGGACGAGAACCGGTTCTGGGCTCTTCCCGTCGCGGGTGATCCGTTCGCTGCGATGCTGGACGCCGAACTAGCTGAACTGCGCGAAGCTGGGAGTTGAGTGACCGGTCGACCACATCGAAGCCTGGGCAGGCCCTTCATCGCTCTACCATGATGAACTCATCGGTGAATATGGCGCCGTGAGGAAGGAACCGTGGTGACTGGTCGAGGTTCAGATCGAAGTCGCCGTACCCGTAATGCAGATAGCGCTATCGGTGAAGCGATCACGATCTCGCTGCTTCGGGTGATCAACAAGATTCAGCAAGGACGGCGGCTCCCGCGAGACTACGGCGCAGGGGTGTCGATGACTCTGCTCGAGGCTGAGATGTGCGCAATGATCGCAGCGAACGATGGGGTTACCGGAAGCGAACTGTCCGAAGAACTCGCTGTCACTCGATCGGCGACGTCGCAGATCATCTCCAAGCTGAAGGAGAAGGGTCTTGTCACCGAACGGGTATCGGAACTCGACGCTAAGCGAAAGCAGCTGTCACTCACCGAGCAGGGGAAGGGCGCGGCAGCTATCGCTGACGCTTACAAATCCGCCATGGCCGATGCGTTGTTCGAGAAGGAAAGTGCCACCGAGTTGCGCGCGTATCTACGGTTCGTGACCAAGCTGGAGGCCTTCCACTCCCAGGTGATCCAGGAATGGGAGGCGGCCGCGAGGCAGTGACAGCCTTCCAGATCAATCAGCGGATCTGAATCCCATTGCCACCGAGAGCGCTTCGGGCGACCAAGTCGACGGCCTTGTTCAAGGTGTGGCGCATTTCCGTGTAGGTTCTTCGGCCCTGCACTAGCGCAAGTATCTCTGCCGTCCACACATCGGTGAGTAGATCGGCGGCGTGACGCTCAAGGCCTGCGACGACACCATCGCTCATGTAATAAGCGAACATCTCGCTCGTCTGGTCCCGAATCGCCTCGGCCTCAGGTGAAGCGACGACGTTGGACGCCACATAGGCGTGCGTCAGCGCCTCCGTCATCCGGTCGGATTGCTCCATCGCGGTTATCAGCCGCCACACGACAACGCGAAGTCTAATGAAGGGATCCGTGATGTCAGACATGTTCTGGCTCAGGTAGTCGTCGAACCGAAGCAATTCGCGCTCCAACGCTCGAACCAACACGTGAACCTTAGAGGGGAAGTATTGGTAGAGCGTGCCCAGAGAGACACCAGCATGCTCGGCGATATCCCTCATGTGCACCAGTTCGTATCCGCCCGCCCCTGCGACTGCAATGGCGGCGTCCAGGATTCGGGTCCGTCGCTCGCTTTGGCGATCGGTGTCCAGGATGTCCTCAGACATTCCCGGTTCGTGGTCGAAGTGGCCACTGACGACGTTGGGGCGGAACCCATCTGGCAAGTTCGCCATAGCATCACCCGATTCCGCTAAGCGAGGTCACTGCCACGCGCCTTCGACCTTCGTTGGACGCGCGGGCATCTCGCGGACCGGTGTGCACATGGCATTGAACTCATTGGATGGCGACTTGCTGTGCGAGCAGGCCCGCGTCGCCGTGGCGACTGGCTGGCGACTCTCGCCGCAAGATTGGACACCTGTCCATTGTAAGTTAAGAAACTAAACAACAGCAACGCGAGGCTGTATGACACCTTGTGGTAGAGGGCCTATCGAGAATTCTTGGATTGCAGTCGAAAGCAGGGCGGTGTGACTCAGCATGCAGATCGAATGTGTCAAAGGATCAAAACCGGACAGCTGTCCATCGTAGAATACTGCTGCGGCCTGTTGGGTTTGCACGTGCACCGGGCGCCATAGCGATCGACCCGTCAATCGCGGTGCATGGAGCGCATTAATAGCGACTAAGGGGACAGGCGATGTCAGAGGAACCGACGATTCTGGATGTCGGTGAAAGGACCGAGCCATCTGCATTGGCCTCACCTGGGCTGCCTCACTGGGGAGACTTTGGCGGCGCATGCCTCGCGAGTAGTTGCTTTGTCACGACAGATTTGTTCGTGCCAGGAGCGACAGCGATGGGTCTGCCGAAGACTGCGGCCTACCTCATCGGAACCTGGCACACCGCTGACGGTGACATCCATCATTTCCTCAGAGAAGTCGCCGCATACCAGAGTGGGGCGATCATTTCGGTATTCAGCAACCGAGGCGCCGACTTGCTAGAACACAAGCCGGATGCCGAAGGCCAGCTGTATCGCGGCGGTATCTCTACGAGTTTCACCGAAGGCGCTGTGCGATATTCCAGCCCCGGCGAGGATGGGTTCAGCTTCTCCACAGATGTGGATAGTGCTGCATGGAGCGAAGCAGGCTTACTCGACGTATCTGGTTCGCTGATCGCTGAGCCGACGCAATGGTTCAACCCCTGGCGAAACGGCGAAGGCGGCTACGCCGTCACGCTCAAGTATCGGGTGCAGGGAACCGTGTTCGGGCAGAGCGCCGACGGGTTCGTTGCGGTTGAGTTCCACTTCTTCCCGCCGGGAAGAAGTTTCATGGACTCGCCGTTTGGCTGCGGCGGTCGTGAGGTTCACTGGGGTCACATGGCGACCGCGTTCGCAGATGGGACGCTGATCGACGCGAGTCTGGCGATCGGAACCGACGGGTGGGGGTTCGCGTTGCTAACCGACGAATCTGGGAATCGATTCGCGACGACACAGATCGACGTTCGCGCCGATGTTCGACCGAATGGCTACCCCGAACGCATCTTGTACCGCTTCCTTGGACAGGAATGGCTTTGGCAGATTGCAGACCGTGCCGAGCGTGCAGATGTCTACGATATGCCCGGAATTCCGTTGGGCGCAGAGGGTGTGCTGCGGCGGGTCGGCGACAACAGGGAAGTTGTCACGGCGATGGGTTCCATCGACTGGTGGAGGGACGGGCGGGAATCCACCATTCGACCGATCTGACACATGGCTCATGACGAAGATCAGACGATTTGCACTGCGGCGGACGACGTTTTCGCGAAGAAGCCCCCGCTGAAGAACGGAAGGTCGAGATGCGTGCGGACGCCGACGGGAGCCGCTACGACGGACGGCATCGCATTGACTGCGTGGACCCCTGTCATCAGCACGTCCGGCTGCTTGGCGTCATACGCAGTGCTGGCGTCGATTCGGGTTTCCAGACACGGGTCTCCGACGATGCGTACGCTCCAAGCGCCGTCACCATATGGCCATTCCGGCGGGGCCACGTCTTCGCCGAGGACCCAGATCCACTGGTTCTCGACCCGCACGGTCCCGTCCTGGTACGCACGTAGCGTGATCCTCACAGCACCTACCTGGCCAGGCTCCACTCGGTATACCGGGGTCACGATCTCCCGCGGCGACGGCGCGACTTCCCAGTCGAGCGTCACGTCGTCGATCTCCAGACCGGTTGCATCGGCGAACATTTGGAGAGATGCGTAAAATGAGCTCTCCGCCACGATCTCCTTGGGGATGGAGATCACCCGATCCTCGACCGGCCTACCGAAGCCGATGAAGTCTCCGATCTGGCGTGATGTGTAGCGCGACATGTCGACCATTTCGGTCATGTAGATGGTGTCGATCTGACGCGATAGGCGACACAGGGCGATCGGCCACACGTCCATCATGTAGCCCGGATTTATTCCGGAGCTGTGAAAGCTAACACCGCCCTTCTCACAAGCGGCCTGTAGGCGCGCGCGTAGAGGACTGCTCTTTATGATGTCGGGATAGATGTGCACGCTGACAGCGGTCGAGCATACGTTCTTCCCTGATTCGAGCAGGCGACAGATTTGGTCGAGAGCGGCTTCGGGGTCGCGTGTTTCACCGAGAGCGTTGTAGGCCACGACATCCGCGTCCAGTGCGAGGATCGTTTCGAAGTCCTCCGTTGCTAGAACGCCGGTTGGCTCCCCGCCGATGAACTCGCCTGCGTCTCTGCCGGCCTTCTCGGATGAGAACACCAGTAGGCCGACCAGTTCCATGTCTCGGCGATTGATGATCGTCCGCAAACTGTGCGTGCCGACGGTGCCGGTCGCCACCTGGATGACCCTCAGTGGTCCCACAAAAAGACTCCTCCGCCCGCGTTATTAAGCACCTTAACATTTACCCTAGGCCGAGCGTCCGATCAAGACTTGACCTTGTTGGCCATCCGACTTCGATTCAGCCGCAACAAAAAAGCGGCCCCTGGCCGGGCCGGAAGTCTCAGTGATGCATGCGCGTCGTGCGTCAGGATTCTTCCGGTCGCCTCGCTCCGCGTTTGGCGGCTCTCGATCGTTTGACCGGTTGGCGAAGCGCGGCGGATCGATCCTTTTTCGCGGTCGAAAGCCGTCGGTAGGAGAGGTGGTCGGCAATCAGGTCTGCCATCGCGTTCTGCTCGGCTTGGGTTGGCAATTCGTCGGTCATCACCGCTTGCGCCATCGTCATGCCGACAGGGCCAGCCCACAACAAGTTGGCGATTCCGAATGCGTGCGGTGTGTCGGTACCGAACAAATCTGCGATGCGGGTGAGCGCCGACTCGAGCCCTCTTAGCTCGTCGGTTTGCAACGTGCCTCGCAACGCTCGAGTTGCCAAGAGGATTTCCATGGCGGTCATCGAGGTTGGCGTAAAGAACAACGTCCACGCCGCAGTGGCGACGGCCTCGCTGCGCTCGCGTAGGTCAGAAAGGTGGGCGGCGGAGTCTGCGAGTTCATTCAGCGACTCGGTGAGAGTTGCGAACGAGTACTCGATGACAGCCGTCAGCAGGCCGTCACGATCACCGAAGTGATACTGAATGACCCCCCATGAGACCCCCGCGCGTTCGATTATGTGGCGCGTGCTCGCAGCAGCGAAGCCCTCTTCGCGGATGCAGCGGATCGTCTCCTCGATCACCAGCGCCCGCGTCCGGTCCGCCCGTTCCTGGCCTCGTTTGGCAGCTCGGCGCGGCACCGGGCGTGGACTGGATTTCGTTGCCATGACGTCTACATCACCACATAACTCGACGTGAGCGCCATACATCGCCGCGGCGTGCCGCTGCAACGAGAGCGGTGCGCGACTTGGGGGAGTACCCATGCAATTCGCCTTCGCACGGCGACCCGAGGGGCGGAGCTCGGCGTCGCCCATGTGAGGTCCGGAGTGATTTGCATTGTAGATACAATACTATTGCATGCGAGATTAATTATGTTAGCGTGCCTGTGGCGCACCGCACATCGGCGCTCTTCCTCGCCACTCGGGGGCGATCTGAACAGCGGAAGGCAGGTATGACTCGCGCGGTCTTGGTCGTCGTCGGTGCCGGCGGCATGGGTGCGGCCCTTGCGCATCGCATGGGCGCGGGCAGGCACATTCTGGTCGCTGACTGCAGCGATGAGGCTCTAAAGACTGTTGGGAGTCAGCTGCACGACGATGGCCACCTAGTGTCGACAAAAGCCGTCGACATCACCGACCGCAGGTCAGTCGCCGCTCTCGCGGATTGCGCAGCTGAAATTGGCCCGGTGACCGCGGTCGCACACACCGCGGGAGTGTCGCCCGCAGGAGCGTCGGTCTCTGCGATCTTCGCGGTTGATCTAGTCGGGACCGCACACATCGTCGACGAGTTCGCCCGTGCGATCGCGCCCGGCGGTGCGGGAGTGGTCGTCGCCAGCATGGCCGCTGCCATTCTCGGCTCCGGTCAGAGCCCCGATACCGAAGCCCAGCTCGCCCAGTCCCCTCCTGAACGGCTGCTCGAGATCTCCGCCGTCCGTGATCTCCTCGGATCCGACACCACCGAGAACCGCAGCCTGGCGTACGGGCTCGCGAAGCGCGGGAACCAGTTGCGCGTCCAAGCCGCCGCAGCACGATGGGGTGCGGCGGGTGCCCGCATCAACTCGATCAGTCCTGGAGTCATCTCGACGGAAATGGGCCGCGCCGAGATGACCGACGGAACCACCGGAGCTGTCGTCGAAGCCATGGTCGCCGGGTCGCCGTCGCAACGCGTCGGGACCCCCGGCGACGTCGCCGCGGTGGCCGAGTTTTTGTTTGGAAGCGGTTCGAGCTTCGTCACGGGTACCGACGTCCTCGTCGACGGTGGCGTCGTGGCGGCCATGAGATACGGAATTCCGACCGCATGACCCATCGCGTCATCCGGTCACAGCAGGCGAAAGGAGACCGCCATGGTCAGCAACAGTGAAACGGCTGCGCCGTCGCCCACAGATCCCGCACCCGAATCGGTGCGGAAGTTCCACTGGCTTTCGGCCAACCCTGGCAAGCGTCGTACCGAGATCATCTACGTCATCTGGTTTCTGATTTCGGTACCAGTGCAGGGCCTAGTCGTAATGAACCTGAGCTATGACGTACCCAACGACCCCCTGCTGCTGTCGCAGGCCGTGGCAATGGGGCTGGGAACGCTGATCTTCCCGCTGGTGTTTCGAGTACCCGATGACAAGGGCCGTCCCTTGCGCGAGTTGTACGGCTTTCGGATGGGAATCTTCCTCTCAATTTGGGCTGTTCTCGGCGGATTCATAGGCACCGACCCGTGGTACGAGGTGTTACACGGCCACTTCGGGTTCAACACGGAACTCAATCCAAACGGCGTCCCGTTGTTCATGCTGCCGATGAGCATCAGCGTCTTCGGCTTCTACTCGGTGATTCTGGGCACGCTTTACCGAATAGTCACCCAACTGCTGGATCGCACGAACTCATTCCTTGCTCACGACAGCCTCATTCGGCACGGCGTTGTGTGCGCCCTCCTGGCCGGCATCATGCCGCTGGGTGAGTCCTTGGCTTACACGAGCTCCAACTACTGCTTCGACAATGGCGTCGGCATGTGGGGCCTGAATGTGTTGGTCTATGGCGGTTGGCATTTCGCGGCTCTGCTGTTTTTCACGCGGTGGGACACGCGGCCCGGGGAACGTGCCACGGTGAGCACCACGATCCTGTCGGGATTCGCGACCCTTGGAATTTTGATGGTGCTGATGGCTATCACCAAGACGTTCATCGCTCCGCATTTCATCGAGGTACAGCACGGCGTCCGGCAGATCAACGACTGGAGCTCGAGTAACTGTCTGGGTCCGAAACCATGACCGGGATCGCGCAAGGCCGGCAGGCCAACCGTGATTGATCCGGCCCCCTGGGGGACGAGGTGAACAATACCGCGGTGTTCGGCAAGCCGGTTCGTTCGCTGGGGAGCTTCTATGCGGTCGCGGGGGACACGCTGCTGCTCATGTTCCGCCCGCCGTTCGCGTGGCGAGAGTTCATCCTGCAGACCTGGTTTGTCGCACGGGTTTCGCTGTTGCCGACTTTGATGTTGGCCATCCCATTCACCGTGCTCACGGTCTTCACCCTCAACATCCTGCTCAGCGAGCTCGGTGCCGCCGACCTTTCCGGTACGGGCACCGCTCTTGGCACCATCACTCAGATCGGTCCCGTCGTAACGGTTCTCGTCGTCGCTGGCGCCGGTGCGACGGCGATGTGCGCAGACCTCGGTGCGCGCACGATCCGTGAGGAACTCGACGCGATGAGGGTGATGGGCATCAATCCGATACAGGCGCTGATTGTGCCCCGAGTGCTCGCCTCGACCCTGGTCGCGCTATTGCTATCAGCTCTGGTCAGCCTTGTCGGACTTGGTGGCGGATTCGCGTTCTCGGTATTCATACAAGACGTCACGCCAGGCGCGTTCGTCTCGGGCCTGACGCTGTTGGTCGGGCTTCCCGAGGTGTTGATCTCGTTCGTCAAGGCTGCGTTGTTCGGCCTGTCGGCGGGCCTCATTGCTTGCTACAAGGGCGTCTCGGTGACCGGAGGTCCTGCCGGTGTCGGCGCCGCAGTCAACGAAACCGTGGTGTTTTCATTCATGGCGTTATTCGTCATCAACGTCATCGCCACCGCCGTCGGCGTCAAGGCAACGGCGTGAGCGTCGCAAGCCCTCGGCTGCCGAGGGTGGCCAGAAGCGTCTCACGGTTCGCGGAGGGCTGGGACCGAATAGGGACCCAGGCCAAGTTCTACGGCAGGACGCTGCGCTCGATCGGTGACGCGCTGGTCTACTACAAATCTGAGATCATTCGGCTCGTCGCTCAAATGAGCTTGGGCGTAGGAGCATTGGCCGTGATCGGCGGAACCGTCGTAATTGTGGGCTTTCTGACCCTGTCGGCTGGTGCGCTCATCGCGGTGCAGGGTTACCACTCGTTGTCCGGAATTGGGGTGGAGGCGCTGACGGGCTTCGTCTCGGCCTACCTCAACGTGCGGCTCGTTTCCCCGCTCATCGCAGGTATCGGCCTGGCTGCCACTATCGGAGCCG
The DNA here is from genome assembly GCF_035697385.1 of Mycobacterium sp. Lineage (GTDB taxonomy): Bacteria > Actinomycetota > Actinomycetes > Mycobacteriales > Mycobacteriaceae > Mycobacterium. The sequence goes on along the minus strand of NZ_DASSCY010000149.1, from coordinate 26,108 downwards.
GAGCGACGGCTCAACTGGGGTCCATGCGCATCAACGAAGAGATCGACGCGCTCGAGGTGATGGGCGTCCGTTCCATTGCCTACCTGGCTTCCACGCGAGTGATTGGCGGGATCATCGTCGTCATCCCGCTCTACTGCGTCGCCGTGACGATGTCTTTTTTTGCCGCGCGATTCGGCACCACCTATATATATGGCCAGTCGACCGGTGTCTACGATCACTACTTCACGACCTTTCTCAACCCCACTGACCTGATCTGGTCGTTTCTGCAGGCCGTCGTGATGGCACTGGTCGTCATGCTGGTGCACACCTATTACGGTTTCACCGCCGCCGGTGGACCGGCCGGAGTCGGCGAGGCCGTGGGCCGGTCGGTGCGCACGTCGCTGATCGCGGCGGTCTTCGTGACGGTGTTCGTTTCCCTGGCCATCTACGGCCAGTCCGGCAACTTCAACCTCTCTGGATAGGCATGGACGAGGACCGTGAAGGGGGACTGAGCCCCCGCTGGTGGACGGCGATCCTCGTGGTCGCTGTCGTTGCGTTCGTCGTCATCTGCTCGGCGCAGTTCAGCGGTCAGTTCCGGTCCGTCGTCCCCGTCACCCTCACTGCTGATCGCGCCGGCCTGGTGATGGAGTCCGGCGCCAAGGTCAAGATGCGCGGTGTTGTCGTCGGTCGTGTTGGCGATATCCGCAGTGGCACAAGCAATACCGAACTAGTCCTGCAACTGAATCCCGACCAGGTCCAATACATTCCGGCGAACGTCGGCGTACGCATCGAAGCAAGCACTGCGTTCGGCGCCAAATACGTCGATCTCCTCGTCCCGGCCGACCCCAGTGCCAAACGCATCCAAGCAGGTGCTGTCCTGACGTCGGACAACGTGAGCACGGAAGTCAACACCGTATTCGAGAGTCTCACGGCGGTGCTCCGACAAGTTGATCCCGCCGACCTGAATGCCACCCTGACTGCCCTGTCGGAAGGGCTGCGCGGCAAGGGAGACCGCATCGGCGAAGCGATTAGTGCGGCAGACGACGTCATCAAAGCACTCAATTCCCGAACGGACGTGATCGCCGCCGACTTCCGGTCGTTGAAGGGTTTTGCAGACGCATACGGCGACGTAGCTCCCGACCTATTGGCTGCCCTCGACGCTGTATCGACGACCGCGACAACCATCACCGATCATTCGACGGCACTCGACGCCCTTCTGCTCAACGTGATTGGTCTTTCGCAGAGTGGCACCGATCTCCTAGCGCCCAACCAGAAGAACCTCATCACCGCGGTGAACAACCTTGCACCGACGACCGAACTCCTGCTGAAGTACAGCCCCTCATTCACCTGTTTGCTCGTCGGGGCGGACTGGCTACTCCATGAGGGCGGATCCCTAGCAGGTGCGGGCGGAAACGGCTATTCAACCGTCGTGGATGCCGCAATCCTGTTCGGCGACGACGTGTATCGCTATCCCGAGAATCTTCCCAAGGTCAACGCGAAAGGCGGGCCGGGCGGAAAACCGGGCTGCGGATCGTTGCCCATAGCCCCGAACAACTTTCCCGTCAAACAATTGGTCACTGATACCGGCTGGGGCACCGCGCCGAACGAGATCAGAACGAATCCCGGAATCGGCCACCCCTTCTACGTCAACAACTTCCCGGTCACTCGCGCCGTCCCGGAGCCGCCGAGCTACCGCGGCATGGGTCCCCCAGCGCCGGGGCCCTTCCCATTCCTGATTCCACCACCACCACCGTCGCAAGCCGGGCCGCCCGCTGCGCCCCCCGAGGCTCCCGGCCCGAACAACAACCCCACGCCATGAAGCCGCCGCCAACGCCTGACCGTCACGGAGGACTCACGTTGTGAAGGACAATCTGCGAGGTGTCCTGTGGCGCTTAACGCTGTTCGTCGCGTTGTGCAGCGTCGGAATGTTCGCGTTGGTCGCTGTGTTCGCCCAGCTCCGGTTTGGCGATGAGTCAGCGTATGGCGCCGAGTTCAACGATGTCAGCGGACTGCGCGAAGGCGATCTTGTGCGCATCGCGGGAGTGGAAGTCGGTGAGGTGAAGCGCATTTCGATCAACACCGACAATCGTGCTGCCGTTCAATTCAACCTTGATCAGCGCGTCGCACTGACCGAGGGGACTCGCGCCATTGTGCGCTACGAGAACTTGATCGGCGATCGATTTCTCGAATTGGCTGACGGGGCGGGAAGTATCCGCCGACTGTCGGCCGGAGCCACGATTCCCGTCGACCGGACCGAACCCGCGCTCGACCTCGACGCGTTGATTGGGGGCTTCCGGCCGCTGTTTCGGGCGCTCGATCCGGAGCAGGTCAACACTCTGACCGGACAACTGATTTCAGTGCTGCAAGGCCAGGGCGGAACCATATCGTCTTTCCTGAATCAAACTGCAACGCTGACCAACACACTTGCCGACCGGGACAATCTCATCGGTGAGGTCATCCACAACCTCAACGCGGTACTGGGTTCGCTAGGTGACCAGAACAAGCAATTCAGTTCGGCAGTCGACTCGTTGAGTCAACTCGTCGCAGAGCTCTCCGATCGGAGAACCGAGGTTCGCGATGGCGTCGCCTATACCGATGCCGTCGCGTCGTCGGTGGCTGATCTGCTCACCCAGGCACGCCCCCCGCTGAAGGACACGATCAACGAGACGGATCGCACTGCCCAAGCCGTACTGCTCCAAAAGGACTACCTCGACCACACACTCGAGACTTTGCCGGCCGCCTACCAGATTCTGGGACGCCAGGGTCTATGGGGCGACTTCTTTAGCTTTTACCTGTGTGACCTCGTCCTGAAAGTCAATGGCAAAGGCGGACAACCGGTTTACATCAAATTGGCGGGACAATCTACGGGGAGGTGCGCGCCGAGATGAAGTCGCTCAGCGATCGCAACCCGTTCACCGTCGGGCTGGTTGGCTTGGCGGTCACCGCGGTACTCGTCGTCGGTGCCGTCGAGTACGACAAGCTCCCCTTTGTACAGTCCGGCACCACCTACGAGGCGTACTTCGCAGAGGCCGGCGGACTTACCAGTGGAGCGGAGGTCCAAGTCGCCGGCTACCGCGTCGGACAGGTGTCTGCGTTGAAGCTGGACGGATCTCGGGTGTTGGTGACCTTCACCGTCGACGACGGCATCCGCCTCGGGGATCGCACCGAGGCGGCCGTCAAGACCAAGACGTTGCTCGGCGCCAAGACACTCGAGATCAGTCCGCGCGGGGACGGTCAACAGATTGGACCGATCCCGCTGGATCGCACTGTATCGCCATACGACCTGCCCAACGCGCTGGGAGACCTCACTGCCACGATAAGCGAACTCGACACCGACCAACTCTCCACTTCCCTGGCCACCGTGGCCGATACTTTTCGGGAGACGCCACCGGAATTGCGGGCCGCGGCCGACGGCGTCGCCCGATTCGCCGACACCCTCAACACACGCGATGCCGCATTGCGGAACCTATTGACCAACGCCAGCAAGGTCAGCACTGTGCTCGGCGAGCGCAGCAAACAGATCGCTGACCTCATCGCCAACACCAACGCATTGTTGGTCGAGCTCCAATCCGAAAGCGCGGCACTGGATTACATCCTAGGCAGTCTTGCCGCGCTGTCCCATCAGATCTCCGGACTTGCGGCCGAGAACCAGAACCTCAAGCCAACGCTGGACAGGCTCAACGAGACGCTAGCCATCCTCGACAAGCGCAAGGCAGACGTCCAAGACGCGATCCCGATGCTATCGCGCTATGCGATGTCACTCGGCGAGACTGTCGGTTCAGGGCCCTTCTTCAAGGCCTATCTGGCCAACCTCGTGCCAGGCCAGTGGATGCAGCCCTTCATCGACGCCGCGTTCTCCGATCTCGGCCTAGACCCCAACGTTCTGCTGCCATCCGAACGACAGGAACCCCAAACCGGACAGTCGGCCACTCCCGCGCTGCCGATCCCGTATCCGCGTACAGGGCAGGGCGGAGAGCCGCACTTGAACTTGCCCGACGCCATCACGGGGAAACCCGGTGACTCGCGCTACCCGTACCGCGAACCGCTGCCCGCCCCACCGCCCGGCGGCCCTCCTCCGGGACCGCCCGCACAGGACCCCGCAGCGATAATGCCGGCAGTGCCGGTGCCGACCTCCGCCGAAATCGGCCCGCCTCCTCCGGAGAGGCGGTTTCCGCTCGGAGGTCAGCCATGAGCAAGTTCATGAAGTCACGCACGGTACTGGCGATCGTGCTGATCGCGACGTTGATCGCGGGGGTCGCGATGGTTTGGCACCACGCTGACGACGCGCGCAGAACGACGATCACCGCGTACTTCGCCAACAGCAATGGAATCTTCGTCGGCGACGACATACGTATTCTCGGAATCCCGGTCGGCAAGATCTCGAAGATCGAGCCGCTGCCAGGGCGCGCTCGGATCACGTTCTGGTTCGACGACCAGTATGACGTGCCCGCCGATGCCAAGGCGGTCATCATTTCCCCCACACTGATCTCCGCGCGTGCCATCCAGTTGACGCCTGCATACACCGGTGGTCCCGCGTTGGCGTCGGGGGCGGTGATCCAAGAAGATCGCACCGCTGTCCCAATCGAATGGGATGATCTGCGTGAGCAACTCGAGAAACTCGCACTGACTCTGCAGCCGGCACAACCGGGAGGTGTCGCGCCGGCGGGGGAGTTCATCAACGTCGCCGCCGACAACCTGCGCGGCAACGGTGAGGCCGTTCGCGACACGTTGGTCAAGCTCTCGCAGGCGGCCTCGGTGCTCGGCGATCACAGCTCCGACATCTTCACCGTCGTGCGTAACCTCGCCCTGCTCGTCTCTGCGTTGCAGGGAAGTTCGCATCTGATGAGCGACCTCAACGTCAACCTCGCCGCGGTCACCAACCTGTTGACCAACAGCCCGGGTGAGATCAGTAACGCGGTCGCCGCGCTCAGTCAGGCCTCCAGCGACCTCAGTCGATTCGTCGCGGACAACCGTGAGCCGCTCGGCACCACGGTCGATCACCTTACGGCGATCACCACGGCGATCAACGAATCCAACTACGATCTCAAGCAGATCCTGCACATCACGCCGACGCAGTTGGCCAACTATGTCAACATCTACCAACCCGCCCAGGGCACTGTCACAGGGGCGTTGGCGTTCAACAACTTCGCCGACCCAATCCAGTTCATCTGCGGTGCGGTTGAGGCGGCTTCGCGTCTCGGTGCCGAGCAATCAGCCAAGCTCTGCGTTCAGTACCTTGCTCCGATCATCAAGAACCGCCAGTTCAATACATTGCCGTTCGGTCTCAACCCACTTGTCGGTGCGGTAGCACGGCCCAACGAGATCACCTACAGCGAGGATCGACTGCGTCCCGACTACGTACCTCCAGCGGCCCCGCCGGGTGCGCCTTCGGCCGCGGTTGCGGCGGTATCACCCGCGGAGCCGGGCGTACCAGTGACACCCTTGCCGGCCGAAGCACCGTTTCCGCCTGTACCCACTCCGACCGACCCTGCCGCCGGACTGCCCGGCCTGATGGTGCCCGCGGGGGCTGGCTCGTGAAATCCGTCCGCTGGCGAGCCGCGATCGCAGCAACGATCGCAGCATCCACGTTGGGCGTGGCCGGATGCGAATGGCACGGCCTGAACAGCCTGGCGCTTCCCGGCACAGCCGGCAGCGGACCCGGGGCGTACACGGTCACCGCGCAGATGCCGAATGTGACTAACATCCAACCGAACTCGCGAGTACGAGTCGGCGACGTCACCGTCGGCAATGTCACCAAGGTCGAACTGCAAGACTGGCATGCGCTGGTGACCATGCGCTTGGACGGCGACGTGGAGCTTCCCACCAATACCACCGCGATGGTCGGTCAAACCAGCCTGCTCGGTTCACTTCACATCGAGTTGGCGCCGCCCGTCGGAGTTCCACCCGAAGGACGGCTGCATGACGGATCCATGATCTCGCTGGCACATGCGGGCACCTATCCCACCACCGAGCAGACACTCGGGGCAGTGTCGCTACTACTCAACGGCGGCGGCATCGGGCAGGTTCAAGACATCGTCAAATCTCTTGCGACCGCCTTCGGGGGGCGTGTCGACGACTTGCGCAGCCTGCTCACGCAAATCGATCAATTCATTGCCAACCTGAACAATCAAACCGACGACATCATCGCCGCGACGGAGAGTATCGACAACTTGGCGGGTCAGGTCGCGCAGCAAAAACCCGTCATCGACACGGCGCTGAGGACTCTGCCCCAAGCGTTGAATGTCCTTAAGGACCAACGCACCAAGATCGCCGACGCGCTCGACCACCTGAGCAAGTTCAGCGCACTGGCCACTCAAGCGGTCGACCAGACCAAGGTCTCCCTCGTACAAGAACTGCGGGATTTAGCACCCGTACTGAAATCGCTGGCCGACGCCGGCCCGTCGCTGATCGAATCACTGGGCTTCTTCTCGACCTACCCTTACCCGAAAGACACCCTAGACAAATGGATGCGCGGTGACTACGGCAACCTCACCGCCGTACTTGACTTGACGCTCAGCAGAATCGACGCCGCCATGTTCACCGGCACCCGTTTCGAAGGCGACCTCACACAACTCGAAATGCAATGGGGCCGAACCATCGGTCAGATGCCCAGCCCATATACCGCCGGAAATCCGCTGGTAGCTCCATACCGATTCGATCAAGGCTACTGATATGCACCTCAACAAGCGGACTTGGGTTCAGCTGGCCGTCTTCATCGTCGTATCCATGGTGTTCACGGGCTACATGTTGTTCGGCTACCTCAATCTGCCCCAGATGTTGTTCAACTCAGGCCATTACACGGTCACCATGCGGCTCGCCCAATCCGGTGGACTCTACGACCGCAGCAATGTCACCTATCAGGGCACCGAAGTCGGCCACGTGGAGTCCGTCGACCTCACAGATTCTGGCGTCGACGTGCAACTGTCGCTCGATAAGGGAGTTGCAATTCCGTCTGATTTGAACGCAGAGGTGCACAGCCAGTCCGCCATTGGCGAGCAGTACGTCGCTCTTTTACCGCGAAATGGCGAGGCTCCACCATTGCGGGACGGTGACGTCATTCCCGAGGGCCGCACGTCAGTTCCTCCCAGCATCACGGGGATCCTGGATTCCACCAACACTGCGCTGCAGGCGATCCCGAAGGACAACCTCAAGACCGTCATCGACGAAAGCGCCACGGCCTTTGGCGGCCACGGTCCCGAGTTGTCACGCATCGTCTCGGGTTTCACCACGCTTGCTATCGACGCTCGCGCCAATCTCGATTCGATGACCACACTCATCGACGGCTCCGGGCCGATTCTGGATTCCCAGGCGAACACCTCGGATTCGATTGCCGCGTGGGCAGCCAAGGTAGCCAGCCTGACCGGTCGGCTGCGTGACCACGACTCGGCCGTCGCCGGCGTGCTGGAAAACGGCGCAGGCGCCACTGCCGAAGCCCAGCAGTTGATCGACCGGCTGAAGCAAGGTGTACCGCTGCTGATGGCGAACCTGGTCAGCATCAGCCAGATCGCGCTGACTTACCGAGCTGACCTGGAACAGATCTTGGTACTGGTGCCGCAAAGCCTCGCCAACGCTCAGGCCATCTCGGCCGCGTCCCTCAACACCCCGCCTGGGCCCTACAAGACTGGATTCTTGTCCTTCAATCTCAATCTCAATCTGCCGCCAACCTGCACGACCGGCTATCTTCCCGCACAGTCTCGGCGCAGCCCCGCCGAAATCGACTATCCGGACCGACCGGTTGAGGACCTGTACTGCCGAGTCCCGCAGGACTCTCAACTGAATGTGCGCGGCATTCGAAACATTCCCTGCGAGGCGAAGCCGTGGAAGCGTGCACCCACCGTCCAGATGTGCGAGGGCGACGATCAGTATGTGCCGCTCAACGATGGATACAACTGGAAGGGCGACCCCAACGCCACGCTGTCCGGGCAGGATATTCCCGGGCCGCGGCCTCCGATCGTTGCGCCACTGCCGGATCCGCCACAGACAGTTCCACAGGTTGCACCGCCGCCGATCGCCGCCGCTATATACGATCCGGCGTCTGGCGAGTACGTGGGACCAGATGGGAAGCGCTACACGCAGGCCGATCTCGCCGACAGCGGGCAGCCGACCTCGTGGCAGGACATGCTGACACGGCCGGGCAGCTGAGACTCAGCTCGATCAGCGGTCGGCGTCTGAGAAGACGATCACACCCCGGATGTTGTTGCCTTCGACCATGTCTCGGTAGCCCTCATTGATCTGTTCAAGGGTATAGCGGCGTGTAATCATGTCGTCGAGATTGAGTTTGCCCATCTTGTATACCGACAACAGGCGCGGAATGTCGTACTGGGGGTTGCCGCCACCGAAGATCGTGCCCTGAAGATTCTTCTGCATCAGCGTGAGCATCGACAGGTTCAACGTCACCTCGGTATCGAGCAGACTCTTGGACATGGCTGTCACGACGCATGTGCCCGCCTTCGCGGTGATGCCCATCCATTTATCGACATCATGGCCGTCGGCCTCGCCGACGGTGACGATGACCTTCTTGGCCATGCCGCCCGAGGTTACTTCCGCGGCCCCGGCAGTAGCCGATTCGATGTCGGGGTACACGTGGGTGGCGCCGAATTTCAGCGCCTGCTGACGCTTCCACTCGATTGGCTCGACTACGAAGACGAAGCGAGCACCGGAATGAACGGCACCCTGCAGCGCGGCCATACCGACGCCACCGACACCGATGATGGCCACGTCTTCGCCTGGACGGACGTCGGCTGCGCGGGTCGCGGATCCATATCCGGTCGTCACACCGCATCCCACCAGGCAGGCGACCTCGAAAGGGATCGACGGGTCGATCTTGACCACGGACGTCTCGTGAACGACGGCGTATGGCGCGAACGTCCCCAGCAGTGACATCGGAAAAGCGTTCTGGCCTCGAGCCTGGACACGAAACGACCCATCCGTGACCGATGCACCGAAGAGAAGGCCGGCCCCAAGATCACACAGGTTGCGCAGACCGGACTGACACGAGGGGCACTTGCCGCACGACGGAATGAAGGACAACACGACGTGATCACCGACTGCCAGGTCGTCGATGTCCGGTCCCACCTCCACGATCACGCCCGCCCCCTCGTGGCCGCCGACGACCGGAAAGCCTGCCATCGGGATGCTTCCCGTGACTAGGTGGTAGTCGGAGTGGCACATCCCGGCCGCCTCGAGTCGTACCTTCACCTCCTTGCGACGCGGATCGCCGATTTCGATCTCTTCCACCGACCACGGCTCGTTGAAACCCCACAGCACCGCACCCTTGGTCTTCACAGTCGCCTCTCCACGCGTCCAGGTATGTGGGTCCGGTGGCCGTACACGGGCATTCACCCGCTTGAACGATCTACCAGAGCCCCAAAACTATTTCAATCGCGATTATAATGGCATACGGAATGTTTTCTCGGCATGCGTCGCGACGACATTGCAGAGTCGCCCGACGCGCCCGGTTGCGCGTCGGGGGGACGCCAGCGGCCGCAACGACCCAGGCGCCAAGGAGCGGTGAAGGACCTCCGTTCGGGGCAAATGACCGCCAGCTATCGAGCCCGTCGCACGGTTCAACGTGAACGATCACTTACGACGCTAAGGCCCCACGTGCCCGCGACGTGGGGGCGTTTTGCTGGCTCGTTGTCGTAAATCACAGCCGATGGCAAGGTTGATGATCATGAACCGGGTTTTGTGCAGGTGGGGTCGCAGGTGGTTGACGCTGGCGATGGCGGGGATCGCCGTGTTGGGCGTGCTGACGGCTTGCTCGGCGTCGCGCGAGGACGCGGCGCCGCAGGGCGGCGATGTTGCGACCGCGCCTGCAACCGGGATGAAGGACGCTGTCGGCTCGCCGGCACCGGAGTTCGGGCCCGCGCCACCGCTGGAACCACAGCGCGACGTCGTCAAGACGGCGTCGATGACCATCACGGTGGCCAATACCTCCGAGGCCGCGGACGAAGCCGCCGTCGTGGTGGAAAACGCCGACGGCCGGGTCGACAGCCGGACCGAGGATGCGGGATCCGAACGGGGATTGGCCCGCACCTCGGTCGTGCTGCGAGTTCCGGTGGCCAAGCTCGACGGCGTCGTGCGCGAACTGAAGGGCCTGGGAACCGTGCAGACGGCCGAGACCAGGTCCGAGGACGTAACGGCGCAACGCGTCGATCTCGACGCCAGGATCAAGGCCCTGCAGACCTCCGTGGATCGACTCCTGGCGATCATGCGCGACGCCGAGGACCCGGACGCCCTCATCAAGGCCGAGAGCGCGCTCTCGCAGCGCCAGGCCGATCTGGACAGCTTGCGTGCACAGCGCGATCAGCTCGGCGAGCGAATCGACTACCGCACCGTCGACGTCACCTTCATCGCCGAGCGAATTGGTGGACCGGCTCCGCAACAGTACGACGGGTTCACCGGCCAGATCGAACGCGGTTGGGATGGCTTGGTGTGGGTTCTGAACAACGGGATTCTGCTCTTCGGCCTGCTGTTGCCATGGCTGGGCGCACTAGCCGTTGCAGCCGCAATCTTGTACGGAGTGATTCGGTTGGCGCGGGCTCGGAGTGCATCGCAAGAGGTGCCCGCAACGGCGACAATCCCCGGCCAGGACCGGGGATCGTCGGACGAATCGGTTGAATGATCTAAGAAGCGCGGCGGATGCCTCGCTTGAGCAACAGCTCACGTTCTGCCTCAGACAGACCGCCCCAGATGCCGTAGGGCTCACCGACTCCCAGCGCATGGGCGCGACATTGCGTGATCACGGGGCAACGGCGGCACATCTCCTTGGCGCGCATTTCGCGTTGCGCACGAGCCCGTCCGCGCTCGCCGTCGGGATGAAAGAACATAGCGGAATCGACGCCTCGGCAAAGCCCGGCCATCTGCCAATCCCAGATGTCAGCATTGGGTCCTGGTAGCTGTTGCGGCTGTGGCATTGGAAAACCCCTCTCTACACACCCTTTTCACGAACGTGTGAGTGCGTGAGTCGTGGAACCGATCCGAGCACAAGTCGCCGATGACTACTCGTGCACACAAAGTAGGGGTGCTCACGAAATTCCGTCAATAGCCCGATCATGTGCTCAAGGACATAACAGCAGGCCGAGAATTTACATCACGTTCATCGATGCGACGCGCGGGCAACGAGATCGGTGGTAACGAAACCCCCTCTGACCGATAACGACTCGTGTTTGTCCTGATCGCGCAAAGCTGTGTCGCGGCGGCTTTTCCTGGCGCTCAGTAGGCGGTTGACATCGAATTAACATGCCAACCACGAACTGTTAACCAATGTTGATTTGGCGGCGTGGCTAATACGTGCCCAGCGGTACCGGGTTTTTGCGCACCGCATTGTCAGCGATTGATAGCCTCGCGACTCGATGACCACCGAAAGAATATTGGCCAACGCCGCATTCGGCGATGACCCGGGATGCTGGCCACTGCCGCCGGCGACAACGCCGCACCAGTTGTGGCTGCGCGCGGTCGTCGCAGGCGGCCAGGGCCGCTACGCCAGTGCGCTGGCCGACCTGGCCGCCGTGTGCCGCCGACATCGCGGTGGTCCGCTGGTCTCGCTGGCCCACAGCAGCCGCGCGTCGTTCCTGCGTCAGCTCGGCTGGCACGTTCTTGCCCGCCGCTGGGATGGCCGGGCGTCGGCGCTGGCCGGTGGTGACCTGCAGGCGGGTGCCGACGCCTTGATCGGGCTGGCGGCAGACGCGCTCGGGGTGGGCCGCTTCGCGGCGTCGGCGGCTGCGCTTGACCGTGCCGCGGGTCTTCTGAACGAATTCGCGCCGCCGCGGCTGCCGGTCCGGCTCGCGTGGGTGTCCGCGGAATTGGCGATGGCACGTGGCGACGGTCCTGATGCCGTCGGCCACGCGCAACGCGCTGTCGACCTGGCCGCCGAGTCCGGCTCGACTCGCCACGCCCTCAAATCGGACGTCGTCCTCGCCGCGGCGTGGTGCAGCGCCGGGAAGCTCGATTCGGCGCGCCAGATTGCCGATCCGGCGCTGGAAACCGCGGGGCATTTGGGAATGGTCCCGCTGCGCTGGGCGTTGGCCTGCCTGCTGGCCGACATCGGCAGCGCGGCGTGGCCGACTGCACAGGTGGTCGCAATCCGTGACGACGCCGCCGATACAGTGCGTCGCCTGGGCGGCGTGTGGTCGGCTCGCTAACCGGGTTCACACCATCTTGAAAGTTATTGTTTAGCTGAGCCACCCAATCGGGATGTGTCCCGTCCGTAACGCTGGAGAGATTGCCCACGATGACAATTTCGGGAGAACGTCTCGATGCTGTCGTTGCTGAGGCCGTAGCGGGCAACAGGGACGCGCTCCGGGAGGTACTGGAGACCATCCGTCCGATCGTTGTTCGGTATTGCCGGGCACGGGTTGGGACGACCGAGCGAAGTGGTCTTTCAGCAGACGATGTTGCACAGGAGGTGTGCTTGGCCGCCATCACGGCGCTGCCGCGCTACAAGGATCAGGGACGACCGTTCCTGGCCTTCGTGTACGGCATCGCTGCGCACAAGGTTGCTGACGCTCACCGCGCAGCCGCCAGGAACAAGGCCGAACCGACAGACGTCGTTCCGGAGCGGTTCTCGCTGGATGCGGGCCCCGAGCAAATGGCACTCGACTCCGAATCGTCGGCTCAGATGAACAAGCTGCTGTCAGTGCTGCCCGACAAGCAGCGCGAGATCCTGATCCTGCGTGTGGTCGTCGGCATGAGCGCCGAAGAGACCGCCGAGGCGGTAGGCAGCACGGCCGGTGCGGTCCGGGTTGCGCAGCATCGCGCGTTGGCACGGCTGAAGTCCGAAATCATGGCGACGGGGCGTGACCATGCCTGACTTCGGACGCTGGACTTCCAATGGCGGGGACCCGTCGCTCAACGAGATCAACCGCACCGACCGGTTCCTCGATGCCCTTGCCTCGCAACAGGCCGTGTACTCGACCGACCCGGGCGAGGCCGAACTCGCCCACCTGCTCGCCGGATGGCGCGACGAGGTGCGCGACCCGCCGCTGCGCGCTGTCGTCACGCCGCGCGACGCGGTCGTCGCGCTGCACCGTGCGACGACCACCCGCAAGCGCAGGCGCACGTCGATGGCCGTGGTCGGATCACTTGCGGCCGCCGTGCTGTGCCTCGGCGGTTTCGGCGCGGTCATCGCCGGCGCCGGACCCGGCGACCCGCTTTACGGATTGCGCACCATGCTGTTCGGTGACCAGACGCAGGCGCCGCGCACTGACGCAGTCACGCTCGCCTCGCAGCAGCTCGCCGAAGTGCAGCAGCTGATCGACCAGGGCCAGTGGGATGCCGCCCAGGACAAGCTGGAGACGCTCACCACGACAGTGGCGACTGTGAATGACGTTGAGCAGCAACAGGAATTGGTCGAACAGTGGCAAGACCTCACGGTGAAGGTCGAGACCAAGGACGTCAACGCGACGGTGCCGCCGAATGCGCCGCCTCCGATATTCCCGTTCCCCGACGTGCCTGCGGTAGTGCTCGACACGACCACGTCCACCACGACGTCCTCGGAGACCACCTCCCCGTCGGAGACCACTTCGCCGTCCGAGACGACCACGCCGTCGACTCCGCTGCCGAGCCCGACGCCGTCGACTCCGCTGCCTAGCCCGACGCCGTCGACTCCGCTGCCGACGCCGACACCGTCGACTCCGCTGCCAACGCCGACGCCGTCGACCCCGCTGCCGAGCCCGACACCGTCGACGTACAGCCCGTTGCCGACGCCGCCTGCGTCGACGTACAGCCCGCTGCCGACGCCGGCACCGTCAACCCCGCTGCCGACGCCGACGGCCTACACGCCGATACCGACTCCGATCCCGCTGCCGACTCCGGTGCCTGCGCCGCCGGCGGCGGAGGAGGAAGAGGAACCCGCGACGACGGAGCCGCCGATTCTGGAGGCGCCTGCGCCCCAGACGGAGGTCACGACAACGGTTGTGGTTCCGGGCGGGCCGAAAGAGCCGCGCTAGGCAGGCAGCTGCGGGTTTGCGCCCTCAGCGATATCCGTCGGAGTCCGACGACGTCGCCTCATTCAGTGACGCGTCGGCGTAGCCCCGGCAGTAATCCCAGGTCACGTAGGCGTCGGGTTCCGGGTCATAGGCCGGCTCGTGCGGACGCACGGTGCCGTCGACCAGCAACTGCAACAGGTTGGCGCGCAGCATGTCCCAGTCGTGGTAGTGGTCCTGCTGGCATTCGTCGCAGCACACCACCAGGCCGCGAATTCCCTTGTGCGCCAACAACGCCTCATACACCGCAAGGTCGGCGAGATCGGCCTCGACCGCCGTCCGCTCCTGCGGATCCAGCGGCTGTCCCGGTTCGAGGGCGTCAAGTGCCGCGGACGGGTCGCACGGGTCGTCGGCGAACGGATCGGGCGGCAAACCCGGTGGCAGGTGATCACGCACGACTCCACATTACGCAGCGGCACAGGTATCGCGCCAGCCGTTCACCGGTACGCCGCGCGGGTATCGGCAGCACGGTGTGGAGCCGAAGTGGCGACGTCAATGCCGATAAGATGAGGTTTCAGGCCTGCGCCTGTGCTCGGCTGCGTTTCGTAACTGGAGGCCCCGCTCATGTCGATTGCTGAAAGCAGCATTCCCATCGCCGTTCCGGTGCCGACCGGGGGCGATGATCCGACCAAGGTCGCGATGCTCGGGCTCACCTTCGACGACGTGTTGTTGTTGCCCGCCGCATCCGATGTGGTGCCCGCCACAGCCGATACCTCCAGCCAGCTCACCCGCAAGGTCCGGCTGAAGGTGCCGTTGGTCAGCTCGGCGATGGATACCGTGACCGAGTCGCGGATGGCGATCGCGATGGCGCGCGCAGGCGGCATGGGCGTGCTGCACCGCAATCTTCCGGTGGCCGAGCAGGCCGGTCAGGTCGAGACGGTCAAGCGGTCCGAGGCCGGGATGGTCACCGACCCCGTCACCTGCTCGCCGGACAACACGCTGGCCGAGGTCGACGCGATGTGCGCGCGGTTCCGCATCTCCGGGCTTCCCGTCGTCGACGACACCGGCTCGCTGGTCGGCATCATCACCAACCGCGACATGCGTTTCGAGGTCGACCAGTCCAAGCCGGTCTCCGAGGTGATGACCAAGGCGCCGTTGATCACCGCGCAGGAAGGCGTGTCCGCTGAAGCGGCGCTAGGTCTGTTGCGCCGCCACAAGATTGAGAAGCTGCCGATCGTCGACGGCCACGGCAAGCTGACCGGGCTGATCACCGTCAAAGACTTCGTCAAGACCGAACAATTTCCCTTCGCCACCAAGGACAGCGATGGTCGGCTGCTTGTCGGAGCCGCGGTCGGTGTCGGCGACGACGCGTGGACCCGCGCGATCACTCTGGTCGAGGCGGGCGTCGACGTGCTGATCGTGGACACCGCGCACGCGCACAACCGGCTGGTCCTCGACATGGTTCACCGCCTCAAGACCGTGGTCGGTGACCGCGTCGAGGTGGTCGGCGGAAACGTCGCCACCCGGGCGGCGGCCGCGGCTCTGGTGGAGGCCGGCGCGGACGCCGTCAAGGTCGGGGTCGGCCCAGGATCCATCTGCACCACCCGGGTCGTTGCCGGGGTCGGTGCGCCGCAGATCACCGCGATTCTCGAGGCCGTCGCGGCGTGCGCACCTTCGGGTGTGCCGGTGATCGCCGACGGCGGGCTGCAGTACTCCGGTGACATCGCAAAGGCGCTGGCCGCAGGCGCGTCGACCACCATGCTGGGCTCGCTACTGGCCGGCACCGCGGAGTCGCCGGGTGAGCTGATCTTCGTCAACGGCAAGCAGTTCAAGAGCTATCGCGGCATGGGTTCACTCGGCGCGATGCAGGGCCGCGCCGGCGCCGCGTCGACGGGCCGGAGCTACTCCAAGGACCGCTACTTCCAAGACGATGCGCTCTCCGAGGACAAGCTGGTGCCAGAGGGCATCGAGGGCCGGGTGCCGTTCCGGGGTCCGCTGTCGACCGTGATCCATCAACTCACCGGCGGGCTGCGTGCGGCCATGGGCTACACGGGCTCGGCCACAATCGAGCAGTTGCAGCAGGCGCAGTTCGTGCAGATCACCGCGGCTGGCCTGAAGGAGAGCCATCCGCACGACATCGCGATGACTGTCGAAGCGCCGAACTACTACGCCCGTTAGAGGGTTCTGATCGATGAGCCACATTCACGAGTCGCCCCCGCGCGCCGAGATCGACGTTTGCAGGCGGCTTCTCGTACTTTCTCTGCAAAACGTCGATCTCGCGGAAGTCGGGGGTAGTCATGCGTGACATGGTCGAAATCGGCATGGGCCGCACCGCCCGCCGCACCTTTGAACTCGACGACATAACTATTGTGCCGTCGCGTCGCACCCGGTCGTCCCAAGACGTGTCGACGGCCTGGCAGATGGACGCATACCGGTTCGAGATCCCGGTGGTGGCGCATCCCACCGATGCGCTGGTGTCCCCGGAGTTCGCCATCGAACTGGGCCGCGTCGGCGGTCTTGGCGTGCTCAACGGCGAAGGTCTGATCGGCAGGCACGCCGACGTCGAGGCCAAGATCGCCCAGGTGGTCGAGGCCGCCGAGAAGGAACCAGAACCGTCGGCGGCGATCCGTCTGCTTCAGCAGCTGCATTCTGCACCGCTTGATCCCGACCTGTTGGGTGCCGCGGTGGCGCGGATTCGTGATGCCGGGGTGACGACGGCGGTGCGGGTCAGCCCGCAGAACGCGCAGTCGCTGACGCCGGCGCTGGTCGCCGCGGGTATCGATCTGCTGGTCATCCAGGGCACCATCATTTCCGCGGAGCGGGTCGCGCAGGACGGCGAGCCGCTGAACCTCAAGACCTTCATCTCAGAGCTGGATGTCCCTGTGGTCGCAGGCGGCGTGCTCGATCACCGGACCGCGCTGCACCTGATGCGGACCGGCGCGGCAGGTGTCATCGTCGGTTACGGCTCCACCACTGGCGTGACCACCAGCGACGAGGTGCTCGGCATCAGCGTGCCGATGGCCACCGCGATCGCCGACGCCGCCGCCGCGCGCCGCGAATACCTCGACGAGACCGGTGGCCGCTACGTGCACGTGTTGGCAGACGGCGATATCCATACGTCCGGCGACTTGGCCAAGGCGATCGCCTGCGGTGCCGACGCGGTGGTGCTGGGCACGCCGCTGGCGACGGCCGCCGAAGCGTTGGGCGACGGCTGGTTCTGGCCTGCCGCAGCGGCCCACCCGTCGCTGCCGCGTGGTGCATTGCTGCAGGTCGCGCTCGGTGAGCGGCCGTCGCTCAAGCAGGTGCTCACCGGGCCGTCAGACGACCCGTTCGGCTCGTTGAACCTGGTCGGCGGCCTGCGCCGGTCGATGGCCAAGGCCGGCTATTGCGATCTGAAGGAGTTCCAGAAGGTGGGTCTGACGGTAGGCGGCTGAGCCCCAGATCTGCTTTACAAATTAGGCCCCCCTGTCTAGAACTTGCCTCGTGATGAGGTCATACTGGGTCGATGAAGCCTGACTATGACGTCTTGATCATCGGTTCTGGTTTCGGGGGGAGCGTCACGGCGCTGCGATTGACCGAGAAGGGCTATCGCGTCGGGGTCCTCGAAGCCGGCCGGCGGTTCGCCGACGAGGATTTCGCGAAGACTTCGTGGAATCTGCGGAAGTTCCTGTGGGCGCCGAAACTCGGCATGTACGGCATCCAGCGGATCCACTTGCTCAACAACGTGATGATCCTGGCCGGTGCCGGCGTCGGCGGTGGGTCGCTGAACTATGCCAACACCCTGTACGTGCCGCCGGAGCCGTTCTTCGCCGACAAGCAGTGGTCCGACATCACCGACTGGCGCTCCGAGCTGATGCCCCACTACGACCAGGCGCAGCGGATGCTCGGCGTGGTCAAGAACCCGACGTTCACCGACGCCGACCGCATCGTCAAGGAGGTTGCGGACGAGATGGGCGTCGGCGACACGTGGGTGCCAACCCCGGTCGGCGTGTTCTTCGGGCCCGACGGCACCAAGGCGCCGGGTAAGACGGTGCCCGATCCATACTTCGGCGGTGTCGGCCCAGCGCGGACCGGCTGCGTGGAGGTCGGGGAGTGCATGACCGGCTGCCGTCACAACGCCAAGAACACGTTGGTCAAGAACTACCTGTACCTGGCGGAAAAGGCTGGCGCCGAAGTACATCCGATGACCACCGTCACCGGCTTCGAGCAGCGGGCCGACGGGCTGTGGGAGGTGCACACCGTGCGCACCGGCAGCTGGGTGCGCAGGAAGAAGCGGACATTCACCGCGCAACACGTTGTGTTGGCCGCGGGCACGTTCAACACACAGAAGCTGCTGTTCAAGATGCGTGACAAGGGCAAGCTGCCGAAGCTGTCGCAGCGGCTTGGCGTGCTGACTCGCACCAACTCGGAGTCGATCGTCGGCGCAGGACGTTTCGAAGTCTCGCCCGACCTCGACCTCACGCACGGGGTGGCGATCACGTCGTCGATCCATCCCACGTCCGACACCCACATCGAGCCGGTGCGATACGGCAAGGGCTCAAATGCCATGGGGCTGTTGCAGACACTGATGACCGATGGCTCCGGTCCACAGGGCACCGACGTTCCCAGGTGGCGGCAGTTCTTCCGCAACGCCGGTGAGGATCCGCGCGCCACCCTGCGCATGCTCAACGTCAGGCAGTGGAGCGAGCGCACGATGATCGCGTTGGTGATGCAGCATCTGGACAACTCGATCACGACCTTCACCGAGCGGAGCAAGCTCGGCTTCAGGCGTTACTCCAGCAAGCAAGGTCATGGCCAGCCGAACCCGACGTGGATCCCGGCGGGCAACGAGGTCACCCGCCGCATCGCGAAGAAGATCGACGGCGTCGCCGGTGGCACCTGGGGTGAGCTGTTCAACATTCCGCTGACCGCGCACTTCCTCGGCGGCGCGGCGATCGGGGACCGTCCCGAGACCGGTGTGATCGACCCGTATCAGCGGGTATACGGCTACCCGACGCTGTCGGTTATGGACGGAGCTTCCATCTCGGCGAATCTCGGTGTCAATCCGTCGCTTTCGATCACCGCTCAGGCCGAACGCGCCGCGTCGCTGTGGCCGAACAAGGGGGAGGTAGACCAGCGGCCACCGCAGGGCGAGGCTTACCGGCGGCTTGCGCCGATCCCGCCGCAACAGCCGGTCGTGCCCGCTGACGCGCCCGCTGCACTACGACGGTTGCCGATCGAGCCGGTCAGCTCAGCCGGTTAGGGCGCCGTCGAAACGGGTACCTAACGTCAGCTTCAGGGACTGATACGGATCCGGCGAGGAGGCTGGGACCATGCGAACCGCTTACTACGAGCAGTTATCCGGACTGTGCGCGCAGTTAGGTGAGATGTGCGGTCTGACCGCCACGGCGATGGAGAAAGCCACGCGCGCATTGCTCGAAGCCGACCTGTCCTTGGCCGAAGAGGTCATCGCCGACCACGAGCATATTGCGGCGATGAACCGGCATTCCGAGGAAACCGCGCTCAAACTGCTCGCGCTGCAGCAGCCCGTCGCAAGCGACCTGCGAACGATCGTCGGATCGATTCACATCAGCGCCGATATCGAACGGATGGGTGCGCTCGCCGTGCACGTCGCCAGCATTTCCCGGCTGCGCCATCCCGAATGCGCGTTGCCCGATGAGGTCCGGTCCAGTTTCGCCGAAATGGGTTCCAGGGCAGTGCAGTTGGCCAGAACAGCGCAGGAAGTGCTGCTGTCGCGTGACCCCGACAAGGCTGGGCGCCTGCGTGACGAAGACGACGCGGTGGACGCCGAGCATCGGCATCTCTTCACGTTGCTCATCGACCGCAAGTGGCAGGACGGGGTCTGCTCCGCGGTCGACGTCGCTCTGCTCGGCCGGTATTACGAACGGTTCGCCGACCACGCCGTCGAGATCGGCAGGCGGGTGGTGTTCGAGGCCACCGGCGGCCTACCCGTGACCAAACAGCTGGTGTAGAGGTCGCAGAATCCGCCCCCGAGAAAACATTGAGTGCTTTATGGTCTAGCCGTGCAGACCTACAAGGTGGCGGTGTGGGCCACCGGCGGCGTCGGACGATTCGCCATCCGCACCATCGTTGACCGGCCGAACTTCGAACTGGTGGGCGCGTGGGTGCACTCGGCGCAAAAAGACGGCGAAGACATCGGGACACTGGCCGGCATCGCGCCGGTGGGCGTGCGGGCGACGCGGCTCGAGTCGGAGATCCTTGGCGGCGACGCCGACTGCGTGGTGTACGCGGCTCCGGCCGGCTCGCGACCCAAGGAAGCGTTGGACGACCTCTGCCGCATCCTGGCCGCAGGCAAGAACGTCGTCACCACCTCGCTGCCGGGCCTGGTGTATGAGCGCGGGTCGCTATCTGAGCGGTACCTGGACGCGATTCGCCAAGCAGCTCAAGCGGGTTCGTCGTCGATATTCTCCTCGGGGATCGAACCGGGCTTCGGCTGCGACCTGTTTCCGATCGCGCTCATGACGATGTCGCACAAGGTGTACTCCGTACGCGGCATCGAGATCACCGATTATTCGCGGTATCCCGTCGAGTTCGACATGCGTGAGCTGTTCGGGTTCGGCCAGCCGCTGGACTACCAGGGCGGGTTGAAGAGCCCAGGTGTGCTGAGGTGGGGCTGGGGAGCGGCGGTGACGATGGTGGCCGACGCGTTGGGTGTGCAGCTCGACGAGATCCGCGAGGAGTGTGAGTTCCTGCCAACACCACGGCAATTGGAGACAGCGTGCGGCATCATCGAGGCGGGGACCGTCGGCGCGACGTACGCGCGATGCATCGGCGTGGTCGACGGCACGGATGTGATCACGATCGAACACGTCGACCGGATGGCCGACGACCTCGCACCTGACTGGCCGAAAGGCCGCACCGGCGGCATCGACGGCGTCTGGCGCGTCATCATCGACGGCGAGCCCAGTTTCGACGCCGAGTTCGAAGTGGGCTTCCAGCCGGGCGAAGACTCGAGCGACCAAGGGCTCCTCGCCACCGGAATGCGTGCGGTGAACGCCATTCCGTGGGTGTGCGCGGCGCAGCCGGGCATCGTCGACGCGCTGCACCTGCCGCTGACCTCACCCGTCGGCGCATTGCATCCGCATCGCGACGGCGTTCCGGCGTTCTGACATGGGCGTCCTCGACGGCAAGGTTGCGATCGTCACCGGCACCAGCCGGGGCGTCGGCGTCGGCATCGCACATGAGCTACTGCGCGCGGGCGCAACCGTCATCGGCTGTTCCCGCTCGAAGCTCGACGCGTTGCCGGGCATCGAGCCGGAATGGGAGCAGCGCTCGGCCCAATTGGTATGCGACCAAGGCGATTACCGAGCGATCGACGCGCTGGTCTCGGAGGTCGCAGAGACCTACGGCCATATCGACATCCTGGTCAACAACGCCGGCGGAACCGTACCTGCTCCGCGCGTCGAAGACGTTCCCGCCCTTGTCTCCCAGATCCAGGGCGCGCCGCGCAGCGACGACGACTTCGAGCGTACGGCGCTTTTTCACTCCTTCGCCGTCCAGATGAATCTGATCAGCCCGCTGTGGTTCGCCATCCGGGTGTATCGGCAGATGCGCAATCAAGACGGCACCGGGTCGATCGTCAACATCTCCAGCGGCGCCGGGCATCCCGCGGGTTCCCCGACGTTGGTCTCCTACGGTGCCGCCAAATCTGGCCTGAACCACATGACCCGATCGCTGGCGGAGGAATGGGGACCACAGGTGCGCGTCAATTGCCTGGCGCTTGGCCCCACCATGACCGAGAATTTCCGCAGCTTCGTGCTACCCAAGGACGACCCGGACGGCGCACAGTACTTCCGCAACGTTCCCCTGCGGCGAGCAGGTGAACCTGCCGAGGTCGGCCGGGCGTGCGTGTTCTTGTGCAGTGGCACAGCCGATTTCATCAACGGAACGACCATCGAGATCGACGGCGGCATGCTGCCCGGCGTGCTGTACGAAGCCGGCTTGAAGACCATCACCGATCTGCTCTGAGGACACCGCATGCGACGCGTCATTCAGTACTCCACCGGCAACGTGGGACGTCACGCGTTGCGGACGCTCATCGAGCGACCCGACCTCGAGTTGGTCGGTGTGCACGCCAATGGCGCGGACAAGGTAGGCCGCGACGCCGCCGAGCTGTGTGGACTCAGTGAGGACACCGGAGTGCTGGCGACCGACGACATCGATGCGTTGGTCGCGCTTGGCGCCGATTGCGTCGTGTACACGTCGCAGGCCGAGATGCGCCCCGACGCCGCGCTCGACGAGATATCACGGTTCCTGGCGGCGGGTACCAACGTCGTTGGCACGTCGTTGGTCTGGCTGGTCGCACCGCAGCACGCCGACGAGTGGTTGCGTACGCCGCTGGAGCGAGCCTGCAAGACCGGCAACACCTCGCTCTACATCAACGGCATCGACCCGGGCTTCTCCGGAGACACCCTGGTGTACACCGCGCTGAGCCTTGCCGCTCGCGCCACCGCCGTTACCGTGCAGGAGATTTTCGACTACGGCAGCTACGACGACGCCGAATTCACCGGTGTCAGCATGGGATTCGGTGCGACGCCCGACCACACACCGATCATGTTTGCACCAGGCGTGTTGGCTTCGCTGTGGGGAGGGCAGGTGCGCAGCCTGGCCGACGGCCTCGGCGTCGAACTCGACGAGGTCCGCGAGCGCCATGAAACATGGGTGACGTCTGAGCGGATCGACTGCACGATGATGACGGTGTCTCCCGGTCGGGTTGCCGCCGTGCGGTTCGCGGTCGAAGGTCTGCGCGACGGCCAACCGCTGATCACGATGGAACACGTCAACCGGTTGACGGTCGCCGCCGCGCCGCAATGGCCGTATCCGCCGGACGGACGCCCCGGGGTGCACCGCGTGACGATCACGGGCGATCCCGGTGTCGAGATCAACGCGCACGTCGGCCTGGATGGAACCGACCACAACCAAGGCGGGGTGATCGCCACCGCCGCTCGGGCCGTCAACGCGATCGAGCCGGTGTGTCTTGCTCCCACCGGACTCCTCGCCGCACAGGATCTGCCAGCCGCACACATCCGCGGCGTCATGTGGTGATCTGGACGACATGGCACAAGTAGTTTCGCCACGACGACCCGCACACGGCAGCCAGCAGCGTGCCGATCGCACCCGCGCGCTGGTCATCGACGAGACCATCAACTGCATCCTGGAAGAAGGGTTCGCAGCGGCGAGCGCGAAGCACATCACCGAACGCGCCGGCGTGACCTGGGGTGTGGTGCAATACCACTTCGGGGACCGTGACGGGTTGCTGATGGCGGTGGTGGACAAGGGCTTCGGCGAGTTGCTCCGCGCGTTGGACGAACTACCTCCCAACACTGAAAATACTTATGAACGAACGGAAGCCATCCTCACGACGGCGTGGGAGGCGTTCTCAAGCCCCACATCGATGGCGGCGCTGGAGATCCTGATCGCGACCAGGGCCATGCGCGATACCGGCGCAAGCCAGCATCTCAGCGACCTGGGAAGTGCGTTCGCCAAACTGGGCAGGGACATCGGCGAGGGATTGGACGCCCGGCACGCCGCCGCCATCGGCAACATGATCTGGGCAACGCTGCGCGGGCTTGTGGTGGCGCAGTTGGTGATTCCAGAACCGCTGGACACCAGTCGTGAACGGCGCGCGCTCGTCGACATGATCACAGCGTATGTCGACGGCATGACGACGTGAACTTCCTGCAGCGCCGCCGTGCTCGGCTGTTGATCCGCAGGGGCCAGCCGTTCGCCGACGAGGAACTGGTGGCGGTCGCGAACTTCACGTGGGCCGGCAACAGCATGGGCGCGCAGCCGGGAGTGCGCGGACGCGCCGAATGGGCGGGCGGACTACCGGATTGGACGCTGATCGGCGCGGGAGCGACCCGGTTGTTCGTCATCGAAGCACACCACATGCGGCCCGACAAGGGCAAAACGCTCATCGGAACTTGGCCGCTGGCGCAAGTGCGGCTGACCGATCAGAGCTACCAGCGAAAAGCCGGCCCGATTCCGTTGGGTGCTTGGCGGGCAATCCGATTCGAGTTCGGTGACCGTGAACCGGCAGTGCTGCAACCGTTCGGCCGCGAGGTGGACGACCTGCTGGAGGCACACCGGGCTGCCCAGCAGCATGCGGGTGGAAAGGGTGGCACCGGAGTGCGGTGGGAGGGGTTGGCCGAAGTCGCGTTGATGACGACGTCGCGAGGGCCGTTCGAGGAGGACGTGTTCTTCGTGCTGCGTTACGACGACGGTCCCGACAGCGTGGTTCCGCTCGGTGAGGGATCCGAACTACTACCCCGCCTGCAGGGATTGCCCGGTTTCGACAACGAGGCGTTTATTCGCGCGATGGGGATAAGCGAAGAGGGCGTCTCGGTGCTGTGGCGGCGGGGTCGTTCGCGGGCCAATTAGACTAACCGGGTGGAATCAGCATCTCCCCGCCCTGTGTTGGTGGTCGACTTCGGCGCGCAGTACGCGCAGCTGATCGCTCGACGGGTCCGCGAGGCGCGGGTGTATTCGGAGGTCATTCCTCATACCGCCAGCGTTGAGGAGATCAAGGCCAAAGATCCGCAGGCCGTCGTGCTGTCCGGCGGTCCGGCCAGTGTCTACGCCGACGGTGCCCCGCAGCTGGATCCCGCACTGTTCGACCTCGGGGTGCCGGTGTTCGGCATCTGTTACGGCTTTCAGGCGATGGCCCAGGCGCTTGGCGGCACCGTCGCCCACACCGGAACCAGTGAGTACGGCCGCACCGAGATGGAAGTAACTGGGGGACAACTTCATTCCGACCTACCCACCAAACAGCCGGTGTGGATGAGCCACGGAGACGCGGTCACCGCCGCCCCAGCGGGATTCGAAGTGGTGGCCACCAGTTCCGGCGCCCCGGTGGCGGGTTTCGAGGACCGCGGCAGGCGATTGGCAGGCGTGCAGTACCACCCCGAGGTGATGCACACCCCGCACGGTCAGCAGGTGCTGAGCAGATTCCTGCACGAGTTCGCCGGTATCGGTTCGACGTGGACACCTGCGAACATCGCTGATGCCCTGGTCGAACAGGTTCGCAACCAGATCGGTGACGGCCGGGCGATCTGCGGTTTGTCGGGCGGAGTGGACTCCGCGGTGGCCGCCGCGCTGGTGCAGCGGGCCATTGGCGACCGGTTGACGTGCGTGTTCGTCGACCATGGGCTATTGCGCTCCGGCGAGCGAGCCCAGGTGCAGCGCGATTTCGTGGCGGCCACCGGCGCCAACCTGGTTACCGTCGACGTCGCCGACCGATTCCTCGAGGCACTGTCCGGGGTGACCAACCCGGAGGGCAAACGCAAGATCATCGGGCGCGAGTTCATCAGGGCGTTCGAGGGTGCGGTACGAGATATCGTGGGGGACAGCGGATCTGAGGTCGAGTTCCTGGTGCAGGGCACGCTGTATCCCGACGTCGTCGAGTCCGGCGGCGGCACGGGCACCGCGAACATCAAGAGCCACCACAATGTCGGCGGCCTGCCCGGAGACCTGAAGTTCAAGCTCGTCGAGCCGCTGCGCCTGCTGTTCAAGGACGAGGTGCGCGCGGTGGGCCGTGAACTCGGCCTGCCCGAGGAAATCGTTGCGCGCCAACCGTTCCCGGGGCCTGGCCTCGGAATCCGGATCGTCGGGGAGGTCACCGCCAAGCGGCTGGACACGTTGCGCCACGCCGACGCGATCGCCCGCGAGGAGCTCACCTCGGCGGGGTTGGACAACCAGATCTGGCAATGCCCCGTCGTCCTGCTGGCCGATATCCGGTCGGTGGGAGTGCAGGGTGACGGCCGCACCTACGGTCATCCGATCGTGCTGCGGCCGGTGTCCAGTGAGGACGCCATGACCGCGGACTGGACGCGGATTCCCTACGAGGTGCTCGAACGCATCTCCACCCGCATCACCAATGAAGTCACCGAGGTGAACCGGGTCGTGCTGGACGTCACCAGCAAGCCGCCGGGCACCATCGAGTGGGAGTGACCGCGCTGGCGTACCAAACTGCACGCTCGCCGTCCGCGGGGACGTATGTGAAAGTGCCCGCGTAACGAGCGACAGATGTGTTTCGGCGCGTCGTCCTTGATGCGGATCAGTCCCCGCCCGGACCGTGTTTCAACTCCTAAGCCCGCTTGACGGCGTCGGTGGGTGGGTGTTTACTCGCTGTATCGAACATACATTCGAACAGCGGGTGATTCAGATGATGCGGGAGGTGCTGCT
>NZ_DASSCY010000148.1:0-5256 GCF_035697385.1 Mycobacterium sp. | reverse complement strand
GAAGTGCGCGGTGTTGTCGGACATGCCGGCCTTCCATGCCAGCTGCACCGTCCAGCGGCCGTCCTCGTTGCGCCAGGCGTCCCAGTTGGTGCCATCGGGGTCAAGGCCCCTGGCGATCAGCGCGGCCGTCACCGTCTCCAACAGCGTCAGCACCGAGGGTCCGTCGGCGAGCACAGGATGCGACGCGGTAGCCAGCTCCGCTGCGCGGGCGCGCTCGAGCAACACCGGATGGGCAAACCTCTCGACCCTCGCGACGTCCGCCCCTGCCGCCTCCGCGACCTGTTCGACGGATGCGCCCGCGCGAATCTTGGCTTGAATCTCCTTGGGACGCAGCACGCTTGGAACCTCGGCATCGGATTGGGGTTGACTCGAGCCGGTCTTCTCGCCGCGCACCGCGGCCCGTAACCGGTCGTCGGACCGCAGGATGAACTTCTCGCCGGAGTCGTCGGTCTCGCAGATGATTCGTTTGCCGTCTACGTCCAGTCCGACGACTTTGAGTTCTCGCATGCCGACCTCCTCCGGGCGAGCGCCAAGCCCGATTAGCACGTCACCCTACTTCGTTATCTGGCCGTAACCGGGTAGACACGCTGGAGGTCAGAGGCGTTCCACGACCCAGTCGACGCATGCGGTCAGCGCGCTGACGTCATCGGGCTCCACCGCAGGGAACATGCCGACGCGCAACTGATTGCGGCCGAGTTTGCGGTACGGCTCGGTGTCGACGACGCCGTTGGCCCTTAACGTGGCCGCGACAGAAGCTGCATCAATGTCGTCGGAGAAGTCCACGGTTCCGACGACCTGCGAGCGCAACTCGGGGTCAGCCACGAACGGGGTGGCAAATTTCGACGCCTCGGCCCATGAGTACAGCCGCTGCGACGAGTCCGCGGTGCGCTTGACCGCCCAGTCCAGCCCGCCGTTGCCCAGCAACCAGTCGAGCTGCTCGGCCAGCAGGACCAGCGTGCCGACAGCCGGCGTGTTGTAGGTCTGGTTCTTCACGCTGTTCTCGACCGCGATCGGCAGCGACAGGAAGTCGGGCACCCAACGGCCTGCGGCCGCGATCGCCTCGATGCGGGCCAGCGCGGCGGGGGAGAGAATCGCGATCCACAGACCGCCGTCGCCTGCGAAGTTCTTCTGCGGCGCGAAGTAGTACGCGTCGGCCTCGGTGATGTCGACGGGCAGACCACCGGCGGCGGAGGTCGCGTCGATGGCGATCAGCGCGTCACCCGATCCGTCGGGCCGCACCACCGGCACCGCGACACCCGTCGACGTTTCGTTGTGGGCCCAGCCGATCAGGTCGACGGACGGGTCGGCCTGCGGTTTGGGCGCGCTGCCGGGATCGGCCTTGACGACGATCGGGTCGCCGACGAACGGGTTCTTGACGACGCAGGAGGCGAACTTCGAGCTGAACTCGCCGTAGGTCAGGTGCAGCGAGCGCTTGTCGATGAGCCCGAACGCCGCGGCATCCCAGAACGCCGTCGAGCCGCCGTTGCCGAGGATGACCTCGTAGCCGTCGGGCAGCGAGAACAGCTGCCGCAGCCCGTCGCGGACCCGGCCGACCAGATTCTTCACTGGCGCCTGCCGGTGCGACGTCCCGAACACGTCACCCGCAGCGGCGAGTGCTTGCAGCTGCTCGGGCCGGACCTTGGACGGCCCACAGCCGAAGCGTCCGTCGTTCGGCTTGATGTCGGCGGGGATCGTCAGTTCGGCCATGGCTCCTAGGGTAATGACCCGACTTGGGCGCATCCTGCGCGGAGGGTCGGCAGAAAACCCCGGAAATGTGGGCAAACCTGAATTCATCGGCTCAGCTGTGTCCATACTGTTATCTGTCGGGGACTGAGCCTGTGGGGGGCCACGTGATCAGTCGCGGGAAGACTTCGAGGGCCATACCGGTCTGTGCAGCCGCGGTCGCGGCCTTCGGTTCGATGATCGCCGCGCTGCCGGCCCACGCCAACGTCGACCAGGGCGGGGCAGTGCTCGGCCAGATCAACGCCGAGCGCGCGGCGAACGGCTGTGCACCCGTTGCGGCCAATCCGCAGCTGACTGCGTCGGCAGCGCGGCACGCCAACGACATGCTCGCAAGCGGAGTGCACTCCCACACCGGTTCGGACGGCTCATCCCTCGTCCAGCGCGTCACGGATGCCGGCTACGCGCCCTACGAGACCGTCGGCGAAGTCGTCTACTGGGGCACCGGCTCCGTCGGCACTCCGGCTGCTGCGGTCACCTCGTGGATGAACAGTCCTGGCCACCGCGCGATCATCACCAACTGCGGATTGACTGAAGCGGGGTTCTCGGCGGTGAGCAACGGCAACAAGATGACCGTGGCGGGGGATTTCGGGAAGAAGTAGCCCCGCGAAACGGCTCCCGGGTCGTCGTTCGTTGGTCGGGATTGGATCGGTGTATCGGGACGGGCTGGCGCCTGCCACACAACACCGTTCGGCCGCTCGGACATACTTCTGATTACCAACGAGGAACGGTAGTTGAGGCATGGATCCGCTGCGGGAACGGGAGCTGGCCAGCGAGGCTTTGGACGCCGTCGCGAAGGCCGCGGCGGGTTACCTGTCCGGATTGGACGAGCGCCTCGTCTCGGATCCGGCCGCCATGAAGCTGTTGGCCGAGCTGAAACAGCCGTTACCCGATGACGGTATTGGCACGTTGAATTCGGTCGACGAGCTGCTGCGCGTCGGCACCGCCGCTGCCACGCATTCGGCCGGGCCGCGGTTCTTCCACTTCGTCATCGGCGGAACGACGCCGGCCGCCACCGCCGCCGACTGGGTGGCCGCGCTGCTCGACCAGAACGCCGGGCTGTGGACGTCGTCGCCGTTGGCGACCACTCTCGAGACGGTCACGCTCGGCTGGTTGAAGGACTTGTTCGGATTGCCTCCCGAGTGGGGCGGGGTGCTCACGCCGAGTGCGACGTTCGCCAACCTCACCGGGCTCGCCGCCGCGCGACAGTGGTGGGGGACCAAGCACGGCCGCGACATCACCGCCGACGGGTTGGCAGGCATGCCCGCCATGCCGGTACTGGCCAGCGGATACGTGCATGCGAGCGTGCGAAAGGCGCTGCAGGTTCTCGGTGCCGGCCGCGACACCGTCACGGTGTTGAGCCGCGACGACGCCGGACGCGTCGACCTCGACGCGATGGATGCCGCGCTGCAGCGGCTCGACGGACCCGCCGTGATCGTCGCGTGCGCCGGCGAGGTCAACGCAGGCGACTTCGATCCGATCGACGCGATGGCCGACCTCGCCGAAAAGCACGGCTGCTGGCTGCATGTCGACGGCGCGTTCGGTTTGTTCGCCGCGCTGTCGCCCCGCACCGCGCATCTGGTCGACGGTGTAGCCCGCGCGCACTCCGTCGCGGCCGATGCACACAAGTGGCTCAACGTGCCCTACGAGAGCGGCTTCGCGTTCGTCCGCGACCCCCGTGCGCTCACCGACGCGTTCGGCTCGTTCGGTGTGCCGTATCTCGCGTCCGTCGACGATACGCAGATCGACTACAACCAGCTCGGCCCGGAGTCCTCGCGCCGTGCCCGCGCGCTGCCGATCTGGGCGACGCTGCGCGCCTATGGCCGCAGCGGACACCGAGCGATGGTCGAACGCCACCTGGACTTGACCGCCCACCTCGGCCGTCTCGTCGAGGAGACCCCTGACCTCGAGCTGCTTGCACCTGTCCAACTGTGCATCGCGTGTTTTCGCTACCGGCCGCCGGGCGTGCCCGAAGAGCAGCTCGACGAACTGAATTCGCGACTGGGCCGCGAATTGCTTTCCGACGGAAGGGTTTACGTCGGAACGACCGTCTATCGCGGCCATGTCGCGCTACGGCCCGCGATCGTCAACTGGCGCAGTACGCAACGGGATATCGACCTGCTCGTCGATGTGGTGCGCGAAATCGGCGCGCGGCTATAGGCGGTACGGGGGGCGTTGAGGAGCGCTCACCGCAACAAAACGCACACAAATCGCAGGTCAAACCGGGGATGGACATTTAGGCGATACCTGCGGTACCGTTCGTGTACAACAAGCGGCTAAATGTAAACCTCATGGGAGGGTACCAATGGCTCGGACGCGCATGGTCAGGCGCTGGCAGCGCAACATGGAAGTCCTCGACGACGCCGAGTACGTGGACATGCTCACCACACTGTCTGAGGGGTCAGTGCGGCGCAATTTCAATCCGTACACCGACATCGACTGGGATTCCCCGGAGTTCGCGGTCGTGCCGAACGACGAGCGCTGGATCCTGCCGGCGACCGATCCGCTTGGCCGCCATCCCTGGTACCAGTCGCAGACGGTCGAGCGTCAGATCGAGATCGGCATGTGGCGCCAGGCCAACGTCGCAAAGGTCGGCCTGCACTTCGAGTCGATCCTGATTCGCGGCCTGATGGAGTACTCGTTCTGGACACCCAACGGCTCGCCGGAATACCGATACTGCCTGCACGAGGCGGTCGAAGAGTGCAACCACACCATGATGTTCCAGGAGATGGTGAACCGCATCGGCGCCGACGTGCCCGGCATGCCGCGGCTGTTGAAGTGGGTCCAGCCGTTGATTCCGTTGGTCGCCGGTCCGCTGCCGATCCCGTTCTGGTTCGGCATCCTCGCGGGCGAGGAACCCATCGACCACACGCAGAAGAACGTCCTGCGCGAGGGCAAGTCGCTGCACCCGATCATGGAACGGGTGATGGCGATCCACGTCGCGGAGGAGGCCCGGCACATCTCGTTCGCGCATGAGTATCTGCGCAAGCGGGTGCCACACCTGCCGCGCCGCAAGCGGTTCTGGCTGTCGCTCTACGTCCCGCTCACCATGCGGATTCTCTGCTCGGCCATCATCGTTCCGCCGCGCGCGTTCTGGACGAAATTCGACATCCCCCGCTCGGTGCGCAAGGACGTGTTCTTCCGGTCGCCGGAGTCCCGGCAAATGCTGCGCGACATGTTCGGCGACGTCAGGATGCTGTGCAACGACACCGGTCTGATCAACCCGATCGCCAAACTCATCTGGAAGATCTGCAAGATCGACGGCCGCCCAAGCCGCTACCGCAGCGAACCTGCGCGCCAACACGTGGTCGCGGCCGCCTAGGAGTTTCATGCCGCACGTAATCACCCAGTCGTGCTGCAGCGACGGGTCCTGTGTTTACGCCTGCCCGGTGAACTGCATTCACCCGTCGCCGGACGAGCCGGGCTTCGCCACCGCCGAGATGCTCTACATCGATCCGGTGGCCTGTGTGGACTGCGGCGCCTGTGTGAGCGCCTGCCCGGTTGGGGCCATCGCAC
>NZ_DASSCY010000147.1:0-5123 GCF_035697385.1 Mycobacterium sp. | reverse complement strand
GTCTTCTAAAGTCAGCTCAAGTTAATTTTAGAAGGAGAGATCATGACTGCCAGCAACGAGGCGACGTCACACCGGGGCCTGATCAACCGCGCGGAGCTGCACGAACCCGGCTACCAGGCATTCCTGGTGCTCAGGACGGTGTTCACCGTGGCGCCGATCCTGTTCGGCCTGGACAAGTTCGCCAACCTGCTCACCGACTGGCCCCACTACCTCGCGCCGTGGATCGACGGGATCGTTCCCGGGACCGCCCAGCAAGCGATGTACGTCATCGGCGTCGTCGAGATCATCGCGGGCGTCGCCGTCGCACTTCTTCCACGACTCGGCGCGTGGGTGGTCGCTGCGTGGCTGCTCGGCATCATCGTCAACCTGCTGACGATCCCTGGCTTCTACGACGTCGCACTGCGCGACTTCGGACTGCTGGTGGCGGCCGTGGCCCTGGCCAGGTTGTCGGTCCGGTACACCCCTGGGCGCGCGTCGCAGCGATGATCCGAGGAGCCGCGTCGCGCCTGGACGCGGCTCCGCCACGCGGATGACCGCGGGATCACGGTGTGAGCGCAGGGCGTTGAGTGCCAACGAATTGGGCGATGCTTGCGTCCCGAGCCGCGCGACCGCATCCGGCGCGGCATCTCCGTCTCACGTAATGGAGACCACCATGGCCAGCGAACACAGTCACGTCATCGCCGGTGCCGGCCTCGCCGGGGCGAAAGCCGCAGAGACCCTGCGCGGGGAGGGATTCTCCGGACGCATTGTGCTGATCGGCGCCGAACCCGAGTTGCCCTACGAGCGGCCGCCGCTGTCCAAGGGCTACCTCCTGGGCAAGGAGGACAGGGTGAGTGCCCGCGTGTTCACCGAGCAGTGGTACGCCGACAACTCGGTGGAACTGCTGCAGGGCCGCCGCGTCAACGCCGTGGACCGGGTTGCGCACCAGGTCGAACTCGATACCGGCGAACGGATCGGCTACACGAAGCTGCTGCTGACCACCGGCGCGTCACCGCGCCGCCTCCACATCCGCGGCAGCCACCTTGACGGCGTCCACGACCTGCGCACCATCGACGACACCGACAAACTGCGGGACGCGATCCGCTCCGGCGGTCGTGTCGTCGTCATCGGCGGAGGCTGGATCGGAATGGAGGTCGCCGCCGCCGCACGCGCCTACGGCTGCGACGTGACCGTGGTCGAACCGTCCGCCACCCCTCTTCGTCCCGCTCTCGGCCCCGAGATGGGCGGCTTCTTCGGCGATCTGCACCGCCGCAACGACGTCGACCTGCGCGTCGGTCACCGCGTCGTCGGGCTGCGAGGAAACGGAAGCCGCGTCTCGGCCGTACTGAGTGACCACGGCACCGAGATTCCGGCGGAGGTGGTCCTCGTCGCCATCGGCGCTTTGCCGAACACGGAACTGGCAGACCGAGCGGGCCTGATGGTCGACAACGGCGTCGTCGTCGACGCATCGTTTCGCACCAGCGACCCCGACATCTACGCCGCCGGTGACGTCGCGAACTCGTTCAATTCCTTTTACCGCAGGCACATCCGTGTCGAACACTGGGCCAGCGCGCTCCACGGTGGGCCTGCCGCCGCCCGCGCAATGCTGGGCCAGTCCACGGACAACGACGCGCTCCCGTACTTCTTTACCGATCAGTACGACGTGGGAATGGAATTCTCGGGATGGTTCGCTCCGGGTGGGTACGACACCGTGGTCACCCGCGGCGACATCGACGCGCGAGCCTTCCACGCCTTCTGGCTAGCTGGGGAGCGTGTCGTGGCCGGCATGCACGTCAACCAATGGGATGAGGGCATCGCGCCCGTGCAGAACCTGATCCGGGCAGGTCAACCGGTTGATGTCGGCCGTCTCACTGACCCGTCGGTGCCGCTGGCCACCCTGGTCGGCGACTGAGCAACCCATCGGCGCGCCGGCCCCAAGCCGGAGCCAACCCGGCAGGCGAGCTATCACCTCCGCTGTTCAGTCACCCAGGTTTACACTATAGTCACTCGTATAAACGATCACCGCTTCGAGCGGCAAGGAGGTCGGCTGGTGGCGTCAGCAGTCGCGGTTCGTCTCTCGACCTGCGACAGCCGCTCCGCAGGCTCGGTGAGCCATCCCGGCAGGCCGGCCTTCTCTGCGCGACAGATCGGGTTGCGCGCACGGAGATTCGTTCGGCCGCGTGGCCGATGTGCGTGCACACCGGTCACGACATCGCCTCCGGCGCGCAGCAGCACCGACGCGGCGCGACAACACCGGACGTCGTTGAGGCATCCGCCCGCGTGGCTGGACCATGCGGCGCACCGTGCTCCTCTCGAGCGGTGGTTGTCCAGTCGGTCGCGCGGCGCGTGGCCGATACGAGACGATGTTGTCGGACGGAGTTCACAGTGACGACCACACGAGGTCCTGTTCCGATCGAGACGCGCCCCTATCCGGTGCGGCCGGTGGTGAAGGGCTCCACGCTGTTGCGGTTGATGCGCACGACGGATCCGAAGCAGATCGGGATCATGTACATGGTCACGTCGTTCGGGTTCTTCATGGTCGGCGGCCTGATGGCCATGCTGATCCGGACAGAACTCGCGCGGCCGGGGTTGCAGTTCCTCTCGCAGGAGCAGTACAACCAGATGTTCACCATGCACGGCACGATCATGCTGCTGCTCTACGCCACACCGATCGTGTTCGGGTTCGCCAACTACATCCTGCCGCTGCAGATCGGCGCACCGGACGTGGCCTTCCCCCGGCTCAACGCGTTCTCGTACTGGCTGTACCTCTTCGGCGGCCTGATCGTGCTGTCCGGCTTCCTGACGCCAGGTGGCGCCGCCGACTTCGGGTGGTTCGCCTACACCCCGCTCTCGGACGCCATCCACTCGCCGGGCGTCGGAGCCGACCTGTGGATCACCGGCCTCATCGTCGGCGGTTTGGGCACGATCCTCGGCGCGGTCAACATGGTCACGACCGTGGTGTGCTTGCGCGCGCCGGGCATGACGATGTTTCGGATGCCGATCTTCACCTGGAACATCCTGGTCACCAGCATCCTGATCCTCGTGGCGTTCCCGATCCTGACCGCGGCGTTGTTCGGGTTGCTGGCCGATCGCCGACTGGGTGCCCACGTGTTCGACCCGGAGAGCGGTGGCGCGATCCTGTGGCAGCACCTGTTCTGGTTCTTCGGCCACCCCGAGGTGTACATCGTGGCGCTGCCGTTCTTCGGCATCGTCACCGAGATCGTCCCTGTCTTCGCCCGCAAACCGCTGTACGGCTACAAAGGTATGATCTTCGCGACGATCGCCATCGGCGGGCTGTCGATGGCTGTGTGGGCGCACCACATGTACGCCACCGGCGCGGTGCTGCTGCCGTTCTTCGCCCTGATGAGCTTCCTCATCGCGGTCCCGACGGGGATCAAGTTCTTCAACTGGATCGGCACCATGTGGAAGGGGCAGCTGAGCTTCGAGACGCCGATGCTGTTCAGCGTCGGGTTCATGGTGACCTTCCTCTTCGGTGGCCTGACCGGGGTGCTGCTGGCGTCGCCGGCGATCGACTTCCACGTCACCGACACCTACTTCGTGGTCGCGCACTTCCATTACGTGCTGTTCGGTACGATCGTGTTCGCCACGTACGCCGGGATATACTTCTGGTTCCCCAAGATGACCGGCCGGATGCTCGACGAGGGCCTCGGCAAGTGGCACTTCTGGACTACGTTCCTCGGCTTCCACGGCACCTTCCTGATCCAGCACTGGCTGGGCAACCAGGGCATGCCGCGCCGCTACGCCGACTACCTGTCCACCGACGGCTTCACCCTGCTGAACACCGTGTCCACCATCAGTTCCTACGTGCTGGGCGCCTCGGTGCTGCCGTTCGTCTACAACGTCGTGCGCAGCTACCGCTACGGCGAAGTCGTCGAGGTCGACGACCCCTGGGGCTACGGCAACTCGCTGGAGTGGGCCACGACCTGCCCACCGCCGCGGCACAACTTCACCGAACTGCCCCGTATCCGCTCCGAACGCCCGGCCTTCGAACTGCACTACCCGCACATGATCGAGCGGCTGCGCGCCGAGAACCACATCACCTTCACCGGCCGCACGGTGCCCAGCACGGACGCACCCGATGCCCTATCGGAAGCATTCGCCTCCGCCGTGACCCCCGAAGACAAGGCCGATGGTGATCACGCCGCCAGTGGCGACGAACCCGGCCCTGACGAGCCGTAACCCAGCAGGCGGCACCGGCACGGTGCCCGACACCTGATCGTGGCGTCCCGGGATCTCGCTAGCTCTTTGAGACGGTCAAGTGGGCCAGGCACAGGGACGGTTCGACGAAGGGGTCGAGCCGCGCCGCGGCGACCGGCGCCCGCACTTCGGCGAGTACGCCCTGCATCAGTCCCAGATGCAGCGAACACACCACGTCGCCGTGCTGCTGAGCGATCTCCCGGAACGGGCAGTGCCGCAGCGGAATGACCGGGCTTTCGGCGTCGGCCACAGCGCCGGGCGCGAAGCCGGCGTCCGCGAGCACGGCCGACAGGCGCCGGATCCCGTCCTCGGCGTCGACGCGCTCGAACGGCGCCGGCCGCTCGGCCAGATAGCGACCCCACTCCTGGCCCGCGGAGATGGCCGCCTGCCGAGGCTGTGGCAGTTCGCCGGCGACCAACGTGGCCAGCATCGTCGCGAGCAGCTGGTAGCTGCGCTGACCCGCGGAGGTGTCCAGCTCCTTCGCTCCGTACACCATTCGCGGGCGACCGGGCTGGTTGCGTTCCTCGACGTGCCGCTCGGCCAGACCGGTTTCAACCAGATTGTCCAGATGGAAGCGCGCCGTGTTCGCATGCAGGCCCGTTTCCGCGGCGACCTGCTGGACGCCCAGCGGCGCGTCCGCCGCGCGCAGCAGATCCAGCACCCGGGCCCTGCTCTCGCCCAGCGTGGGACCCGATGCGACATCGGTCAACGGACGTTCACTCATGCCCGTCATTTTAGTCGACGTGCATTCGTGTAAACCAGCTTGTTCCTCGATGGAGATCGAGCGTGCGACATACCTGGCAGCGGTGTTCCGGCCGGCGGCGCGCGGACACGCGCCGGCGCCGCCAGGACCCGAGGACACCAGCCGCCGGGCGGGGTGGCTGTGGCTCGGCGGCGATCATGTCCGGGTGTGGCGTTCGGCTGCG
>NZ_DASSCY010000146.1:0-60298 GCF_035697385.1 Mycobacterium sp. | reverse complement strand
CTCTCCCCCGACGATGGCGGACGCTTCGGATGGCGCCGAATAGTCCAGTCCCCGTTGGCCGTTGCCGCGTGGATCGTCGTCGTCTTCGAGGTCATGTCGCTGACATTGGCCATGACCGACCAGTACCCGGCGTGGAGCGTCGGCCGCTCGAATCTGGAAGCGCTGACCGGCAAGACGTGCGGGATGGCCGAGGATGTGCTGGCCGAACAGGACGCCAACGCCTCGATGCTGCAGCCCGTCGATGCGCCCGTCGGCGAGGCACTGAGTGCTGCCAGCGCAGAAGGCTTCGGCCCCAACGGGATTCCGAGCGATTTGTCCGCCGACGAGGTGATGGGCGGCCCCGGCACCGCCACCAACTTCGCCGACACCCCCGAAGGCGAGGAAACGAACGGCGAGGCCGGCACCGAGGGCGGCACCACCGCCGCGGCCGGCGTCAACGGATCGCGGGCCCGGCTGCCCTACAACCTCGACCCCGCGCGAACCCCGGTGATGGGCAGCTGGCGCAGCGGCACCCAGCAGCCAGCGGCGCTGCGCTCGGCGTGGTACCGGCTGCCGGCCAATTGGAGTGAGGGTGACGAGTCCAATCAACTCCTCGTTGTGGCCGCGGCGGGACGATTCGATCCCGGCGAGGTCGTCGTGCAGTGGGCCACCGACGAGCAGGCGGCCGACGACAAGCCGGGTGGTGGCATCGGGTTCGCCGACGTCGGCGCGGCGCCGGCGTGGCGCAACCTGCGGGCGCCCATGGCCGCGATCCCGCGTGACGCGACGCAGGTGCGACTGGTCGCCACCGACGACGACCTCAACCCGCAGCACTGGATCGCCATCACCCCGCCGCGGATCCCGGCGCTGCGCACGTTGCAGGACGTGGTCGGCTCGCAGCAGCCGGTGCTGCTGGACTGGCTGGTCGGCCTCGCGTTCCCGTGCCAGCGCCCGTTCGGCCATCAGAACGGCGTCGTCGAGGTGCCCAAGTGGCGCATCCTGCCCGACCGCTTCGGGGCCGAGGCCAATTCGCCGGTGATGGACAACCTCGGCGGCGGGCCGCTCGGCATCACCGAACTCCTGCTGCGCGCCACCACGGTGCCGACCTATCTGCGCGACGACTGGTTCCGCGACTGGGGCGCGCTTCAGCAGTTCACGCCGTACTACCAGAACGCGGAACCGGCACGCCTGGATCTCGGTTCGGCGACGCGTAGCGGCCTGTGGAGCCCGGCGCCGCTGCGCCACTAAGTGTGAGGACCCAACCGACGAGTGTGGGGTTGAGGCACGCTGCGCCCGCTTTCGCGTGACTTATGTCCGCACTCGGCTCCGTCCGAGCGGCCCCGCATCAACAGCGGGCACAACCACGTCGCCTACCATCGACGCTCGTGCCCGGCGATGACAAAGAGCGGACCTACCGGTTCGCCCGCCTGATCGCCGTCGTCGCGGGCATTGCAGGAATGCTGCTGTGCGTCCTGGTGCCGCTGCTGCCGGTCAAACAGACCACCGCCACGATTCTGTGGCCACAGGCGCCTGGAGCGGACGGGCTGGTCACCGACGTCACCGCGCCGCTGGTCTCCGGTGCGCCACTGGCTCTCGACGTCACGATTCCATGTCAGGCGATCGCCACCGTGCCAGCTGCGGGCGGACTGGTGTTCTCGACCATTCCGCCCGGGGGCATCGCGGCGAGCCGCAACGGCCTGTTCGTCCGCGCCAACGCGGACACCGTCGTCGTCGCGTTCCGTGACTCCGTGGCGGCCGTCGCACCCCGCGCGGCCGTGGCCTCCGGCGCGTGCAGCACGTTGCACATCTGGGCGAACGTGGGCGGGGTTGGCGCCGATTTCGTCGGCATACCCGGCGCGGCCGGCACCCTGTCTACGGAAAAGAAGCCGCAGATCGCCGGGGTCTTCACCGACCTAGAGGTGGCCGCGCAACCGGGCTTGTCGGCGCGCATCGACATCGACACCCGGTTCATCACCAGCCCGACCGCGCTCAAGCTCGCGGCGATGGTGCTGGGCGTCGCGTGCGTCGTGGCGTCGATCGTGGCGTTGGCGGTGCTCGACAGGCGAGGCGGACGCCGAGTCCCGCGTTCCTGGCGACGGTTCTGGCGCGTCGGGTTTTCGCACTGGCTTGCCGACATCGGCGTCATCGGCACGCTCCTGCTGTGGCATCTGATCGGCGCGACCTCGTCGGACGACGGCTACAACCTCACCATCGCCAGGGTCTCTGGCGAGGCGGGATACAGCGCCAACTACTACCGCTTCTTCGGGGCCAGCGAGGCGCCGTTCGACTGGTACCAGTCCGTGCTGGCGCAGATGGCGTCGATCAGCACGGCAGGCGTGTGGATGCGGCTGCCTGCCACCGCGGCGGCGATCGGCACATGGCTGATCATCAGCCGCTGCGTGCTGCCCCGGCTTGGCCGCCGCCTCGCCATGAACCGGGTGGCCGCGTGGACGGCCGGTGCGGTGTTCCTTGCCGCGTGGCTGCCGTTCAACAACGGCCTGCGGCCCGAACCGCTGATCGCGTTCGGCGCCATCGCCACGTGGATCCTTGTCGAGAATGCGATCGGCACCCGACGACTGTGGCCGGCCGCTCTGGCGATCATCGTGGCGATGTTCAGCGTCACCCTGGCGCCACAGGGCCTCATCGCGCTCGCCCCGCTGCTGGTCGGCGCGCGGGCCATCGCGCGGACCATCCGCATCCGTCGGGGCGACGACGGACTACTCGCGCCGTTGGCCACGCTTGCCGCGTCGCTATCGCTGATCTTCGTCATCGTGTTCCGTGACCAGACGCTGGCCACCGTCGCCGAGTCCGCCCGCATCAAGTACGTGGTCGGCCCGACCATCGCGTGGTACCAGGAATTCCTGCGCTACTACTTCCTGACGGTCGAGGACAGCGTCGACTCGTCGCTGACCCGTCGCTTCGCCGTGCTGGTGCTGCTGCTGTGTGTGTTCGGGATGCTCGCGGTGCTGCTGCGCCGAGGCGGTGTGCCCGGGATGGCGAAGGGCCCGGTGTGGCGGCTGATCGGGACAACCGCCATCGGGCTGCTGCTGCTGACGTTCACGCCGACGAAGTGGGCGGTGCAGTTCGGCGCCTTCGCCGGGCTGGCCGGTGCGCTTGGCGCCGTCACTGCGTTCTCGTTCGCGCGGGTCGGCCTACACAGCCGCCGCAATCTCGCGTTGTACGTGACCGCGCTGCTGTTCGTATTGGCTTGGGCGACTTCGGGTATCAACGGCTGGTTCTACGTCGGCAACTACGGTGTGCCGTGGTTCGACAAGCAGCCGGTGATCGCGGGAATCCCGGTGCTCATCATCTTCCTTGCGCTGGCGATGGTGTCAGGCGTGCTCGCGGGCTGGCTGCACTACCGGATGGACTACACAGGCCACGTCGAGGTGGCCAACACCCGGCGTAACCGGGTGCTGGCCTCGACGCCGCTGCTGGTGGTGGCGGTCATCATGGTGGTCCTCGAGGTGGGTTCGATGGCAAAGGGCGCCGCGCAGCGCTATCCCGTCTACACCACCGCCAAGGCGAACGTAGCGGCGCTGACGTCTGGGCTGTCTACCACCAGCTGCGCGATGGCCGACGACGTGCTCGTCGAAAGCGACACCAATGCCGGTCTGCTGCAACCGGTTCCGGGCCAGCGGTTCGGCGAGTACGGCCCGCTTGGCGGAGAGAACCCGGTCGGGTTCACACCCAACGGCGTCAGCGACACCCTGGAGCCCGCCGAGCCGGTCACCGCCAACCCCGGTTTGGTCAACTCCGACGGCTCCCCCAACGAGCCGAATGTCGGAATCGGTTATGCGGCAGGCACCGGCGGCGGTTACGGACCCGAGGGCGTCAACGGGTCGCGGGTCTTCCTGCCGTTCGGTCTCGATCCCAAGCGCACGCCGGTGATGGGCAGCTACGACGAGAACACCGTCGCCGCCAAGGTCACTTCAGCGTGGTACCAGCTGCCGCCGAGAACCCCCGACCGCCCGCTGGTGACCGTCACCGCCGCGGGCGCGATCTGGTACTTCGAAGAGGACGGCTCGTTCAACTACGGCCAGTCGCTCAAACTTCAGTGGGGTGTGCACCGTCCCGACGGCAGCTACCAGGCGCTTGGTGATGTGCAGCCGATCGACATCTTCCCGCAAAAGGCTTGGCGCAACCTGCGTTTCCCGATGGCGTGGGCGCCGCCGGAGGCCAACGTCGCACGCATCGTCGCCGACGACCCGAACCTGAGCACCGATCAGTGGTTCGCGTTCACCCCGCCCCGCGCGCCCGTGTTGGAGACCGCGCAGCAGTTCCTCGGCTCGCAGACACCGGTGATGATGGACATCGCCACCGCCGCGAACTTCCCGTGCCAGCGTCCGTTCTCCGAACACCTCGGAGTCGCCGAACTGCCGCAGTTCCGCATCATGCCCTACTTCAAACAGCTGGTGTCGTCGTCGAACATGTGGCAGTCCGCCGAGGACGGCGGCCCGTTCCTGTTCATCCAGGCGCTGTTGCGCACATCTGCGGTTCCGACATATCTGCGTGACGACTGGTACCGCGACTGGGGCTCGATCGAGCGCTACGACCGCGTGGTGCCGGAGTCGCAGGCGCCCAACGCCGTTATCGACCAAGGCTCGGCGCGAGTGTTCGGCTGGAGCCGCAGTGGACCGATCAGGGCACTGCCATGACGGCCACCGTCAGCCGGGACGCGGTGCGCGATGTGAAGGTCGCACGATGGGTGGCGACGATCGCGGGCCTGCTCGGGTTCGTGTTGTCGGTGGCGACGCCGCTGCTGCCGGTGGTCCAGACCACCGCGACGCTAGAATGGCCGCAGAGCGGTCAACTCAATAACGTTACGGCGCCGCTGATTACGCAGACGCCGGTGACGATGAACGTGACGGTGCCGTGCGAGGTGATTCGGACGATGCCGCCCCGTGGCGGCATGGTGCTCGGTACGGCGCCGAAGAACGGCAAGCAGGCGGCCCTGCAGTCGCTATTCGTCAACGTCTCCAGCCAGCGCGTTGACATCACCGACCGCAACGTCGTGGTGGCGAGTGTGCCGAGGTCACGCGTCATTGGCGGCGGAGGTGCCCCAGGGTGTTCCAGTATCGAGATCACATCCTCGGAGGCAGGCACTTTCGCGACATTCGTCGGGCTGACCGACCCCACCACGGGTAAGGAACAGCGCACCGGGTTCGCCGATCCGAACCTGCGACCCGCGATCGTCGGGGTGTTCACCGACCTAACCGGACCTGCGCCGCCGGGCCTGTCCGTCTCTGCGGTCATCGACACCCGATTCTCCACCCAGCCAACACCTTTGAAGCTGGCCGCGATGGTGCTGGCGATCCTGTCGACAGTCCTCGCCCTGCTCGCGCTGTGGCGGCTGGACCGGCTCGACGGCAGGCGGATGCACCGGCTGATCCCGCAACGCTGGCGCACATTCACCGCGACCGACGTCACCGTGGTCGGTGGATTCCTTGCGTGGCATGTCATCGGCGCCAACTCGTCGGACGACGGCTACATCCTCGGCATGGCCAGGGTCGCCGGGCATGCCGGCTACATGTCGAACTACTTCCGCTGGTTCGGCAGTCCCGAGGACCCGTTCGGCTGGTACTACAACCTGCTGGCGCTGATGACGAGCGTGAGCGACGCCAGCATCTGGATGCGGCTGCCCGATCTCGTGTGCGGAATCGTGTGCTGGCTGTTGCTTTCTCGCGAAGTGCTGCCCCGACTGGGCCCTGCTGTCGCGGCGAGTAAGCCCGCGCTGTGGGCGGCAGGGCTGGTGCTGCTCGCGGCGTGGATGCCGTTCAACAACGGTCTGCGGCCGGAGGGCCAGATCGCGACCGGTGCACTGATCACCTACGTGCTGATCGAACGCGCCATCATCTCGGGTCGCTTGACACCCGCCGCACTGGCGATCGTCGCCGCGTCGTTCACACTCGGCATCCAGCCGACGGGTCTAATCGCCGTGGCGGCGCTGCTCGCCGGCGGCCGGCCCATCCTGCGAATCCTGGTGCGGCGGCACCGCATCGTCGGTACCTGGCCGTTGGTGGCACCGCTGCTGGCCGCAGGCACCGTGGTGCTGACGGTGATCTTCTTCGACCAGACGTTTGCCACGGTGTTGGAGGCCACCCGGATTCGCACCGACATCGGCCCTAATCAGGAGTGGTACACCGAGAACCTGCGGTACTACTACCTGATTCTGCCGACGGTCGACGGCTCGCTGTCGCGGCGGTTCGGATTCCTGATCACCGCCTTGTCGTTGTTCGCGTCGATGTTCATCATGTTGCGGCGCAAGCGGATTCCCGGGGTTGCGCGCGGGCCTGCGTGGCGGTTGATGGGCGTCATCTTCGGCACGGTGTTCTTCCTGATGTTCACCCCGACCAAGTGGGTGCATCACTTCGGTCTGTTCGCGGCCGTCGGCGCAGCGATGGCGGCACTGGCCACGGTCCTGGTGTCACCGAAGGTGCTGCGATGGTCGCGCAACCGGATGGCGTTCCTCGCGGCGGTGTTCTTCCTGCTGGCGTTGTGCTTCGCCACCACCAACGGCTGGTGGTACGTCTCCAGCTACGGCGTGCCGTTCAACAACGCGATGCCCAAGATCGGCGGAATCACCGTCAGCACAGTATTTTTCGCGCTGTTCGCGATCA
Organism: Mycobacterium sp.; assembly: GCF_035697385.1. Lineage (GTDB taxonomy): Bacteria > Actinomycetota > Actinomycetes > Mycobacteriales > Mycobacteriaceae > Mycobacterium. The sequence goes on along the minus strand of NZ_DASSCY010000146.1, from coordinate 53,699 downwards.
CCGCGGTCTATGCGGCGTGGCTGCACTTCACATCCCGAACCCATGGCGAGGGCCGGATCGCACGGGCATTGACCGCGGCACCCATCCCACTCACCGCGGGGTTCATGGTGGTGGTGTTCGTGGGCTCGATGATCGCCGGCATCGTGCGCCAGTACCCGACATACTCCAACGCCTGGGCCAACCTGCGGTCGTTCACCGGGGGCTGCGGGCTGGCCGACGACGTGCTCGTCGAACCCGACACCAACGACGGCTTCCTGACTCCGCTACCCGGCGACTACGGTCCGCTTGGCCCACTCGGTGGCGTCGGACCGGTGGGCTTTACACCTAGTGGTGTGCCCGAAAAGATTGTCGCCGAGACGATTCGGATCTCGCTGCCGACGCCGGGTACCGACTACGACTGGGACGCGCCGACGAAGCTGCGCACGCCGGGTGTCAACGGGTCGACGGTGCCGCTGCCGTACGGGCTGGACCCAGCGCGGGTTCCGATGGCGGGCAGCTACGCCGAGGGTCCGCAGCAGCAGAGCCGCCTGACGTCCGCGTGGTACGAGCTGCCTGCACCCGATGACGCGCACCCGCTTGTGGTCGTCACCGCCGCAGGGGTGATCACCGGTGACAGCGTGTTCAACGGCCGAACCGAGGGCCAGCCGGTGGAATTGGAGTATGCGCGGCGCGGGCCGGACGGCGCGCCGGTGCCTGCGGGCCGGTTGGTGCCCTTCGACCTGGGGCCGATCCCGTCGTGGCGCAACCTGCGGTATCCCCGTGCACAGATTCCTGCCGACGCGGTCGCGGTGCGGCTGGTCGTCGAGGACCTGTCGCTGACACAGGGCGACTGGGTGGCCGTAACGCCGCCACGCGTACCGGAACTGCGGTCGGTGCAGGAGTACGTCGGCTCCGAGCAGCCGGTGCTGATGGACTGGGCGGTGGGGCTGGCGTTCCCGTGCCAGCAGCCGATGCTGCACGCCAACGGCGTCACCCAGATTCCCAAGTTCCGGATCACTCCCGACTACAACGCCAAGAAGAAGGACACCGACACCTGGCAGGACGGCATCAACGGCGGCCTGCTCGGCATCAGCGACCTGCTGCTGAGGGCGCATGTGATGGCGTCGTATCTCTCGCAGGACTGGGGCCGCGACTGGGGTTCACTGCGCAAGTTCGACACGATCGTCGACGCCGAGCCTGCGACTCTGGATTTTGGCACCGCGACGCACAGCGGGCTGTACTCGCCGGGCCACATCCGCATCAAGCCGTAACTCTTCTCGCGAGATTGCAGTCAGGGCTGTGGATCACGAGGTATCGCAACCCTGGTTGCAATCTTGGCACGGTAGGCGCCGCAACATACCTCTCGGCTGAATGCATCCGGCTAGGCCGCGTAGCACGTCCGCTCGTTCGCAAGACGGCACCCCATGCAACGCAATCGCGATTGCGGTGATCGACTTGATGGCAGAAAAGAATGCCAATAGGCACAACATCCACAGCACGCCACTCACTCTGAATAGCCGCCTTCCTTTTCGACATCGCGGCCATGATGACTCGGCAGCACAACGCAATGGGACAGTGCAAGCCGATATGAGCGTGAACTGTGAATAACTGCCTTCCTGTGTACATTGCGAGCTGGCCTACATTCCAAATCGTCTGACTATTCCGCGGATCGTGCTACGACCCGACTACGGTGAATCGGTGACGCTGGAATGCATCAATCCGCCTGATCTGCCCACGCCCCCGACGTACTCGCATGTTGTCGTGGCGACGGGAAGCAGGCTGGTGTTCATCGCCGGTCAAGAACCCGAAGACGAGAATGGCAACCTTGTCGGCGAAGGTGACCTGGCGGCCCAGGCACGGCAGGTGTTCACCAACGTCGGCCGTGCGCTAGCCGCAGGCGGTGCGGCGCCCGATCAGGTTGCGAAGATCACGATCTACGTCGTCGGCTACCGGCCCGAATACTTGCAGGCCATCGAGGAAGCACGCGTGGCGGTGTTCGGCGACCACAAACCAGCCGACACCCTGTTGGGAGTGCAGACGCTGTCGCGGCCCGAGTACTTGATCGAGGTCGACGCGTTCGCGGTCGTTTAGCCTGACGCTATGGACCACATCCGGTTCGGCAACGCCGTCGTCACCCGCGTGATCGAGTGGCAGGTCGACGACCTACCTCTGTCAGTGTTCCCGCAGACGCCCGCCGAAGCATGGCGCGAAACAAACGAATTCACGCCGACCTTCTGGAACGACGAGGGCTGGCGCCTCGCACTGCAGACCTGGGTGGTCGAGGTCGACGGACTTACCGTCCTGGTCGACACCGGCGCAGGCAACCACAAGTCCCGCCCGCGAATGGCCGTGCTGGACAATCTGCAGACCGACTTCCTGGCGGCCTTGCGCAGCGTTGTCGATCCGGAGACCGTCGACGTCGTCGTCAACACCCACCTGCATTTCGACCACATCGGCTGGAACACCATGCGCGACGGCGACGACGCATGGGTGCCCACGTTTCCGAACGCCCGTTATCTGATGCCCGAGGCGGACTACCGGCACTTCGAGCCGGACGGTCCGGTACAACGCAAGGCGCCGCAGACCGAGGATGACGAATCACTGCTGCGGCATGTCCGAACGCTGTTCTCGGACAGCGTTTCTCCGGTAGAGGACCAGATCGAGTTGTGGTCCGACGACCATCAACTCAGCGAGTCGCTGTGGCTTCGCCCTGCGCCGGGGCACACTCCGGGATCGTCTGTGGTGTGGCTGGACGCGGGCAAGCCCGCGGTGTTCGTCGGGGACCTGACGCACTGCCCCATCCAGCTGGACCGCCCGCTGGATCCGTGCGCGTGGGACGAGGACTTCGCGGCGGCCGCGGTGACGCGCAAGCGGATACTCACCGAAACCTCACGCCGGCGTGCCGCGGTGATACCCGCTCACTACCCGGGCCACAGCGGCGCGACGGTGGTCGCGCGCGGCGACGCATTCATAGTCGACGACTGGCTGGAGTTGCCGCCGATCTAGCCTGCATTGCTCTGCAGGATGTCGTTATGGCAATCGAGCCTGCTCCGGCCGGTCTGCTCCATGCACACCAGGACAGGCGACTCGGTCTCCGACGGATACACCTCTTCGCCTGCACCGGGAGTGACTGTCGGGCTGGAGATTTTGCCCGGATACAGCGACCAGATCGTCTTGTCGACGGTCGGCAGGTGGGCACAGTAGGCGGGCGCCCCGCCGTCGGTGATGCCCGCCGCGCCCAGCGTTGCGCAGTCCGCGCCGACGACAACCACCGGCAGGGCGACGGCTCCCGGCGGCTGCGGCTCGGCCTCTGCCGAATCGTCACGCAGGCGGTCGACGACCACGAAAACGATTGCGGCGACGGCGATCAGCGAGAGCGCGGCGGCGACCGGAACGACCCACTTGCGACGCTGCGGCGCTGATTGCTTCGAGTGCTTAGGCCCGGACGCGGACTGTGCCAGCATCGTCGCATCAGAGCCGCCGGCCTCCTGCTCCGGCATGCCGATTCGATGTGCAAGTGCCCGTGCGAAATCGATGCACTTGTCGTACCGGCCATCCGGGGACTTGGCGAGCGCCTTGTCGAAGACCGGTCCGAGACCCGACAACTCGGGACGGCGGGATCCGATAGGCGGTGGCACGGCGGTGAGGTGTTGGCTGATGACAACCGCGGGGTTGGAGTGGTGGAACGGGGGCGCACCGGTGAGCAACTGAAACGCGGTGGCCGCCAGTGCATACTGGTCGGCCCGGCCGTCGATCGCTGCGCCGGTCAACTGCTCCGGCGCGGCGTAGGCAACGGTTCCCACCGTCATGTTCGTTCCGGTCAAACCGGCGGAGTCATCAATACAGCGGGCTATTCCGAAGTCCGCCAACATGATTCGTTCACCATCACTGCCGGTGTCGGCGATCAGAAGGTTGGCGGGTTTGACGTCGCGATGCAACAGTCCACGTGTATGCGCGTAGTCGAGCGCGTCGGCGATCGCCGTCACGATGCGCACCACGTCCTCTGGCGGCATACCCGAGGGGTGCCGCTCGGCGAGCAGGCGCCCCGCATCGGTGCCCTCGACATAGTCCATCGAGATCCACAGCTGGCCATCGACTTCGCCCCGGTCATGGACCTCGACGATGTGGGGGTGCCACAACGTCGCCGCGATATCTGCTTCCCGGTTGAACCGTTGGCGGTACTCGTCGTCGGTACTCACCGAAGCAGGCAGCACCTTGAGCGCGTCGCGGCGCGGCAGCCGGGGATGCTGGGCTAGATACACCTCGCCCATCCCGCCAGCACCGAGCGACCGCAGGATGGTGTACCCGGCGATCACCTGCCCGTCGGCTAGCGGCATGCGCGCATCGTACTCAGCGGCGCAAGACCATCAGTGCGGTGTGCCCAGGTAGGGAAATTCGCGCAGCGTGTCGGTGTGCGGGCTCAGGCCCGTCGGAGGGCAGTCGCCCTTGGTCAGGAACGCCAGCCGGTAGTCGATCACATCATCGGTGAACACCCGCCCATTCGGGTACTTCGCCGGTTTGGACGGGTTGTAGGTCAACATATCGGGCAGGGTGCCTTCGTTGTCGATCGCCTCGATCGCTTCGTCGTGTGAGTAGCCGCCGGTGTGTCCCATGAGGTGAATGAATTGCGCGATCCACCGTTCGCGGTCGTGGATCGGCTCGCTCGCGTTGTACTCCAGCTTGGTGTCGTCGGTGTTGAAGAAGCTACTCACCGACGGGTGACCGGCCCGATCCACATGTTCGAGCTTGCCGTCGCGGCGCAGACTGCACCGGCCCCAGATGCGGATGTCGGGGCTCGCACCGAGTTCGGCGGTGGGGAGTTCCAGCACCGTCGAGAAGACGTTGGCTGTGGTGTTCGAATCTTCGCCTGTCCATGGCGATTCCCCGCCGAGATGTGGTGCGGTGAAGTTCCGCCCGCCCGAGGTGTCGAATAGGTTCTTGATGCCCTCGTAGTCGAAGAAGAATGCGTCGCTGCGAGCACCGGCGAAGAACGTGACGCTATCCGACTGCGTGATGTTGGGTACCGGCCCGAACGAGACCTCGACCGCTTCGAAGATCTTGTCGCCGATGGCTTCCGGGGATTCGGCGTCGTCTCCGGTGGCCAGGAACACGTCGACGGTCTGCTTCCCGTCGACGGGTTCGGAGAACACGTAGCTGAACGCGATGTCGTTGCGGAGGTCTCCGTCGTTATCGATGGCCAGCCGGTAGATGGCATCGGGGTGCAGCGCATCGGCGTTCGGATTGGCGTTCAGGATCAGCACGGTGCGCGTGGGATCGGCGGGTGATCGGAAGGCGTACAGATCGCAGAGATCCAGCCGCTGATCACCCAGCGGCGGTCCGAGGCTCAGCCCGGTGAAATGGTTGGACACGTCAATATCCAAGCCTGCACAACGCCCGAGCGTGCGTGTTTGCGGGAATTAGATCGGTGTCAGGCCGTGCTTGCGCTGGACGCGGCTGATCTGCTTGTCGCGCAACAGCCGCATTGACTTACGCAGCAGCAACCGCGTCTCGTGCGGTTGGATCACGCCGTCGATGTAGCCCCGCTCGGCGGCGATCCACGGCGTCGCAAGATTGGCGTTGTAGCCCTCGATGAAGTCGGCACGGATCTTCTGCACCTCGGGCGCGGTCGGGTCGGGGAAACGCTTCACTAGCAGCTGCGCGGCACCCTCCGCGCCGATCACCGCGATGCGGGCCGTCGGCCAGGCGAAGTTCAGGTCGGCGGTCAACTGCTTCGATCCCATCACGGCGTAACCACCGCCGTATGACTTGCGCACGGTGATCGTCACCTTCGGCACATCTGCCTCGACGACGGCGTTGAAAAAGCGGCCGCCGCGCTTGATGATGCCACCCTTCTCCTGCTCGACGCCCGGCATGGCGCCGGGGGTGTCGACGACGAACACCAGCGGCGTGTTGAACGAATCGCAGAACCTGATGAACGCGGACGCCTTGTCGGACGCCTCGTTGTCGATCGCGCCCGACATGTGCATCGGCTGGTTGGCGATCACCCCTACCGGGCGGCCGTCCACTCGGGCGAACGCCGTGATCATCGCCGGACCGCGCTGCTCGCCGACCTGGAATACATCGCCGTCGTCGAAGATCCGTAACAGGATCTCCATCATGTCGTAGGCCATGTTGTCGCTGTCCGGCACGATCGAGTCCAGCTCCAAATCGTGCGGCGTGATCTCCGGCTCCAGACCGGGGTTGACGATCGGCGGGTCGTCAAATGTGTTGGCGGGCAGGAAGCTCAGGTAGTCGCGCACGTACTGGAAAGCTGCCGCTTCGGATTCGACGACCTGGTGGATGTTGCCGTAGCGCGCTTGGTTATCTGCGCTGCCGAGTTCCTCCATCGTGACGTCTTCGCCGGTGACGTCCTTGAGCACGTCCGGCCCGGTGATGAACATGTAGCCCTGGTCGCGTACCGCGACCACCAGATCCGTCTGGATCGGCGAATACACCGCTCCCCCAGCGCACTTGCCGAAGATCAGCGAGATCTCGGGCACCAGGCCACGAAGCATCTCGTGGCGGCGGCCCAGTTCGGCGTACCAGGCCAACGAAGTCACCGCGTCCTGGATGCGGGCCCCGGCCGAGTCGTTGATGCCGATGATCGGGCAACCGACCATCGCCACCCACTCCATCAGCTTGGCGACCTTGCGGCCGAACATCTCGCCCACCGAGCCCTGGAACACCGTCTGGTCGTGGCTGAACACACCGACCGGCCTACCGTCGATAGTGGCGTGCCCGGTGACCACGCCGTCGCCGTAGAGCGCGTCGGGATCACCCGGTGTCTTGGCCAGCGCACCGATTTCGAGGAAGCTACCGGGATCGACGAGCGCATAGATGCGGGCGCGGGCGCTAGGTATGCCCCTCTTCTCCCGCTTGGCGATGGCCTTCTCACCACCGGGTTCCTTTGCCAGCTCCAGCTTTTCGCGGAGTTCTGCGAGCAGTGCCGCGGTGGTTCTGTTGGTCACTTCGCCTGCTTCTCCTCGGCGTCGATGCGGTTGATCGCCTCGCTCATGTGGGCGCCGACCTTGGCAATGTACGGCTCGTCGATCGCCTGGATGTGCTCGCCCCCGATGGGCACCACTTCCAGTTCGGACACGTACTGGCCCCAACCGCCGTCCGGCTTGCGGGTCGCGTAGCGCGGTTCGAAGTACATCGCATCGTCGTGATAGCGGTCGGCCATGTACAGGGTGACATGCCCGTCGTACGGCTCGATCTCCGCCGTGTCGATGGCTCGCTGATCCAGATACGACGCGCGCTGGTGCTCGATGATGCCGCCAGGGATCTGCACCCCGCTCTGGCTGACGATGTCGAGCACAAACTTCACCTGGCCCTCGTCGTCGAGCTTCTCGAGCTCCTCGTAGGGGATCTCAGGGATCTCGACGTTGAACGTCCGCTCGGCGAAGCGGGCGTAGCGGTCCCAGCGTGCGCGGGTCTCCTCCTTGGTCTGGGGGATCTCCTCGCTCGGGCGCACCGCGTCGATCAGCCCGACGAACCGCACATCGGCACCGGCCCGTTTTAGCCCGACCGCGCAGGCGTAAGCCAGCGCCCCGCCCAGCGACCAGCCGGCCAAGATGAACGGCCCATTGCCCTGCATCTCCAGCAGCTTCGGCACGTACTCGCGTGCGCGCTCCTCGATCGAGCCCTCGACCCGTTCGATGCCGTACACCGGGATGTCCGCAGGCAGCCGCTTCATCAGCGGCTCGTACACGACGGTCGACCCGCCTGCCGGGTGGAACACGAAAACCGGGTTCTTGTTCGCCCCTTCTTGGGGTGCGCGCAGGATCCGCACGAAACCATCAATCTGGCCGGACTCGAGATGCTCACGCACGACGGTGGCCAACGCCTCGATGGTCGGCGCAGTCTTCACGTCCTCCGCGGTGATGGGACCCTCTGCGCGCTCCGAAAGCCGTTGCGCCAGCTTCTCTGCGGTTTCGTCGTCGATCTCCGGCAGGGCATTGAAGACGCCACCCGGTGACTTGCCGGTGACGATGGCCCACGTCGCGAACGTCACGCGTTCGGCGGCTTCACGCGGTGGCACATCGGCACCGAGCGCATCGGTGACGGCCTGCTGGCTCAGTACGTCCGCGACGGCGGCCGCGGTCTTGGTCTGTTCCGGGCCGGCCGGATTCGTTGGCGGCGGCGGAATGCCCGGACCCGAGGGGTCGGTCGGCGGCGGCGGAATGTCTGATTGGGCTTCCGGCTCGGCCTGCGGATCCGGCGCGGCGACCGCAACCGTCGCCGGGTTGGCGCCGCTGAGCACCGCGGCCTGCTCGGCAGCGATCTGTTCGGGCGTCAGCGTCTGCTGATGCTCGTGCAGTTGCTCGACCTCGTCCCGATGCTCGATCGCATACTCGATGAGCTTCTCGACGGCAAACAGGTTCGCGTCCCGAACCGCGGTCAACTGGATCGGCGGTAGGTCAAAGTCGTACTCGGCGCGGTTCTTGATCCGCACCGCCATCAACGAGTCCAGGCCCAGTTCGATCAGCGGCACCTCCCACGGCAGGTCCTCGGGCTCGTAGCCCATCGCGCCGCCGACGATCGCGGCAAGGCGATCGTGCACCGTCTCGCCCGTATCGGGCGACCACTTCGCAAAGCCCGCACCCAAGTTCGCGCCCTGAGTCAGGTTGTCCTGCAAAATCTCTGCGTCGTCTTCTTCCTCGACGGGCTGTGGTGTGACGGCCTCCGCGACCACAATGCCGGCGCCGACCGCCGTTGGCAGTGCGGTGGCTGCACCGCCGCGGGTGACGATCGCGTCGTACACGAGGGTGAAGGACTCGTCGATGCGGGCGTGCACCTGCACAGTGGCCCCACCGGGATGCCTCGTCAGCGTCGTCACCAGCCGTGCGCCCTCGCCGGGCACCGCGCGCTGCTCGAACGCCGTCAGCTTGGCGTCGGGAAGGACCTGCGCCGCAGCGGCTTTCACCAGTGCGCCGAGATCCTGCTGGCCCTTGGGTGCGAATTCCCAGACGTGGCGGCCGTCCGGCATCGCGACATGCGTGCCGGGAATCATCACCGAACCGTCGCCGGTGAAGCGCGCGTCCAGCCAGTGCGGCTTGCGCCGGAAGCGGGTCGGCGGGATGTTCGCGAAGTCCAACGCACCAGCCAGCCCGGAAGATCGCCGCGGGAAGAGCGTGCGGAAGTCGAGATCGTGACCGTACACGTACAGCTGCGCCATCGCGCTGATCATCGAGTCGACTTCGTCCTGCTTGCGGGCGAGCGTGGCGATCAACTGCGCATCGTGCAGCCCGGCCGCGGCCGTCGTCAGGCCGACCTGCATGAGCGCCACCGGGTTCGGAGCCAGCTCGAGGAATGTGGTGTGCCCGTTGTCGACGGCGTTGTGGATGCCGTGCGTGAAGTAGACGCTGTGCCGCAGCCCCTTCTTCCAGTAGTCCACACCGTGGATCGGCTCGCCGCCGGGCCGGATGTAGCTGCCCTCGTGCACGGTCGAGAAATAGCCGGTGGTGAGCGGATGCGGCTCAATGCCCTGCAGTTCGGCGGCCAGCTCACCGAGCAGTGGGTCCATCTGCTGGGTGTGGCTGGCGCCCTTGGTCTGGAACTTGCGGGCGAACTTCCCCTCCGATTCGGCGCGCGCGATGATCGCGTCCACCTGATCCGGTGGGCCGCCGATGACCGTCTGATTCGGCGCGGCGTACACGCACACCTCGAGGTCTTTGAAATCCGAGAACACCGTCTCGATCTCGTCGGCGGAGTATTCGACGAGCGCCATCAGCCGGATGTACTCGCCGAACAGCATCGCCTCGCCCTCGCCCATCAGGTGTGCGCGGGAGCAGATTGTGCGGGTGGCATCGCCCAGTGACAAGCCACCGGCGAAGTAAGCCGCGGCGGCCTCGCCCAGCGACTGCCCAACCACCGCAGCGGGTTTGGCGCCGTGCGACTTGAGCAGCTCACCGAGCGCGATCTGGATAGCGAAGATCACCGTCTGGGTGGTCTCGATGCCGTAGTCCTGCGAGTCGTCGAGGATCAACTCGACCACCGAATAGCCGCGCTCGTCCTGGACCAGCGCGTCGACCTTGTTGATCCACTCGGCGAAGGTGTCGTCGCGCAGATACAGGCTCTTGGCCATCTTGCGGTGCTGCGCACCGAAACCCGCCAGCACCCAGATGGGTCCATTGGTGACCGGACCGTCCGCGCTGAATACGTTCGGGCTCTGCTTGCCCTCCGCGACCGCGCGCAGACCCTTGATGGCCTCGTCGTGGTCGTGGGCCAGCACCACCGCGCGCGAACGGCCGTGGTTGCGCCGCGACAGCGAGCGGCCGATCGACTCCAGCGACGACGCCCGACCCTCCGGGCTGTCGATCCAGTCGGCCAGCTCAGCGGCGGTGGCCTTCTTGCGTGAGGTCAGGAATCCTGAAACAGCAAGCGGCACAACCGGGGTGGGTTGTTCGGACGCCTCGAGCTCTTCACGCGCGATCTCCAGGAGACGCTTCGCCTCGTCGGTGAGGCCGGGCAGTTCCGGCTCATCGTCCACGGCGACCGCGTGGCCTGGTTCCTCGGCTCCATCTTCTGCGGACTCGATGAACTCGCCGTACTCGTCCATCCGGACGCCGCCGACATACACGGCGTCGGCTTCGGACGTCTTTGAGGACTCGGCGACGGGCTCGGATTCGGGTTCTGGATCGACGAGATCCGAAGGGAGCACCTCACGCAGCACCATGTGCGCGTTGGCGCCGCCGAAGCCGAAGCCGGACACACCGGCGATGGCGTGGCCGCTGTAGCGGGGCCAATCGGTGACGGTGTCGGCGACCTTCAGCCGCACGTTCTCGAAGTCGATGTACGGGTTGGGCCCGGCATAGTTGATCGACGGCGGAAGCTTGTCGTTGCGCAACGCCAGCGTCATCTTGGCCAGGCTCGCGGCGCCCGCGGCCGACTCCAGGTGCCCCACATTGGATTTCACCGCGCCCAGCAGCGCTGGCTTGTCGGCGGGACGGCCCCTGCCGACGACGCGGCCCAGCGCGTCGGCCTCGATCGGGTCGCCAAGAATGGTGCCGGTGCCGTGCGCTTCGATGTAGTCGACATCGCGCGGGTTGATCCCCGCGTCCTTGTACGCCTTGCGCAGCACCTCGGCCTGTGCGTCGGGGTTCGGCGCCAGCATGCCGTTGGACCGGCCGTCGTGGTTGATCGCGCTACCCGCGATGACCGCGAGAATCTCGTCACCGTCACGCCGGGCATCGGCGACCCGCTTGAGCACCAGCATGCCGCCGCCCTCGGAACGGGCGTAACCGTCGGCGTCCTGCGAGAACGACTTGATTCGGCCGTCGGAGGCCAGCACGCCGCCGACTTCGTCGAACCCGATGGTCGCCAGCGGAGTGATCAGTGCATTCACGCCGCCGACGAGTGCGACGTCGGCTTCGCCGGACCGCAGCGCCTGCACGCCTTGGTGTGCGGCGACCAGCGAGCTCGAGCATGCGGTGTCGATGGTCATCGACGGGCCGCGGAAATCGTAGAAGTACGACACCCGGTTGGCGATGATCGAGCTCGTGGTGCCGGTGATGGCGTACGGGTGCGCCGTCGTGGGGTCGGCCACGGCAAGGAACTGATAGTCGTTGTTCGTCGACCCGACGTACACGCCGACGCGCTCGCCGCGCAGGCTCGACGCCGGGATGCGCGCATGTTCCAGCGCCTCCCACGTCAGCTCCAGCGCCATCCGCTGCTGCGGATCGATGTTGTCGGCCTCCATCTTCGACAGCGCGAAGAACTCGGCGTCAAACCCCTTGATGTCGGAGAGGTATCCGCCGCGGGTGCGGGCCTTGGCGACCCGCTCGGCGATCCGCGGTTCTCCGAGGAATTCCTCCCAGCGGCCCTCGGGCAGGTCCGTGATCGCGTCGCGGCCTTCCAGCAGCGCCTGCCACGTCTCGTCGGGGGTGTTCATATCGCCGGGGAGCCGGGTGGCGATGCCCACGATTGCGATGTCGTCGACCTCGCGAGTGCGCGACCAATCCTCGCCGCTGTCGGACATGTCGACCTCGGGCTCGCCCTCGACGATGACCGTCGCCAGCGACTCGATGGTCGGATGGCGGAAGGCGACCGTCGCCGTCAGCGTCACCCCGGTGAGGTCCTCGATGTCGCTGGCCATCGCGACCGCGTCACGCGACGACAGGCCCAGTTCGACCATGGGCGTGGAGTCGTTGATCGCGTCGGGCGACTGGCCGGTGGCGTTGGCGATCCAGTTGCGCAGCCACTGGCGCATCTCGTTGACCGTCAGGTCGGTACGCGCCTGCTCGATCTCCTGAGCCGATCCGTCGGCGACATCCTGCGCGGGCTCGTGCGAATTATTCTGTGTCTCAGTCATTTTCAGTTTCAGTGAACCGTCAGTCTGTCTCGTCGGGGAAGTCGTTGGCGACCTTCCCGCTGCGCAGGCTGCCATCGAGGTAGGCCGCCCGGCAGGCGCGGCGGCCGATCTTGCCGCTCGAGGTCCGCGGAATCGCGCCGGCGGGGGTCAGCAGCACGTCACGCACGGTGACGCCGTGACGCACCGCAATCGCAGCGCGGATGTCGTCGGCGATCGGGGCCTGGTCCAGCTTGTGTGTCCCCGGCGCCCGCTCACCGACGATCACCAGCTGCTCAGAGGTGTCCTCGGGGTCGCGCTTGAGGCCGGCGTGGGCGTTCGCGAACACGTCGTCCGGCAGCTGGTTCGCCGGCACCGAGAACGCGGCCACATACCCGACACGCAGCGCCTTGGTCGCCTCCTGCGCCGAGTACTCGAGGTCCTGCGGATAGTGGTTGCGGCCGTCGATGATGACCAGATCCTTTACTCGGCCGGTGATAAACAGCTCACCGTCGTGGTAGGCGCCGTAGTCACCAGTGCGCACCCACGTCGCGTCGTCGGTCGCGCCCTCGGCGTGCGACGGATTGGTCCGCGACTTGAGGATGTTTTGAAAAGTCTCGACCGTCTCCTCCGGCTTGCCCCAGTAGCCGGTGCCCATATTCTGGCCGCTGATCCAGACTTCGCCGATCTGGCCGTCGGGGAGTTCCGTGGCGGACTCCGCATCGACGATGACGGCCCACTCGGCGACACCCACTTTGCCCGCGCCGGCCTGCGCAACGGCACGGGGTGAATCGTCGGGCACCTCGACGAAGGTGCCGGTGTTCAGCGCGTCACGGTCGACGGAGATGATCCGCGGGTGATCGCCCATCGGAGTGGTCGACACGAACAGCGTGGCCTCGGCCAGCCCGTATGACGGCTTGATGGCCTGCGGCTTGAAGCCGTGCGGGGTGAACGCCTCGTTGAACCTGCGCACGGTGGCCGCAGAGATGGGCTCGCTGCCGTTCAGGATGCACTTGACGACGGACAGATCCAGAGGCGGCTCGTCGTCCTTCGGCAGGCCGCGGGCGGCGGCATGGTCGAAGGCGAAGTTCGGCGCCACCGAGATCACCCCGCCGGTGTCGTCGGGCTTGCGGGACATTTCCCGTAGCCACCGGCCAGGCCTGCGTACGAACGCCGCCGGGGTCATGAAGGTGATGTAGTGGCCGATCATCGGCGCCAGCATGGCCGTGATAAGGCCCATGTCGTGGAAGAACGGCAGCCACGAGACCCCGCGGTCGCCCTCCTCGCCGTCGAGCGCCTCGATGATCTGGACGATGTTGGTGGCCAGGTTGAGGTGGGTGATCTGCACACCCGTGGGGATGCGAGTCGATCCGGACGTGTACTGCAGATAGGCGATCGTCTCGGCGGTGACGTCGACCGGCACCCAGGTGCCACCGACCTCGTTTGGCACCGCGTCGACGGCGATGACGCGCGGACGTTCCTTGGCGGGCCTGCTGCGGAAGAACTTGCGCACACCCTCCGCCGACTCGGTGGTGGTGAGGATGGCCGACGGCTGGCAGTCGTCGAGCACGGCGTGCAGGCGGCCGACGTGGCCGGGTTCAGAAGGGTCGAACAGCGGCACTGCGATGCGGCCGGAGTAGAGCGTGCCGTACATCGCGACGACGTACTCGAGGTTCTGCGGGCAGAGGATCGCCACTCGGTCGCCCGGCTGGGTGACCTGTTGCAATCGGGCGGCGACTGCACGGTTGCGCGCGCCGAAGTCGGCCCAGTTCAGCTCGCGCGCCACGCCGTCGCGTTCAACGGAGAAGTCGAGGAACCGGTAGGCGACCTTGTCGCCACGAACCTTGGCCCATTTCTCGACGTGCTTGACCACGCTCCCGTTGTCGGGGAATTTGATCAGTCCATCTTTGAGGAACGGGTTATGGAACCCCATCTAAGTCTCCTGTCGAAGCCACTCATCGTGAGCCGCGCGTACCCGCGGGGCGCCGCAGTCTGAGACCGCGCAAGCTCAAACGAAGGTCTGACCAGGTCTTTCAGATCAGCCGTCGCTAGTCACTCTTAGTTTTCTCTTAATGTTAAGGGACCGCCTTGTCGCTGGCCAAATCGGTCCGGTCACATGTCAGCCATGTTTTGGATGCGGAGCGTTATCGATCAGGCCCCGCGCCCAGTTCAGTGTCCACGCAGGAGCCGATTGTCCGTCGAGATTCCAGAACTGCGGCGTGGCGTACATCGCGTGGACGGGCTGGCCGGCGCCGCCGCTGAGCACCTCGAGCGTCTTCGGCAGCTGGGTGATGTTGAAAGCGGACTCCGGCGCGGAACAGATGAGGTCGCCCGCCGCGCAGATCTCATACGTGCGGTTGTTGAGCAACCCGAACCCGCCGGGCCGCGGTCCCGTCATCGTCAGACCCAAGGCCGACAGCGTCGGCACCTCCTGCAGGGTGATCTCCGCGCCCTGGCCCTCCGGGTTGGTGCCGATGTCCTGCCCGACGCCCGCCTGGCGTCGTCCGTCGGCGATCAATGCCACGCCGAGCACAAGATCCTCGTCGACCGGGCCGCGGCCGTTGCCGATGTCACTGGCCATGTCGCCTGCGATCACCGCGCCCTGGGAGAAGCCGATGAGGACGTAGCTCGTCAGCGGGCAACGGTTGTTCATGTCCGTCATTGCCTTCACGGCGGCGCGGGTGCCCTCGGCGCGGCTGTCGTTGTAGGACATCTGCTTATCGGCCGACAGCGGATTGTGGAACTGCGCGGTGTACGGAACCGTGTACACCTCCAGCCGGTCGGTTCCGAACTGCTCGCGGATCGGATTGGTGACGCCGAGCAACAACGCGATCGGGAACTGGACCGGGTTGAACGGGTCCAGCACCGGCGAGGACTCCCACGTGCCGGGGATGGAGAGCAGCTGCACGTCGGGGCAGTCGGCCGGCTGGGTCTCCGGGCGCGGTTTCTTGGTCGGCACCCCGGGGGCAGCCGTCGGAGGCACCGCGCTGGGCGGCACCGCGCTGGGCGGCGTATCGGGCCGGCGCAGCACGACGACCACGATCGCCACGATCAACACCACGACAAGCGCCATCGCCCCAGCCGCTACGAGCGCAAGGATGCGATGACGTTTCCGTCGAGAAGCCTTTTGCATGTTCTCCTGCTAGCAGAGTCGTTCGGTTGCGATGCGAATGTAGTCGGCGGTCGCCTCGTCGACCTCAGCGGCCGACGGTGACATCGAGGCGATGCGGGTGCCGCGGACGTCGCTGCGCACCAGCGGCACGACGAAGTCCCACACCGCCGCCTCGTTCTGCTTGGCTGCGCGCGACTGACACACGTAGGAGCCGATGCTCAGTGCGATCAGGTCGCTCGACGGCTTCACCCCTTCGGCCTTCAGCGCATCGAGGTAGGAGCGCTGCGCAGGCGTCAGGACCAAAGCGTTGGACTGGGCGCCCGGCTGCGGCGGCCCCGGCTGCTCTGCGCCGGGCTGGCCGTGCGCCGTTGACGTCTCGGTCGCGGGAAGACCGATGGTCGACATCATGTCGTCGCCGACGGAACATCCCGTCATAAGAGCTGCGGCGGAAGCTACCAATAGCGAGGTTGCAGGCCCGAGGGAATAAGCCGCAAGACGCGCCGCTTGCCCTACCGCGTGTTGCACTCCTCCAAGGTACCGGCTAACGCCGCCGACCCCAGGTGCGCGAAGTCACCGGAGGTGCCTACTTGATCGTGGCGACCAATTCACCCGACATCGCCGCCAGCTGACCACTCCAGGTTCCCCAGTCGTGGTTGCCGCTCGCGGGGAAGTCGAAGTGCCCGTTGTGGCCGCCGACCGAGCGGTAGTGCTGGTAGAACTCGCGGTTGGTGCCCTGGGCGATATCGCAGTAACCGATCATCGCGGGGGCGTCGCAGCCGGCGCCAGCCGAGGGGCTGTGCACCCACAGCCGGGTGTTGTTGTCCGCCAGCAGCTGAACGTGCACGTTCGGTGAATGCCATTTCCACCGGCCAAGCTGTGGCATACCCCACATGTTGCGGGTGTCGACGCCGCCGAACTGCTGAAGGCCCGCGGTGATGGCCCCGTCGACGCCGGTCCGCTCCGGGGCAAGGAATCCCGACAGTGATCCGGCGAAGCGATACCGGTCGGGATGGAAGGTGGCCATGGTCATCGCGCCGTAGCCGCCCTGTGCCGCGCCGACGATGCCGTGCCCGCTGGGCGCCAGTCCCTTGTTGGCCGCCAGATAGTTGGGCAGCTCGTCGGCAAGGAACGTCTCCCACTGGCGGCTGCCATCCTGCTCCCAGTTGGTGTACATGCTCCACGCGCCACCGGCGGGCGCGGCCACCGAGATGCCCGACCCGGCAAGCGCGTTCATCGCGTTGCCCGCGGTAACCCAGTTGCTGACGTCGGGTGCGGCGTTGAACGCGTCGAGCAGCACCACGGCGTGCGGGCCGCCGGCCTGGAAAGCGACGGGGATGTCGCGGCCCATCGCCGCCGACGGCACCATCAGGTACTCGACGTCGGCATTGGCGACAGCCGTCGACGCGGACCACAGCCCGGCGGCAAGCGCCGCGGTCAGGATCGCTCGGATAAACCCACGCATCTACCCCACCTCACGTCGTTGGCTTCCCCGCCGCACGTATACAACCACACCACCGCGACGGAGCGCGCCGGAAACGGCTGACGGCGGCGACCCCCCGTGAGGGATCACCGCCGTCGACCGTGTGTCTTACTGCTTAGCCGCCGGAGCTGGCCGGCTCAGCGGCAGGAGCCGCCGGAGCGGACGGCTGGGCCACCGCACCCAGCACCCGAGCGATGTCGGGCTTCATCTGCTGCAGCTGAGAACCCCAGTAGTTCCACTGGTGAGTACCGTTCTGCGGGAAGTTGAACACGCCGTTCTTACCGCCAGCGGCGATGTACTGCTCCTGGAACGTCTTGTTCGTGCGAAGCGTGAAGCCCTCGAGGAACTTCGCGTTGAACAGGTTGCCGGAGCTCATGCCCGCGTCCAGTTCGGACGGCTTGCCGTCACCGCAGTAGATCCAGATGCGGGTGCCGTTGGCGACCAGCTGACCGATGTTGACCATCGGGTCGTTGCGCTTCCACGCGCTGTTCGCGTCTTCGGTCTTGCCCCACATGTCGTCAGCCTTGTAGCCGCCGGCGTCACCCATCGACATGCCGACCAGCATCGGCCACCAGCCCTCGGAGAGGTTCAGGAAGCCGGACAGCGAGGCCGCGTACTGGAACTGGTTCGGGTGGTAGATCGCCATGATCAGTGCGGCCGAACCGGCCATCGACAGGCCGACCGCCGCGTTGCGGGTGGGGTCGACGCCCTTGTTCGCGGCCAGGTAGCTCGGCAGCTCACTGGAGATGAACGTCTCCCACTTGTACGTGGAGCAGCCTGCCTTGCCGCACGCCGGCTTGTACCAGTCGCTGTAGAAGCTCGACTGTCCACCGACCGGCATGACCACGGCCATGCCCGAGTCCAGGTACCACTCGAACGCGGCGGTGTTGATGTCCCAGCCGTTGAAGTCTTCCTGCGCACGCAGGCCGTCAAGCAGGTAGACCCCTGGTGCGTTGGGGCCGCCACTCTGGAACTGCACCTTGATGTCGCGGCCCATACCGGCCGACGGAACCATCAAGTATTCGACCGGCAGACCCGGACGAGAGAAAGCCCCTGCTGTCGCCGAGCCTCCGACGACGCCGACCAGGGCGGGCAACACGGCAGCCACCATGGCCGCGACCGTGAGCCGGCGCGACATGCCCTTCGCCGCGCCTCGCACTCTCCCAACGAAACCCATGCTTCTACCTATCCCATCTGTTGTATGCCGCACGCGGATTCTGTCCATCGGACCTCGCCGCGTTGCCCGTGTAGTGAACCACATTCCGCTGTGATCTCTCTCTTTAGAAGGTGTCCTCCCTGGTAGGAGCCTCATCCGTTGAGGGTCGCAATCAGGTCAGGTTTCAGTGCCTGCAACTGCGAAGCCCAGTACGGCCACGCGTGGTTTCCGGCAGGCGGGAACTGGAAGGTGGCGTTGCGGCCACCGGCCTTGGCGTACGCCTCGGCAAAGTCCTTGTTGGACTTGATGGCCATGCCCTCGAGGCTGTCGGCGTTGAACTGTTGGTTCGGGTCGGGATTGGTGTTGATGGCGCTGTTGCCGCCAGGCGCGCAGTAGATCCACAGCCGCGTGCCGTTGGCAACGATCCTCGACACCTGCTTGATCGGGTCGTTGCGCTTCCACGCGCCGTCCCACGGTGCGCCCCACATGTTGTCGACGTTGTAGCTGCCTGCGTCGAGCATGGCGACCCGGATAGCCTGCTGCATGAGCAGCGCCGACGGGTTCAGAAAGCCCGACAGTGAGGCCGCGTACGAAAACTGTCCCGGGTGATACGCCGACAGGATCAGCGCCGACCCGCCCGACATCGACAGCCCGACGACGCCGTTGCCCGTCATGGAGACGCCCTTGTTGGCGGCCAGCCACTGCGGAAGCTCGTTGGTCAGGAAGGTTTCCCATTTATAGGTGTAGCCCTGGTTGTTGAAGCTCGACGGCGAGTACCAGTCGGAGTAGAAGCTGGACTGACCGCCGACGGGCATCACCATTGCGACCCCGGAGTTGTAGAACCACTCGAACGCAGGGGTTTCGATATCCCAGCCGTTGTAGTCGTCGCGCGCACGCATGCCGTCGAGCATGTACACGGCCTTCTGCACACCGGGGGTGGCGACCGGTGCCGGTACCGGCGTGGGTGTCGGTGCGCCTTCTGGGGTGGGTGCCGGTGCGGGCGCTGGAGCGTATGCGGGCTGGAACTGCACGCGGATGTTGCGGCCCATCGACGTCGAGTAGACGTCCAGGTATTCGACCGGCAATCCCTCGCGAGAGAAGGCGTTGGCGCTTGGCGTGGTGCCTGCGACGGTCGTCAGGGCCGGAAGCGTCAGCACGGCGGCCGAAACCACGAGCACGCGGCGAAGCCAAATTTGCACAGCGTTTACAGCCGATGTCCTATGCATCAGTTGCTCGTACCATCCGTTCATGTGTCCGGCGCCGTATGAACGGCGGCTACCCGCGACTGGTGTATCGGCCCGATGGGGCTGCGGCGTTACCAAGTAACTACAAATCCCGGCCAGCTAACAAATGCTGACGGTTACGGCCCCGTTGCCGGCAAGCCAGTGTAAGGGGTGCCCGACGGCGGGGGCACCTCCAGCCCGCACCGCACAAGTTCATACAGCGGCACCCGGTCGATCCGATAATCGGTGAACTCGAACGCGTGCACCAGGTTTGACAAGAATCGCCGTGGCCCCATCGGTCCACGTATCGAGGTGAGCATGGCGTCGGTTTCCGGGCATTTCAGCGCCGCCTCGGCCTGCTTGACCCAGTCCTGATCGACGTAGGCCGGAATGAACGGCGGCTCCTTCAGAAACGGCCCTTCGGCGATCGCCCAGTCCGGAAAAAGGTTCTTGTCGTGACCGATGCGGCCGTCTTCCAGCCTCGCAGTGTGCGCCGCCAGCGGGTTGGCCAGGCCGATCTGGTCGACGACACGGACGTCGAGTCCGACCGTCATGCCGAGCATGCCGAGGTTGGTGAAAAAGACTGTGTGCGGGCCGTTTTCGCGGCTTTCCGGCGGTGCGTCCGGTGGCGGTGGTATCGCGGGTACGACGTCCCACTGGTCGTAGTTGCCGGACGGCAACAGCAGCGCGCCGTCGGGAGTGTTCTCCAGTGCGGTCAGCACCGCCCGCATTCGGGGATAGTCGAGATAGTCGGCGGCGGTCGTCGGATGTGCGTTGCCGGTGGCCTGGGCGTAGAACCGTCGTTCGTCGACGATGCCGGAGTAGGTGACGCGGGTGGCATCGGCTCCCATGCCCGGCGAATTGGCCGCCCACAGCGACCAGCCGGCAACTGCCAGCCACAACACGCTGGTGGCTCCGGCGAACAAGTACCCAGCACCGCGGGCCATGCGGGTTCCGTCGGGCAGGACGACGGGTATCACCGCCACCGGGATCAGCAGGCAGAACAACGGCGTCAGCAGAACCCTGCCGTGCATGAAATCGCCGCCCTGGCGAATCCAGTAGACGGCCTGCACGAGCCCGCTCACGACGATGAAAAGGACTACGGCGGCAGGGCTTTGCACCATGCGCGCCAACCACCCGTAACCCGGGGCGATGGTGCGGCGCTTCCACCAGGGCTGCCCGCGGTTGATCAACACTGTGACCGCCAGGCCGGTGAGCAAGATGGCGGGCGCCCACAAAAGGTAGGGCTGGTTGAAGTTGGCCAGATAGATGAACCCTTGCGGCCATTTGGCGCCCGAGGCGTCCTTGGCCAGCGCGGTGCCGGGGAAAATCAGGCCGTAGTAACCCATTCGGAAGATCTCGTAGCCAACGGGCAGCAGACCACCCGCCACGACGATCCACACGCGACGTCGCCATCCGCGGGCGGCGACAAGCATCATGATCAGCGCTAGCCCGCCGATGAGCGCCAACTCCGGGCGCACCAGCACGCTCAGTCCCGCGACGAAAGCCAGTGCGCCGTCGAAGAATCGGTTGACGGCGTTCCGCGGTTCTGCCGGCGCCGCCGGCGCCCGCATCGGCTGTCTGCGGATGACGGGCGGGCCGGAGCGCGGCGCCACCGCCGGACGAACCGGGGCGGAGTAGGCGCGTGGAGCCTGCGCCCACACCACCATCATCCACCACAGCAGACCGAGATAGGCCAGCACCAAACCGTTTTCGAGCCCGGAGGTGGCGAAGTCGCGGGCGGGCGGCACCGCGATGTACACGAGGACACCCGCGGGCAGTAGTAGCGCGCGGCGGCCCTGCAGGCTTGGCGCGTAAAGCCGTGCCGTGCCGAACATGGCGAGCACCACACCGGCCACGCTGAGCACCAGCGCGAGCACCAACGCCACGTACTCCAGCCGGACAGGGCCGCCGATCAACCCGCCGAGGTAGATCAAATAGGTCCACACCGTCGAAGTGTTCGCCTCGACACGCTCGCCTGCGTTGAAGACAGGGCCGTTGCCCGCCAAAAGGTTTCGCACTGTTCGCAGGACGATGAGCCCGTCGTCGGCGATCCAGCGCCGCTGCCAGGCACCCCATCCGAACATCGCGGCGACGGTCAGCACACTCACCCACAGGCTGAGCCGGACAGTGGCGTCGTACCGAAATGCCGGCCAGCGGGCCTGCCGGCCCGCAACCGTCGCATTCATCCAGTCAGCCGAGGAAGACGGCTGCACCGAGGGTTCCGATCCACACCAGGCCCAGCAACTGCACCACCCGGTCCTTCAGCACGATCTCCTCCGGCTCACCGGCCAGGCCGCCGTCGACGTCGACGGCGTAGCGCAGGATCGCGATGGTGATGGGAACCATCGACACCACGAACCATGACGTGCCGCCGGTGTCGTCCCGTTCGAACGCCCACAGGCCGTAGCACAGCACCATCGCGGTCGCCGACATCGTCCAGACGAAGCGCAGATACGAGCTGGTGTAGCTCTCCAGCGACTTGCGGATCTTGGCGCCGGTGCGTTCGGCGAGCTGCAACTCCGCATACCGCTTGCCCGCGGCCATGAACAGCGAGCCGAACGCCATCACCAGCAGGAACCATTGCGACAGGGGCACACCCGCGGCGACGCCGCCAGCGATGGCCCGGATCAGGAAGCCCGACGAGACAATGCAGATGTCGATCACGGGCTGGTGCTTGAGGCCGAAGCAGTAGGCCAGCTGGATGGCGATGTAGACGGCCATCACCACGGCCAGGTTCGGTGTCACGAACCACGAGATGGCCAGCGACGCCAGGCTCAGCACCACAGCGAGCACGTAGGCCAGCCATTCGGGAACCACTCCGGCCGCGATCGGGCGGAAGCGTTTGGTCGGGTGCTGGCGGTCGGCCTCCACGTCGCGGGCGTCGTTGACGAGGTAGACGGCCGACGCGGCGAGGCTGAACACAACAAACGCGAGCAGCACCCTGATCAGGACTTCGCGGTAGTCGTACGCGTAGCGGGCGTCGCCGAGTGCGGCCACCGGCGCGGCGAACACGAGGACGTTCTTCAGCCACTGCCGGGGGCGGAGGGCCTTGACGAGTCCGGTCGCGAGGTTCTTGGGGGGACCCACGACCGGTGCCGGTTCTTCGCTCATCTGCGTTGCGCTCTCTGCCGGACTCTCCCGTGAAATGCTCATGACTCTCCTCGGTCGGCGACGGAGCCAACCACTTTTGCGACAGCGGCCCCGACCGCCATACCCGTGAGCACGTCGCTGGGGTAGTGCACGCCAAGCACCAAGCGAGACAGCGCCATTGGCGGCACAAACAGCAGGGGCAACGGCAGGCCGGTGGCCCGGGCCAACAGGATCGACGCCGCAGTGGTCGAGGTGGCGTGCGCCGAAGGGAAGCTCAGCTGACTCGGCGTGCCGACGTTCACCGCAACCGCGGGGTGATCGGGACGCTTACGCCGGACCACCAGTTTGATCGCGATGGCGCCCGCATGGGCCACCAATGCTCCGACCGCGACTGCGATCCATTGCCGTCGCCGCTGCGGCTGGATCAAAGCGCCGAGAGCCGACAAGGCCACCCAGCCCTGAGCGTGCTCACCGAAATGCGACATGGCACGTGCGGCCGGCACCACTCCTGGCCGATCCGCCAGCGCCGACTGGACGGCGACCAGCGCGGCTTCCTCGCCGCGCAGAGTCTCAGCCATTGGCGGGCGACGACGACTCGAGTAACACCGTCTCCCACTTCTGCTTACTCGTCAGCACCGGCAGCGCACCGCGATACATCTTGCGCATCCGGTTGAACTTGCGGGCGAGAAGGACTTGGCGCTGCAGCGACTCGCGAAGCAGGGCAAACATTTTCGCGCGATCGCGCTGCCGGTAGACCACACCGCGCCCGTCTGCGGTGGTGACGGTAACACCGTCGACCTTGCACAGCGAGAACCACCTGGCGTCCTGTGTTGCGACGTTGATCTGCGGACGGCGATGGTGCTCAGGGTCGTGCGGCTTGAGTTGGTGGATGACGCCGCGGGTCAGCCGTACCGAGATCGCCAGCGGGTTGGTCGGGATGTTCACCTTCTTGCGCCACCGCTTGTCCGACGGCGTCGGCAACGCGGTCGCACTCGGCAGCACGACGGCGTCGGGGAACTCCTGACGCATCTTGCGCACATCCGGCAGCGCAGACTCCAAGATCGAGAAAATGTGCTCGGGGCCGGCGAGGAAGTCGTCCATGGCCTTGTTTTGGATGGCAACGGTCGAATACTCAAGGCACAGAAGGTGTTTGATCGTCGCCTTCACGTGGCTGGCGATCAGTCCGCTGATGTTGCCGTCCCAGTGCATGGCCGCGACGACCAACCGGTTGCGCAGGTGGAAGTACGCCTGCCAGTCGATCGCGTCGTCCTTGTCGCTCCACGCCATGTGCCAGATGGCCGCGCCGGGCAGTGTGACCGTTGGATAGCCGTGCTCACCCGCGCGCAACCCGTAGTCGGCGTCGTCCCATTTGATGAACAGCGGCAGCGGCTGACCGAGTTCCTCGGCGACCTGCCGGGGGATCATGCACATCCACCAGCCGTTGTAGTCGACGTCGATGCGGCGGTGCAGAAGCCTGCTCCGGTACTCGTCTTCGTCGTTGAGCCGGTATTTGGCGAAGTTGTGGTCGTACTCCGTGTTGACCGCATTGGTCCACATGAAGTTCTCCTGGTCGACCATCTCGCCCATCACATGCAGGTGCGAGGGCTCCTGCAGGTTGAGCATCTGACCGCCGACCAGCGTCGGGACCTTCGCGAACCTGTTGAGCGCCAGCGCCCGCAGGATCGAGTCCGGCTCGACGCGAATGTCGTCGTCCATGAACAGGATCTGTTCGCAGTCGGTGTTCTTCAGCGCCTCGTACATCACCCGGCTGTATCCGCCGGAGCCACCGAGGTTGGGCTGGTTGTGAATCGTCAGCCGATTGCCCAGTGCCGCAGCCGCCGCCGCGAAGCCGGGGTGGTCAACCGCCTTGTTGTTGCCCTGGTCGGACACGATGACCGCACTGATCACCTTGTCCACCAACGGATCTGACGTCAGCGCGGCCAGCGCGTTGACGCAGTCGGCCGGCCTGTTGAACGTCGGGATGCCGACCGCCACGTTGGCCCGGCCCGGCGCGGGCACCGGCGCGTACCAACCGGCGCTGTGCACGGTGACCTTGGATTCGGTGGTGATGTCGAACCAGATCCAGCCGCCGTCCTCGAAAGGATCCAGTTCGATCTCGAATTCGATTACGGCCGGCTCGTTTTCGACGCCACTGGACAGCGGGGCGCCACCCACGGTGATCCTGGCGCCGGTGGCCTTGGACCGGTAGACGTCGACGCGGGCGCTGCCGGTGAGCTCGATGCGCAGCACCACCGACTCCAGAACGGACCAGCGCCGCCAGTAGCTCGCCGGGAACGCGTTGAAGTAGGTTGCGAACGACACCTCGGACTCCGCGCCGATCTCCAGCGTGGTGCGACTCGGCGGATGCGCGCGGCGCGCGTTGGTTTCCGATTCCTCTATATAGAGCTTGCGGACGTCGAGCGGTTCGCCCGGACGCGGCAGGATGACGCGGGAGAGAAGACTCACCGCCTTGGATTCCCCGGCGTCAAGGGCGCCGGACGGAATGTCACTCATTCTCTACTGCTTTCGCTGAGCGGGGCGCCGTCACGGAGGTGCGGCGAGAGGGTGTTGTCATACATGTTCAGCGCGCTGGCGATGGCCATGTGCATGTCGAGGTACTGGTAGGTGCCCAGCCGTCCCCCGAACAAGACCTTCGCCGACGCGGTCTCTTCCTTGGCTTTGGCCCGGTACGTGGCCAACAACGCGCGGTCCGATTCGGTGTTGATCGGATAGTAGGGCTCGTCGTCGTTCTCGGCGAACCGCGAGTACTCGCGCATGACCACCGTCTTGTCGGTGGGGTAGGTCCGCTCCGGGTGGAAATGCCGGAACTCGTGAATGCGGGTGTAGGGCACGTCGAGGTCGTTGTAGTTCATGACGGGGGTGCCTTGGAAGTCGCCGGTTTCGAGCACCTCAACCTCGAAATCCAGTGTGCGCCAACCGAGTCGGCCCTCAGCGTAGTCGAAGTAGCGGTCAAGGGGACCCGTGTAGACCACCGGGGCGTCGGGGCTTTCCGCACGCAGACCGTCGCGCACGTCGAACCAGTCGGTATCCAGCCGCACCTCGATGCGGTCGTCGGCGGCCATGTTCTTCAGCCACGCGGTGTAACCGTCGGCAGGCAAACCCTCGTATGTGTCGTTGAAGTAGCGGTTGTCGAATGTGTAGCGCACCGGCAGCCGGGTGATGTTGGCGGCCGGCAGCTCCGTGGGGTCGGTCTGCCACTGCTTGGCGGTGTAGCCCTTGACGAACGCCTCGTACAGCGGGCGGCCGATGAGCGAGATGGCCTTCTCTTCGAGGTTCTGTGCGTCCTCGGGCTTGATCTCGGCGGCCTGTTCGGAGATCAGCTGCCGGGCCTCGTCGGGGGTGAAGTACTTGCCGAAGAACTGCGACACCAGGCCAAGGCCCATCGGGAACTGGTAGGCCTGGCCGTTGTGCATGGCGTAGACGCGGTGCTGGTAGCCGGTGAAGTCGGTGAACTGCCGCACGTAATCCCACACCCGCCGATTGGACGTGTGGAACAGGTGCGCCCCGTACTTGTGCACTTCGATGCCGGTCTGCGGCTCGGGCTCGGAGTAGGCGTTGCCACCGATGTGCGGACGTCGGTCGACTACGAGGACGCGTTTGTTCAGCTGCGTCGCCACGCGCTCGGCAACCGTCAGGCCGAAGAAACCGGAACCGACGACAAAGAGGTCAAAACGAGCTGTCATCGGCAGCAAGGGTATCCGACTGCGCTCGCCCTACCCGAATCCGACGGAGGCGGCTCAAGGTCGCAATTGGCTCACAATTCAGTATCGCCACTCTAGACGCAGCAGTCACATCAGTACCATCGATCACGTTGGCACTAATGGGCTTCATACGACCAGGTCCGTAGCCGCTGACGGTGATATTTCCCGAGCACCTACCAGACGTAGTCCATATATTGAGGAGACTTCCGTGCCGAACCGACGTCGACGCAGGCTCTCGACAGCCACGAGCGCAGTCGTTGCCCTGGCAGTCGCAAGTCCAGTTGCAGTAGTGGCGTTGTCCGAGTTGTCCGACAACAGCAAGCCCGCGCCCCAGCACCGCGAGTTCGTCCAAGCCGCGATGATCACCGACCTGCCCAATGAGCTGATGTCGGCGCTTTCGCAGGGCCTGTCGCAGTTCGGCATCAACATGCCGCCGATGCCGACGGGTCTGCTGACGGGTTCGGGTGCGACGACGCCCCCGTCGCTGACCTCGCCCGGCCTCACCACCCCGGGCCTGACCGCGCCAGGGTTGACCGCACCGGGACTGACCGCACCAGGTCTGACGACGCCGGGTCTGACCACACCGGGACTGACCGCACCGAGCGCCACCCTTCCGCCGCTCAGCGCGACCGGACCGGCGCTGACCGATCCTGCGCTGAGTAACCCGGCGCTGACGAACCCCGCACTCACCAATCCGGCGCTGACCAGCCCGACCGCCGCGACACCAGGCCTGACCACGCCGGGCGTCACGACACCGGGGCTGACGACGCCGGGGCTGTCGACGCCGCCTGCGCTGACCGACCCCGCGCTGGCCACCACCCCGATCTCCAGCGCCGTGGGCCTGCCGAATGAGGTGCCGATCTCGGCGCCCATCGGGCTGGATCCCGCGGCGGGCACTTACCCGATCCTCGGCGACCCATCACTGGCCGCGATGCCGGCCAGCACTGGAAGCGGCGGGCTGCTCGGCGAGGTGAGCAGCATGGCGGAGCAGTTGGGTGCCGGCCAGGCGATCGATCTGCTCAAGGGAATGGTGATGCCGGCGATCATGTCGGCGATGCCCAAGCCCGGCGCGGTGCCGGGCCTCCCGGCCGCCGCTGCCCCAGCACCGGCCGCGCCGATCACGCAGGCGGCGGGCACCACGGGACCGGGCACACCCGGTCGGGCCGGGCCGTCTCCGGTCCTGCCGTAATCAGTCCTGTCACCTGACGGCACCGCAGAAGCCGGTCGTTGGCTCTGCGGTGCCGTTGCAGGTGATTCGGCCCACCATTTAGTCGGGCCAACTACCGTGTCGAAACACTGGTAACAACTGACACATACGTAACATCAGTCCGTGCCGTGCCGTCGTCCTGCGCCGATGCTCCTTACCGCCATCGCGGCGACGGTTGTGATGCTCCCGTGGGCGATCAACGGGCTTCCTGGCGACGACGACGAGCCGCAGCCCCCCGCGGCGCCCCAACTGGCGCAACAGCCGCTGACCGGCCTCGGCGGCGGCGAGACGATCCGCGAGATCCACCAGGACACCCCCTTCTCGATGGTCGCGCTGACCGCGCAAGACCTCACCGGCACGTCGGCGCGGATCCGCGCCAAGAAGGCCGACGGCACCTGGGGCCCGTGGTACGAGGCCGAGACGATGGAAGGCGTCGGCCCTGAAACCGCGGGCCCGCGCGGCACCGAGCCGGTCTTCATCGGCCGCACCACCACCGTCCAGATCGCAGTAACCCGTCCGTCCGGCGCCGCGCCGACGGGGCAAGGGTCGACGGCCGAGCCTGCCAAGCCCGGACTGGGGTACGTGCCAGCCAACGTCGAGCAGCCGTTCGCGCAGAACATCAACGCCGTGCTGATCAGCCCGCCGCAGGCACCGATCGACAGCCTGCCGATGCCGAGCGCGGTCACCGCACCAGGGGTTGCGCCGCACATCATCAACCGCGCGCAGTGGGGCGCCGACGAATCGATGCGTTGCGGAAATCCCCGGTACGACAGAGGGATTCGGGCCGGCATCGTGCACCACACCGCTGGGAGCAACGACTACGCCCCGCAGGATTCGGCCGGAATCGTCCGCTCGATATACGAGTACCACACCCGCACCCTTGGCTGGTGCGACGTCGCCTACAACGCGATGGTCGACAAGTACGGCCAGGTCTTCGAGGGCAGGGCAGGCGGCATGGACAGGCCGGTCGAGGGAGCGCACACCGGCGGGTTCAACCGCGACACCTGGGGTGTGGCGATGATGGGCAACTTCGACGTGGTCCCGCCGACACCAATTCAGTTGCGCACCACCGCCAGACTGCTGGGCTGGCGCCTCGGTATCGACCGCATCAATCCCCACGGCACGGTGGTGCTGGCCTCCGCGGGCGGCTCGTTCACCAAGTTTCCGTTCGGCGCAACCCCGACGCTGCCGACAATCTTCACTCACCGCGACGTCGGCAACACGGAGTGTCCGGGCAACGCGGCGTACGCGGCCATGGGTCAGATCCGGGACATCGCGGCGAGGTTCAACGATCCGCCAGGACCGGCGGATCTGGCGGAATCGTTGCGCGGCGGCGCGATTCATGCGCGGTGGGAGTCGATGGGCGGGGTGAACAGCCCGCTCGGCGCACCCAAGACACCGGAAGCCTCGGGTGAAGGACCGACGCGGTACGTCACCTTCGACAACGGCGCCATGTACTGGTCACCGCAGAGCGGGGCCGAGCCCGTCACCGGCGAGATCTACAAGGCGTGGGGGTCGCTGGGCTTCGAGCGCGGCGCGCTGGGCCTGCCGACCAGCGGCGAGATCCAGGAGCCGCTGTGGATAGTGCAGAACTTCCAGCACGGGACGCTGAACTTCGACCGCGAGAAGGGCACCGTGACCCGGGTCATCGACGGCGTCCCGCTGGAGCTGCCCAAGCCGCCGGTTGACGGCGCGCCGGTCCAACTCGAGCGGTTCACCCCGGCCATCAACCCGACCTAACGGGCTAGAGCCACCACCGTTCGAGGACTCGGGCCAGGCCGTCGTCGGTGTTGGGCGCGGTGACCTCGTCGGCGGCCGCCATCGCCTCCGGATGCGCGTTTCCCATCGCCACGCCGAGTCCCGCCCAGTGCAGCATCGGAATGTCGTTGGGCATATCGCCGAATGCCACCACGTCCTCGGCGGTGATGCCCGCGGGGCGGGCCAGCTCCTCGACACCGGTGGCCTTGCTGATGCCCAGCGGCACGATCTCGATCAGCCCGTTGTTGGTGGAATAGGTGATATCCCCTTGCAGCCCAACATGTTTGGCCAACACCGCGGCCATCTCGGAGCTTTGTGCGCCTGCCTTGCGAATCAGCAGCTTCACCGCGGGCGCGCTGAGAAGATCCTCGACCGACACTTCGGTGTTGTCGGGGTTGAGCCAGGCATGCTCGTATCCCGGTGAGCTGACGAACTGCGGTGTTGCGGCGTCGTGGGCGCTGCGGCCGACGCGCTCGACGGCCAGGCCAGCGCCGGGAATCACGCGGGTGGCGATCTCGGCGAGCTCCCCGAGTGCGTCGGCCGACAAAGTGCGGGCCGACACAATCCGATCGGCCGACGGGTCATAGATCACGGCGCCGTTGGCGCACACCGCCATTGGCGCAAAACCCAACGCGTCGACCACCGGGTGTATCCAGCGCGGCGGGCGACCGGTGGCGAGGACGAACACCACGCCGGCGTCAACGGCGGCATTGACCGCTGCACGGGTGCGCGCAGTGACCTTCTCGTCGTCGTCGAGCAGCGTGCCGTCCACATCGGAGGCAATCAGTGTTGGCAAGCTCACCGGCGACTCTTCGCGTCACGCTCGGCCCGCTTGCGAGCGCGCTCGGCCAGCTCCGCCGCCTCCAGTACCTTCGCCTCGTCCATCGTCGGCGCGGAACCACCGAGCCGGCGCGGCACCCAGTAGGCACCTTCCGGATGCGGGTAATCCTGCTGGACTTGTCGCAACAGTGTGTTCATCGCTTCGCGCATCGCGGCGCTTGTCCCATCGATCGAATCGGTTGCATACACCGGCGCGCCAACCGCGACGGTGATCGGAATCTTCTTGCGCCCCATGTTTCTTGGATGATCCTTGGTCCACATCCGCTGCGCACCCCAGACGATCAGCGGCATGATCGGCACCTGCGCCTCGCGAGCCATGCGAGCGGCGCCCGTCTTGAACTCCTTCAGTTCGAAGCTGCGGCTGATCGTGGCTTCGGGATACACGCCGACGATCTCGCCTGCCCTGAGTCGCTGCACCGCAACCGCGTAGGCACCGGCACCGGCGTCACGGTCCACAGGAATGGTCCCGGAATGCTTGATCAAGAAGTTCACGACCTTCACGTCCTGCATTTCGGTCTTGATCATGAACCGCAGCCGGCGGTGCCGCTGATAGGCCGCGAGCGCCGCAAACGCCCAGTCGACATAACTCGTGTGGTTGATCGCGATCACGGCGCCGCCGCGTTCTGGGATGTGCTCGAGGCCGTGATAGGTGATCCGGGTCCCGATGGCCCTGGTCGCCAGACTGACTGCGATCTCTAGCGTGCGGAAGACCGGCTCCATGCGGCGCTACCCCGGCGCTCCGGCGGGTCCGGCCTGCTCGTCCCTTGCAGCTTTCGCTCGGGCTTTCTCGGCGGCCTCGTCGGCGTCCATCTGGTTCGCGTCGGCCAGCGACGGCGCTCCCCCACCAAGCCGGTGCGGCACCCAGTACTCGCCGGGCGGATGCGGACCGTAGGCGTCCTGCACCTGCTCCAACAGGTGCTGCATCCGCGAATGCAGCAGCGCGGTCAGCTCCGTCGCGGGCAGGGTCGGGGCGATCGGCTCACCGACAGCCACCGAGATCGGTACCTTCGGGCGCCACATGTTCTTGGGGTGCCCCTTCGTCCAGATCCGCTGTGCGCCCCAGATGATGTGCGGCACGATCGGCACATCGGCGGCGATCGCCATGCGCGCCGCCCCCGACTTGAACGCCTTGATCTCGAAGCTGCGGCTGATGGTGGCCTCCGGGTAGACACCGACCAGCTCGCCGTCCTTGAGCGCCCGGCACGCCTCGTCGTAGGAGGCCGCACCGCTGTCACGGTCCACCTCGATATGACGCAGGCTGCGCATGATCGGCCCGGTGATCTTGTGGTCGAAAACCTCTTTCTTCGCCATGAACCGCACCTTGCGGCCGAGATGCTGCTTGTAGGCGGGCAGACCCGCGAAGGTGAAGTCGAAGTAGCTGGTGTGGTTGATGGCGATGACGGCGCCGCCGGTGCGGGGCAGGTTCTCGACGCCGGTGACGGTGAACTTCAGCCCCTGCGCGCGCCACACCAGGCGGGCGAGCTGGATGACTGTCCCGTAAACCGGTTCCACAGTGCACCAGCCTAGTGCCCGTGTCCTGGACACTGAACCGGTGAGCTTTCCTATCGAACCGGGGCCGATGCCCGCCGTCGTGACGCGGATTGCTGCGGGGCGGCCGGTGTACGCGGCGTGGGCCAACGACATCGGGGGGTTGACCTTTCAGGCCGGCGACGGCGACGGCCGGGAGTTCGTGAAGGTCGCACCGCCACATCCGGAGGTCGACCTGTACCGGGAGGCAGCGAAACTGCGTTGGGCCGCAACCTATTTGACGGTGCCAGTAGTACTGGATGTCGGAAGAGACGGCGCCCTGGCATGGCTGCACACAGCCGGTCTACCCGGGCGCTCGGCGGTCGATCCGCGCTGGATTGCCGAACCCCTGACGGCGGTGCGAGCGATCGCCATGGGCCTGCGCGAGATGCATGACCGGCTGCCGGTCGATTCGTGCCCCTACAGCTGGTCGGTACCCAGCCGGCTCGCCGCCCTGCCCGAATCCGCCCGGCGTGGACTGTGCGAACCACCTCCGGTCGACAAGCTGGTGGTCTGCCACGGCGACGCCTGTGCGCCGAACACCCTGATCACCGACGACGGCCAGTGGTGCGGTCACGTCGACTTCGGCGACCTCGGCATCGCCGATCGTTGGGCCGACCTCGCGGTGGCCGAATGGTCGCTGGGCTACAACTACGAAGGCGACTGGCGTGCCGAGTTCTTCGACGCCTACGGTGTCGCCGCCGACGAGGACCGGCTCGACTATTACCTGCGCCTCTGGAAGGCTGGCGAATGATCCTCAGGCAGATCACGCTTGACGGCGAAAAGGCCGCGGATGCTTGGTATTTCGGTGTTCCTGTCGTCGCGCAGCTTGCCGACGAACCGCTGCGGATCGACGCCCCGGTGACCGTCCTCGTCGGCGAGAACGGCTCGGGCAAGTCCACCCTGCTCGAGGCCGTCGCCACCACGTGGGCCGCGCGGCTGAAAGGAGCGGTCAAGCACTGGGCCCCGCGGGCCGGCGACGAGGACAGCGACCTGCATTGGGCGCTGCGGCTCGACGGTGAATACCCGCCCCCTGCCGGCGGCTGCTTCCTGCGGGCCGAGGCCATGCATCAGCTGTTCACCGACGTCGACCGCGGCACCCCGCATCAGGTCTTCGGCGGCGCGCTCAACGAACGGTCGCACGGAGAATCATTCCTGGCGTTCCTGAGCTCCCGCGACACCGAGCGCGGGCTGTTCATCCTCGACGAGCCCGAGGCCGCGTTGTCGTTCAACTCGTGCCTGCAGCTGATGGTGCTGATGGACTCACTGGTCGCCGACGGATCGCAGTTCCTGCTGGCCACTCATTCACCGCTGCTCGCCGCCTACCCGGGTGCGACGATTCTCGAACTCGGCGACCACGGCCGCCACGTCGCTGGGTGGGACGACCTGGAAATGGTCTCTCACTGGCGCCGATTTCTCACCGCCCCGGACGCGTATCTGCGGCATCTATTCGCGTCCAGTTAGGCTTGGCCCGCAGAACAAGCAATAACAAGAAAGGTCGTTAGTGCAGGTCACCAGCGTCGGACATGCGGGTTTCCGGATCGATACCAAGGCCGGAAGCATCTTGTGCGACCCCTGGGTCAACCCCGCGTACTTCGCATCGTGGTTCCCGTTCCCCGATAACAGCGCATTGGACTGGGACACGCTCGGGGACTGCGACTACCTGTACGTATCGCATCTGCACCGCGATCACTTCGACCCGAAGAACCTGCGCGAGCACGTCAACAAGGACGCGGTCGTGCTGCTACCCGACTTCCCCGTGCCCGACCTGCAGCGCGAACTGGAGAAGCTGGGCTTTCACCGGTTCTTCGAGACCACCGACTCGGTCAAGCACAGCGTCAGCGGCCCCAAGGGCGATCTCGACGTGATGATCATCGCGCTGCGCGCTCCGGCCGACGGTCCGATCGGAGACTCCGGCCTGGTGGTCGACGACGGCGAGACGGTCTGTTTCAACATGAACGACGCGCGTCCGGTCGACCTCGACGTGCTGCATGCCGACTTCGGCCAGGTCGACGTCCACATGCTGCAGTACTCCGGCGCGATCTGGTACCCGATGGTCTACGACATGCCCGCCAGGGCCAAGGAGGCCTTCGGCACGCAGAAACGCCAGCGCCAGATGGACCGCTGTCGCCAGTACATCGCGCAGGTCGGCGCCACCTGGGTGATCCCGTCCGCGGGCCCGCCGTGTTTCCTCGATTCCGAGTTGCGCGACCTCAACGACGACCACGGCGACCCGGCCAACATCTTCCCCGACCAGGTCGTCTTCCTCGACCAGATGCGCGCGCACGGGCACGATCGCGGCTTGCTGATGATGCCAGGATCGGCGGGGGATTTCACTGGCTCACAACTGAATTCGCTGACGCACCCATTGCCCGATGACGAGGTGCAGGCCATCTTCACCACGGGCAAGGCGGCCTACATCGCCGACTATGCCGAGCGGATGGCACCGGTGCTGGCCGCCGAGAAGGCCAGCTGGGCACCTGCGGCAGGCGAGTCGCTGCTCGAGCCGCTGCGAACGGCGTTCGAGCCAATCATGATCCAGAGCGACCAGATCTGCGACGGCATCGGATATCCGGTCGAGCTGCGGCTGGGGCCGGAAACGATAGTTCTCGACTTCCCGAAACGTGCTGTGCGCGAACCCATTCCGGACGAGAAGTTCCGCTACGGCTTTGAGATCGCCCCGGAGCTGGTGCGGACGGTGCTACGCGACGATGAGCCGGACTGGGTGAACACCATCTTCTTGTCGACGCGATTCAAGGCGTGGCGGGTCGGCGGCTACAACGAGTACCTGTACACCTTCTTCAAGTGCCTGACCGACGAGCGGATCGCCTACGCCGACGGCTGGTTCGCCGAGGCGCACGACGACACCGCGTCAATCCAGTTGGACGGCTGGGAGATTCAGCGCCGCTGCCCGCACTTGAAGGCCGACCTTTCGAAGTTCGGCGTGGTGGAGGGCACCACCCTGACCTGCAATCTGCACGGCTGGCAGTGGAACCTGCAGACGGGCCGCTGCCTGACGACCAAGGGCCACGAGCTGCGGTGCGCGCCACTATGACCGCGCCGCGCCAGTACTACGACGACGGTATGGTGCAACTCGACCGCGAGGCAATCACGTTGCGGCGCTATCACTTTCCGTCTGGCACGTCGAAGGTGATCCCGCTACGCAATGTGCGCGGCTACAAGGCCGAGCCGCTGGGCCTGTTCACTCATCGGTTCCGCATCTGGGGTAGTTCGGATCTGCGACGGTGGCTGCCGCTGGACATGTGGCGCCCGATCAAGTCGACTCTGGTCACTCTGGATGTAGTCGATACGCGGCCCAAGCCTGCCTTCACCCCGCAGCGGCCGAAGGAGTTCCTGGCGATGCTGGACGAACTGCTGGCCAAGTAAGCCGAGCAGACGGCCTGTGCGGAGTCATGGCATCGCGAGAGTAGGGAATATGACGGAATTCGCGCCAGATCCATCATATTCCGCACTCTCGGCGCAGTTTTCATCCTCCATCGTCGCGCAGAAGTGATGCCGTCCGCTACGCCTTGGGCTCCAGCACTTCGGTTCCGACGAAGGGCACCAACGCTTCCGGGACGCGCACGCTGCCGTCGGGCTGCTGGTGGTTCTCCAGGATCGCGACCAGCCAGCGGGTGGTCGCCAGCGTCCCGTTGAGTGTGGCCGCGGTCTGCGGCTTGCCGTTTTCGTCGCGGTAGCGCACCGACAGCCTGCGGGCCTGAAACGTCGTGCAATTCGACGTCGAGGTCAGCTCACGGTAAGTCTGCTGCGTGGGGACCCACGCCTCACAGTCGAACTTGCGTGCCGCCGAAGAGCCCAAATCTCCTGCGGCAACGTCGATTACGCGATACGGCACGTTGATGTGCGCCAGCATCTCGCGCTGCCAGCCAAGCAGCCTCTCGTGTTCGGCTTCGGCCTCGTCTGGCTTGCAGTAGACGAAGCCCTCGACCTTGTCGAACTGATGCACCCGGATGATGCCGCGGGTGTCCTTGCCGTAGCTGCCCGCTTCACGGCGAAAGCACGACGACCAGCCTGCGTAGCGACGCGGACCGTCGGACAGATCGAGGATTTCGTCGGCGTGATATCCGGCCAGCGGCACTTCGGACGTGCCGACCAGATAGAGGTCGTCGCCCTCGATCCGGTACACCTCTTCGGCGTGCGCGCCGAGGAACCCGGTGCCCGCCATCACTTCGGGCCGTACCAGGACGGGCGGGATGACCAGCGTGAATCCGTTCTGGGTGGCCACGCGCACGGCGAGCTGCATCAGCCCCAGTTGCATCAGCGCACCCGCGCCGGTGAGGAAGTAGAACCGCGACCCCGACACCTTGGCGCCGCGCTCCATGTCGATCAGCCCCAGCGACTCCCCCAGTTCGAGGTGATCCTTGGGATTGTCGATGGCGTGGGGTTCGCCGACGGTGTCGAGCACCGTGAAGTCGGCCTCGCCGCCGGCGGGTACGCCGTCGATGACAACGTTGGAGATCGCCATATGCGCTGCCGATAAAGCCTTTTCGGCTTCGGCCTGCTCGGCTTCGGCGGCCTTGACCTTCTCGGCGAGTTCCTTGGCCTGCTGCAGAAGCGCGGGCCGTTCGTCCGGCGTCGCAGACCCGACCCGCTTGCTGGCGGCCTTCTGCTCGGCGCGCAGGTTGTCGGCCGCCGAGATCGCGGCCCGCCGCGACGCGTCGGCTTGCAGCAGCGCGTCGACAAGATCGGGATCCTCTCCGCGGGCACGTTGCGAAGCGCGCACCACATCCGGGTTTTCGCGCAAAAGCTTGAGGTCGATCACGGCCGCAACCCTACTGGGACGACCGCGGTCCACGTCGCGGTGGAGGCTTAGCAGAGGGGCCCTCAGGCACAACCCCATAACATTACAAACGCATCACTTGTCACAGCACCCGACACGCCTGTCACAATGGAGCGGATGTTGGACGCACCCGAGCGCGAGGAGATGCTCGCCGAGGAGGTCGAACAGCCGTCTGAGCGGGTGGCGTGGTGGCAGAGTTTGCAGGCCGCGTCGACGCGCCGCGCGCTGCTGTTGACCGCACTCGGCGGCCTGCTCATCGCCGGTCTGATCACCGCCCTGCCGCAAGGCGAGGGCGGTACCGGCCTGACCGCCAGTTCGATCGCCCTCGGGCCGCGCGGCAACGACACGTTCAACCACGCCAAGAGCGGCGACTGCCTGAACTGGCCTGATCGCACGCCAGACGCCGCCGAGATCGTGGACTGCAAGGACGAGCACCGCTTCGAGGTTGCGGAGTCGGTGGACATGCGCACGTTCCCCGGCAGCGAGTACGGGCCGGACGCCGCGCCGCCGTCGGCCGCACGCATCCAGCAGATCAGCCAGGAGCAGTGCTCGGCCGCCGTCAAGAGCTACCTCGGCACCCGCTTCGATCCCACCAGCCGCTTCACCATCAGCATGCTGTGGTCCGGTGACAAGGCATGGCGCCAATCGGGCGAGCGCCGCATGCTGTGCGGCCTGCAGCTGCCGGGCGCCAACAACCAGCAGCTGCCGTTCAAGGGCAAGGTCGCCGACATCGACCAGTCCAAGGTCTGGCCCGCAGGAACGTGCCTGGGCATCGACCCGACGACCAATCAGCCGACCGACATCCCGGTCGACTGTGCGGCACCGCACGCGATGGAGGTCACCGGCGCGGTCAACCTCGCCGAGAAGTACCCCGACGCCCTGCCGCCCGAGCCGGAGCAGGACGCGTTCATCAAGGACGCCTGCACGAAGATGACGGACGCCTACCTGGCGCCCATTCAGCTGCGCAGCACCACGCTCACGCTGATCTACAGCACCATCTCGCTGCCCAGCTGGTCGGCGGGAAGCCGGCAGGTGTCGTGCAGCATCGGCGCAACGCTTGGCAACGGTGGCTGGTCGACACTGCTGAACCCGGCCAAGGGCCCGCTGTTGATCAACGGTCAACCGCCGATCGCACCGCCTGACATCCCAGAGGAGCGGCTGAACCTGCCGCCGATTCCGATGCCTGAGGAGCCTGTTGACTCTTCGTCGCAGGTGACCAGCACCCAGACGACCACCGACGAGAGCCAGCAGTCGCAGCACATGCCGCAGCAGTCGACGCAGACCTCGACTGCCCCCACCGAGGAAGTGCCCGCGCCGGGCAACACCTTCCTCGGCGGGCCGCCGCCGCCTCCGCCGCCACCACCGGGCGAGCCGCTGCCCCCACCACCGCCGCCAGGCGAACCGCTGCCGCCGCCTCCGCCCGGGCTGCCGCCGCCTCCTCCCCCCGAGGCCGCACCTCCGCCGCCGCCGCCCGGCGAGCCGGTGCCACCCCCGCTGCCGCCAGGGCCGTAGCCACGTGCCCGTGCGGATGACCCCGCAACGGTTTGACGAGCTGGTCTCTGACGCACTCGACCTGATCCCTGCGGAGCTCGCGGCGGCGATCGACAACGTCGTCGTCCTGGTGGAGGACCGCGATCCGGAGGAACCGGACCTGCTCGGGCTGTATCGCGGCATCGCCCTGACCGAGCGCGATTCGTGGTACGCGGCGGGGTCCCTGCCCGACACCATCACGATCTACCGAGGGGCACTGCTCGAGGCCTGCGACAGCGAAGACCAGGTGGTCGACGAGGTCGCGATCACGGTGATCCACGAGATAGCCCATCACTTCGGTATCGATGATGAGCGGCTGCACGAGTTGGGTTGGGGATGAGCGCTTGCGCGAAGACCAAAGGCTGGGGATGAGCGCACGCTCGCCGTTGAGCCTGTAGTTGCCGAGGCCTGCACTCGCAAAACGTCTCGACAACCACAGGCTCACGCCCATTGGCAGCTGCGACTTTTTCAGGTCGAAGTAGCTAGGCGCGGCAACCACGCGATGTCGGCGCCCAGTGCTATCAAAGGGCTATGAGCAGTGAATGCCGCGGCTGTCTGGCGGGGCTGGAGCACTGCCACGGCACCGTCATTCACCACGCTCTTTATCGGTCCGAATGCACCGAAGAGGGTTGCGTGACGCCCGAGGTGGTGCACGCGTTCAGCATCGACTGCGACGCGATCGCCTGCAGTTGCGCCGAACTCGTGTCAGCCCATCGGGTCGGCTGACTGCAACGCGTCCTGCACCGGATGAACCTCCGGCTCGGGATAGAACGGCGGCGTCAGGGTTCCCCATTGCACGCAGCTCCACCGGCCGTCGGTGATCGGGGTCAGCACCACCGCCTCGGCGTTCGGCAGGTGGTGGTCGAGGGCGAAACTGCCGTCGACGCCTGCCAGTGTCGCTGCGGCAAGCCGGATCGCCGCGCCGTGACTCACCATCACGATGTCGTCGGTCCACTCGTGGTCGTCGAGGTAGCGCATGCGTAGCTGCGTCACCACAGGTACGTAGCGATCGAGCACCTCGGCGGCGGTCTCACCGCCTGGCAGCGGCAGCTCGAAGTTGCCCTCGTGCCATCGCTGGTAGATCGTGTTGAACTCCTTGATCGCCTCGACGTCGTTCCGGTCCTCCAACTCGCCGACCTGTACTTCGTGAATGCCGTCGAATTCGTGGGTGTCCAGGGCGATTTCGTCGGCGATCTCCGCTGCGGTTTGCACCGCGCGCAGCGCCACCGAGTGGACGACCATGCCGATGGGGTGCGTCCAGTTGCGGGCGAACGTGCGGGCCTGCTGTCTGCCGAGGTCAGTCAGCGCCGCGCCAGGCGGCCGGGTGTCGAGGCGCCTTTCGACGTTGCCGTGCGATTGCCCGTGCCGGACCAGGACCAGACGCCCGCTCATGTCTTACCGTCCCGTAGTTGCGTCAGCCAGCGCGACGCCTCGTCCAGCCGCGGCGGTATGGCACCGGCAGCCGACCCCGTCGGCCATGAACCTAGATAGCGCACATCAGCACAACGACGATGCAGCGCCTTGAGTGCCTCGGCGACCGCTTCGTCGTCGATGTGCCCGACGCAGTCGAGGAAAAACAGATAGGTGCCCAACTCTTTTCGGGTGGGCCGCGATTCGATGCGGGTGAGGTCGATGTCGCGCATCGCCAGCTCGTTGAGCGCCGAAACGAGCGCGCCGGGGACGTTGTCGAGCCGAAGCACCACCGACGTGCGGTCGGCGCCGGTGCGATCCGGCGGCGGTGCTGGCGGCCCGGCCAGCACGAAGCGCGTCCGCGCATTCGGCTCATCGACCACCTCGCTGGCCAGCGCCGTCAGACCGCAGCGTTCGGCTGCCAGCGCCGTGCTCACCCCCGCGTCGGCGCGCCCGCCTGCGACGTCGTGCGCCGCGGCCGCGTTCGAATTGGCGGGCACCACGTGCGCGTTGGGCAGATGCTCCGCGAGCCAGTTGCGTACTTGTGCGGCCGCGACAGGAAAGGCCGCCACCGTGCCGACGTCGGCCGCCGGGGTACCGCCGCGAACGACGATGGTGAACGATACGTCCAGCGTCAGTTCGGCGAAGATCTGCAGCGGTGTGCCGGTGGCCAGGCTGTCCATCGTGGGCAGCACCGAGCCCTCGATCGAGTTCTCGATCGGGACGCACGCGTAGTCGGCGTCCTGCGACCGAACCGCGGCGAGCGCGGCAGCGGCGCTGTCCACCGGCAGCGGTGTGATGGAGCTTGCGTCGTTGTTGCCGGGCACGAGTCCACCGGCCGAGATCTTCAGCAGGGCCGCCTCGGTGAAGGTCCCTTCGGGGCCGAGGTAGGCGATGCGAGTCACAGCCCAACCCTATCGGTTCACCTGGGTAATCCCGTTCCACTGCACGTAAGCCTTGCGGGAGTCCGACGCCACTAGTTAAGTTAGGCTCACCTTATCTCAAGGAGGGCGACTCGATGGCAGCAGCGGCACCGACAACGGCCGAGCGAATCCGCAGCGCGTGCGCACGGGCCGGCGGCGCGATGCTGGCCGTGGAGGGCTTCGAGCCCACCGCCACGCCGGTGCACCACCTCCTCGACGACGGCTCGTTCGCGATCACCGTCCCTGTCGACGGAGTTGTGGCCGGCATGGTGGTGAGCGCCGGTACCGCCGGAGTTCAGGCCGTCCTGGAGATGACCGACTACGCGCCGTTGCCCCTGCGTGAGCCGGTGCGCTCCCTGGTGTGGATCCGGGGGCGGCTGCACGCCGTTCCTGTCGGCGAGGTCAGCGGACTTTTGGACCTGATCGCTGCGGATGATCCGAATCCAGCTCTGCTGCAAGTGAATTCGGGTCCGTCGTGTGCAGAGGGCGATACCCGCTACGCATTGATGAGGCTGGAGATCGATTCGGTGGTGGTCGCCGACTCCACCGGAGCGGAGTCGATCGGAGTCGGCACGCTGCTTGGCGCGCAACCGGACCCGTTCTGCGCGATGGAGTCCTGCTGGCTGCAACACATGGAGTCGGCACACCGTGACGTCGTCGACAGGTTGGCCACTCGCCTGCCGAGCGGGCTGCGCCGCGGCCGGGTCCGGCCGCTGGGCCTGGATCGATACGGCGTCCAGCTTCGCGTGGAAACCGACGAAGGCGACCACGATGTCCGGCTGCCCTTCGCCAACCCTGTGGACGACGTGACGGGGCTGAGCCAAGCCATCCGCGTGCTGATGGGCTGCCCGTTCCTCAATGGGCTGCGCGCGCGCCGACTCTAGGGCGTCGCGCCCGCTACCGTATCTCCGGTGACCGGGCCGTCCGACGATCTGACCGATCCGCAGCGGCGCTGGCTGCGGATCGAGATCGTCGTCGTATTGGCGGTCACGTTCGGACTGTCCGCCTACACCGCGCTGCTGAACCTCATCGAGTCGGTGTTGCTCGGGCTCGCCGGGCAGATCGTGGCGCTCAACCCGCGCCGCTCGCAGTTCGACCTGATCGACCTCGGACTGAACCTCGCCAGCGTGTTCCACCTGCTGGCCTGGGGGTCGCTGGGCCTATACCTGTTGTGGCGCAGCGGCTTCGGGCCCCGCGATATCGGCCTTGGCCGGGCGCGAATGAATCCCGATGTGCTCGGCGGGCTGGGGCTTGCCGCGCTGATCGGGCTGCCCGGCCTTGCGCTGTATCAGCTTGCCCGCACGTTGGGCATCAACGCGTCGGTCGAACCCGCCGAGCTCTACGACACCTGGTGGCGCATACCGGTCTTGCTTCTCGTCGCGTTCGCCAACGGATGGGCAGAGGAAGTGATCGTCGTCGGGTTCCTCATCACCCGGCTGCGTCAACTGCGGTTCAGCCCTGTCGCGGCGGTGATCCTCTCGAGCGTGCTGCGCGGTCTGTACCACCTTTACCAAGGCTTCGGCGCGGGGCTTGGCAACCTGGTGATGGGCCTGGTGTTCGGCTACGCGTGGCTGCGCACCGGCCGGTTGTGGCCGCTGATCATCGCGCACGCGCTGATCGACGCGGTGGCGTTCGTCGGCTATGCGCTCGTCGCCGGCCACCTCGGCTGGCTGCAGTGATCGGGCCCGTTGGCACGTAGATTCGTTGAGATGAACGGCAACCGACCACCGGCGGGCTCCGACCCGCGGCCGCGTCGGGAACCATCGCAGGTGATCCGTCGCGATCCCAACTACCGGCCGCAGTGGCCGCCGAACCCGCCGACTCCGCCCGCTCCCCCGCGCAGACCGCCGCCACCTCCCCGGCCGCCGCAGCAGCGGCCGCCGCCACCGGCACCCCGGCCTGCCCCGCCAGTTCCTCGGCCTGCCC
Organism: Mycobacterium sp.; assembly: GCF_035697385.1. Taxonomy (GTDB): domain Bacteria; phylum Actinomycetota; class Actinomycetes; order Mycobacteriales; family Mycobacteriaceae; genus Mycobacterium. The sequence goes on along the minus strand of NZ_DASSCY010000146.1, from coordinate 11,723 downwards.
CACCGAAGGCGAAAAAGCCACGCCGCAAACGTCGTTGGGGCCGCATCCTGCTGGCGTGCCTGCTCCTCTTCGTCGTCGCGGTGGTGGCCACCGGCGTCTGGATGGATTCGTCGCTTGACCGCATCCCCGCGCTGGCCGACTACCCCGAGCGCCCCGCCGCGAGTGCCGGCACCACCTGGCTGCTGGTCGGCTCCGACAGCCGCCAGCACCTGACCCCCGATCAGCAGAGCGAGCTCGCCACCGGCGGCGACGTCGGCAACGGCCGCACCGACACCATCCTGCTGGTGCATATCCCCGGTCTCGGCTCGAGCGCACCGGCGACGATGGTGTCGATCCCGCGTGACTCGTACGTTCCGATACCGGGCTACGGCAGCGACAAGATCAACGCCGCATTCGCCGTCGGCGGCGCCCCGCTGCTCGCCCAGACCGTCGAACAAGCCACCGGTCTGCGGCTCGACCACTACGCCGAGATCGGGTTCGACGGCTTCGCCGTTCTCGTCGACGCCGTCGGTGGCGTGACGATGTGTCCGCCCGAACCGGTCAGCGATCCGCTCGCCGGCATCGACCTGCCCGCCGGATGCCAGAAGCTCGACGGCCGCAACGCACTCGGGTACGTCCGCACCCGCGCCACCCCGCGCGCCGATCTGGACCGAATGATCAACCAGCGCCAGTTCATGTCCGCACTGCTGCACCGGGCTGCCAGCCCTGCCGTTCTGCTCAACCCGCTGCGCTGGTATCCGATGGCCCACGCCGCATCCGGCGCGCTCACCGTCGATCAGGACGATCACATCTGGGATCTGGCGCGACTGGCGTGGACGTTGCGCGGGGATATCACCACCACGACGGTGCCGATCGGAGAGTTCACCGGCAGTGACTCGGGCTCGGTGGTGATGTGGGACAGCGACGCCGCCAGTCAGCTCTTCGATGCGCTGCGATCGGACACACCCATTCCGCAAGAGGTGCTCGACGCGGCGCAACCGCAATGATCCGCAGCAAACCCAATTGACGTAATGTAGCCGCCGTCACATTGTGTCGCCTTAGTTAGGATAAGCTGACCTGCGTTAGGTCCACCTTCGCTGACAGACCGGTCTGACCTGCTATATCCTCGCCGTCATGACCACAGCTGACGCGCTCGACACGAAATTTCATGGACTACTCCACGATCAAATTCGCAGCGAATTCGGCGCGTCCCAGCAATACCTTGCGATTGCCGTCTATTTCGACGGTGCGGACCTGCCGCAGCTGGCCAAGCACTTCTACGCCCAGGCGATCGAGGAACGCAACCACGCCATGATGCTGGTGCAGTATTTGCTCGACCGCGACATCGATGTCGAGATCCCGAGTGTCGACGCAGTGCGCAACGGATTCGAAACGCCCCGCGACGCGCTCGTGCTGGCGCTTGAGCAGGAACGCACGGTGACCGAGCAGATCAGCAGGCTGGCCGGCGTCGCGCGCGACGAGGGCGATTACCTCGGCGAGCAGTTCATGCAGTGGTTCCTCAAGGAACAGGTCGAAGAGGTCGCCCTGATGACCACCTTGGTGCGCATCGCCGAAAGGGCAGGCACCAACCTGTTCCATCTCGAGGACTTCGTCGCCCGTGAAATCGCAACGGCTGCAACGGATCCCGCCGCTCCCAAGGTTGCTGGCGGGGCGCTCTAACCGTCGCGGCCCGCTCCGGTCAAACCGTTCTGCAACCAGCCCTTGGTGCGGCCGGGGTGGTTCGTCGCCACCCACGCCACGCCGACATCGCGGCAGTACCTGACGTCCTCGTAGTGGTCGACGGTCCAGCAGTACAACGCCCTGCCCTGGGCGGCGGCCCGGTCCACCAGCTCAGGATGCTCGCGTAGCGTCGCGATCGACGGCCCGACAGCGGTGGCGCCGACGGTGGTGGCGGCGCTTCCACCGAGATAGCGCGAGGTCTCGCCGAGTAGAACGGTGGGCAGCATCGGTGCGGCGCGCCGGATCCGCCACACCGCCGCCGCCGAGAACGACATCACCACCGCGCGCGACAGATCCGCCGAGGCCGGCGATGCGACGCCGTAGCGATGTAGCAGCGCCAGCACCTTGCTCTCCACCAGCGCGCCGTAGCGGACAGGGTGCTTGGTCTCGATGAAGATCTTGACCGGCCGGCTCCAATCCAGAACCAGCGCAACGAGCTCGTCGAGCGTCAGCAGCCCGGTGTCGCCGTTGGTACCGTCGGCGCGCCAACTCGGATGCCACGACCCGAAGTCCAGTTCCCGCAATTGCGCCAGCGTCATCTCGCTGACGAGGCCGCTGCCGTCAGAGGTCCGATCCACCCGCCGGTCGTGTACGCAGACGAGATGACCGTCCCGGGTCAGCCGCACATCGCATTCGACACCGTCGGCACCTTCGGACAGTGCCAGCTCGTATGCCGCGCGGGTGTGCTCCGGACGATCCGCCGATGCGCCTCGGTGCGCCACGACGAAAGGATGGCCGCCGAACGCGCCGTCGCCGGAATTCATAGTGGCTATGCTGCCGGGTTCTGGCCTTCAGACTCAACCGGAGCGGCCTGCCGTGTCTCCTCGGCAACCATTACCCAGCGCCTGGCGGCCCGCTCGACGGGTTGGCTCTCGAAGCCGCGGAACACCTTCGTGGCCAACAGCAGCGCCGCCAGTGCCAGCAGATAGGCGACGCACGTCGCGACGGTGTTGTCAGCGATGCCCTGGGCGTCGGTGGTGAAGCTGGTCGCGATCGAGAACACCGAAACCGCGGTGCTGGCGAACCAGACGAGCCACCACACCACGATCGGGCGGCGCAGCCAGCTCAGCCGGTCCTCGACACCGGCCAGCTCGATGACATAGACGGGCGCCCACACGAGATTGACCAGCGGCACCAGACAACCAGCGCGCAACGCCCACAGCGGCCTCGGGTCTTGGTGACCGCGATACGCGAATGCCGCGGCCCGCCGGGCGATGAGCCAGTTCGTCAGCACCACCAGACTGGCCACGACGGTGAACATCGCGATCACGCTGATCGCGATGCCCAGCCACGTCGCCGCACCCGCCACCCAGGGGTTCAACAGCGTGCTGCGGTTGACGATCAGCAACGCGTAGCGCACGACGTGGACAAGCGCCGCGATACCGAGCACCGCCATCGTCGCGATAAGGGTCGCGCGCACCATCGCAATCGAAGGACCCTGGCGCGGCACGGCCTGCTGCGGTTCGGCGGTGTCGAAACGGTCGTAAAGGCCCCAGCGCGGAATCACCGAATAGCGCGGCGTCGGGCCCAAGGGGCGGTTTTGTCGGCGAGGCGGCGGAGCCATGCCCGGCCGCACAGCGATCCAGCGATAGCCAGGTGGCAGTCGCACGCCCCTTGGCGGGGCGCCGAGAGGCGACGCGGAGGGCCGAGCACTCCACTCCGAACCCGGCGACGGACCGGATGGCTCCAGCAGGGTTCCGTTGCAACGCGGGCACCAAACCCGCTTGCGGTCGCGCACGTTCCACCGCGTCCCGCACGCAGAACACACCTGGATCATTCGACCAGCCTAGCGACGGATTCTCAGACGACGCCCACGCCGCCGTCGTCGGTGATGACGGAGCGGCCTGCGGCGGCCCACGCCTGCATTCCGCCGCTGACATTGACCGGGGAATAGCCGTTGCGGGCCAGATACTGCGCCACCCGCTCTGATCGCCCCCCGAGGTGACACACGACGAACAGCTGCGCGTCGGGATCGATCTCGCCGAGGCGCGCCGGAATCTGGCCCATCGGGATGTGCTGGGCGCCGGGTGCATGACCCCGCTGCCACTCGTCGTCCTCGCGCACATCGAGCAGCACCACGGATTTGTCGAACGCCGTGGGAACGTCTGCGATCTGCGCTTGCCCGACCTCGACCTGATCCATGCCATTCATGCTGACATCCCGTGGCGGCGATCACGAACCAACAGCGCAAGAACAACGGCGTTCCGGTGGTGCCGAGGTGGCGACAGCAATGACCGGCTATCCACAGTTTCCACAGGTTCATCCACAGGCCATGATCGGCCAAAACCCCGTTTGAGCGGGTCAAACTGTGTGGTCGCTGGAGATTACTGTGGATAACCTTGGGCCCGTTTAGGCCGCTGATCAACAGGTCTGACCGCTGCGAGCGAAATGAATTGCCACGCTAAGTTCTCGGTCGCCAGGCCCGGAGCCAACAGCTGGGCGTAATCCCAACGGGGGACGCCTGCCAGCGAACACGAACGACGCTTTGGCGCCGGCCTTGACGTGCTGACGGGGTGTCGCTGACGGCAACGCGGAGGCCGATTTTCGTGTGGCCACACCAGGGGCTATGATCAGCGTCACACGAGGCGTTTGTGATAGATCTCACTGGAGGAGTCACTGATAGTGCAGGTCAGGAGCGTTTGATGGCGTCACCTTCGATGGGACCAGGGTCGGCTCTGCCGCCGTCTGAGTGGCACTCCTCGGCCCACGCCTACACCCGCAGCCAGCTGATGGCCTGTCTTCGGGCCAGTGTGATCGCGCTGGTGCTGTTGGGGATTCTCGCGCTGATCGTTTTGTTCTGAATCGACACTAAAGAGCCGCCGGCATTTTGACCGGCGGCTCATTGCGTGGACGATGTCAGTTTTTCTCAGGCGGGCGGGTAGACCCCCATGCCCTTGGCCTTCTCGGTCTGCCAGAAGATGTCGGCGATCTCGTCGATGGTCTTGAGCAGCTTCTCCGCGACGGCGACATCGGTTGATTTCTTGACGTCTCCTGCGCCATGAACCCCATCCCAGAACAGCTGGTGCAGGTTGGGGAACTGCTCGAAGTGCTCCTTGGTGAAGAAGTCAGCCCACAGCACCATCAGGTGATGCTTGACCTCTTCGGCGCGCTGCTCCTTGATGATGATTGCGCGAGTGCGGAAGTGGTCATCGTCGGAGTCGTGGAACTTCTGGAGCGTCTTCAGGCACGAGAGAGCCTCGATCTTGGCCTGCGCGGGGTCGTAGACGCCGCAGTACAGGTCGCAGTGGGCATGGGCGGGGGTGGCATTGGCGAAAAGTCGATGCAGCATGGTCCTAACCTACCCTCAGGGGATGGGCCGCAACCATCCCCAGTGGCGTTGGCCGCTGCGCCGATTCGCGGTTGTCGAGGACTCGATGCGGCCCGCGCTGCGCCCGGGTGACGGGCTTCTTGCGTTGCGCGGTGGCGGTCCTCGGCGTGGCCAATTGCGGGTGTTCCAAGACCCGATGCTGGCCTCGCGCTGGCTCGTCAAGCGCGTCGGCAACGTTCGCGGGTCGGGTCGCAACGCAACATTCGAGGCCTGCTCCGACAACCCGTACGCACCGGGTGTGGTCGACTCGCGGCGGTTCGGTTGGGTGCCAGCCGCCGGCTCCTACCGAGTGGTGTGGACCGTTCGAAGGCGTTGACCAAGCACGTGTTTTGTTTAATTCGCGGTTAGCAGTCGTGTCCACTTGCGTGCCAGCCCTGACCTGCCGCATCCTGAGCGGATCGACCCACAGGCGTGTCGGGAACGTATCCGAACACCGATGGCGCGGAGGCGAGATGGAGATGGGATCCGGTCGGGCGATCGAGATCGCCCCGTTTCATTCGCGTGGGTCCCTCAAGGGATTCGTGGTCTCCGGCCGCTGGCCGGACTCCACCAAGGAATGGGCCCAGCTGTTGATGGTCGCCGTGCGGGTGGCGTCACTGCCCGGATTGCTTTCCACCACAACGATTTTCGGTGCTCGTGAAGAGCTGCCGGACGAGCCGGAGCCGGGAACGGTCGGGCTGGTGCTCGCCGAAGGCACTGTCGTCGGTGAATCGGCAGTGCCGCCAGGCTATTTCGCCGAGCATCAGCCGCCTGCGCTGCTGATGCTGCATCCTCCGTCGGAGACCATGCCGTCGCTGCCGGAGTGCAACGGCGCCGCATCGGGTTGCGTACTGCTGCCGGGGTTGCCGCATCTCGGCCTGGAACATCGCGCCGCGTGGGTAGAGGCAGAGGCCGACGGGACAGTCACGTCGATGGTGAGCCGGGTCGGCGTCGATCCCATCAGCCATCCCGATACCGCGATATTGGCGATGCTGCTTGCCGCATAAGGGTTTTCGAAGCATTTGATTCGTTGTCCTGAACGCTCGATTCGGGTTCCCGAAACCGGCTCGCGCGGTGGCGTGCCCGTCGTAATGCCGCTATCGTCGGTGTAGTCAGCGAAGGGGAGTAGCCCCCAATCGTCGGGTCGACATACTGGCGTAGAGCCCGGCCGGCGAACCGCAATAGCGGTGGGCGAGACCTTCGACCGAAGTCTGACGGGCCGTGAGCACCTGGCCCGTCGGCGACGCGTCGAAAGGTCGTCCCCATGCTCACCGCGGCACTCGTCAGTCTCTCTGTGGTGTTCGTCGCCGAACTCGGCGACAAGTCCCAGCTGATGACCATGACCTACGCGCTGCGTCATCGCTGGTGGGTGGTGCTGTCCGGCGTCGGTATCGCCTCGTTCATGGTGCACGGCCTTTCGGTGACCATCGGCCACTTCCTTGGTCTGACACTGCCCGAGCGGCCGATCGCATTCGTCGCCGCGATCGCCTTCCTGCTGTTCGCCGTCTGGACGTGGCGAGACGGGCGTCGCGACAACGACGACGAAGTGCAGTCGGTGGTCGCGCCGCGACACGTGCTGCTGGCGGTGATCTCGTCGTTCGTGTTGGCCGAACTCGGCGACAAGACGATGCTCGCCACCGTCACGTTGGCCAGCGATCACAACTGGGCCGGGGTATGGATAGGTGCCACCGCGGGCATGGTGCTGGCCGACGGCGTGGCCATCGCTGTCGGGGCGCTTCTGCACAAGCGGTTGCCGGAGCACTTCCTGCACGGCATGGCCAGTGTCCTGTTCCTGCTGTTCGGGCTGTGGTTGTTGTTCGACGGCGCGCTCGGTCTGCGCTGGGTTGCGTTGGCGGTCACCGGAGCGGTCGCAACCGTCGCGGTGGTGGCGGCGGTCGTCCGCCTCACCCGCAGGCCCACCCGGCATCCGCTCGCGTTGGAGCCGCTTGAATCGTCGACCGAGCCGCTGTGAGGTGGCCTGGCTACTGTCGGTCAAACGGCTGACGTGGCGGCGCCAGCCTGCACGCTAAGGTCCGCCACGTGGCGAAGAGCACACTTACGGGGGTCTGACCGGCCCAAAACCAAGCGTAGCTAGCAAACGTAGGATTCCGCTTTGCGGTTCATGATCAGCGTTGCCCGTGGTGAACATCGTGATTCGTGTGGCGATGGCTGTGAAACACCTGAGAAAACCACAGCAACGGAGCCGTTATTATTTGCTTAGCCGCACCATGTGATGGCACTGCGGTCACGGACAGAACCGGCCGAACCCGAAGTATCGGTCGAGACAAACGAAAAGGCGGGTTAACTTTTCTGCGGTTTGCACTTGGTTGTTGGCACAACTCTCGCTACGATGATCAGCAAATACGCCGCCTATAAGCCGCTCGCCTACGCATGTGGAGGTCAAATCGATGAGCAAGACGTTCGCCGCCCGCCTAAACCGCCTGTTCGACACGGTTTACCCGCCCGGTCGCGGCCCGCACACGTCGGCTGAAGTGATCGCCGCGCTGAAGGCGGAAGGTGTCACGATGTCGGCGCCGTACCTGTCTCAGCTCCGTTCAGGCAACCGCACCAACCCCTCCGCAGCGACGATGACCGCCCTTGCCAACTTCTTCCGTATCAAGCCGGCCTACTTCACCGACGACGAGTACTACGAGAAGTTGGACAAGGAATTGACCTGGCTCGCGAATATGCGCGACGAGGGCGTGCGTCGTATTGCGGCGCGCACCGTCGGGCTGTCTGTGGAGGCTCAGCAGGACATCGCTCAGAAGGTTGACGAGCTTCGTCGCCGGGAGCACCTGGACGATTAGCCCGCCGCTCGCCGCAACGCGGCGTCCGGCGAAGCTTTCGGGCTGACGGCTTTAGTCCGTTTCACCACCGCTGCGTGTCAGCTGGCGGTATTGTTGCGCGATTTCGAGGATCCATTCGCGGTCCGAATAGGTCGTCGGTTGGCGCAGCCAGCCAAGTCCGGGGAACGTCGCCTGTGTGTGCTTCGGAGCGCCGTCGCGGCCAGCGAAGATCCATTGTGCGATCTCTCGTGCCTGCGCTTGCGGGGATACTCCGGGCGTCTCGAGTTCGGGCCCGTCGTCCTCATCGTCGTCTCGGGTCGGTAGGGAGCCGGTGGCGTCGACCCGCCGTTTCCGCGCGGAGTCGGCAGCGGTGGCCTCGAGGAACAGCGCATCCGAGATCAGCGACATCCGTTCGGCCACTCGGAAGACCAGAGGACCGCGCGGGCGTACGCCGATGCCGACGTCCGGGTGGCGACGGCCGAGTTCGGTGAGCAGCGGCTGGATGGCGCGAAGTTCGCGGCGCGCGCCGAACCAATCCTCGACGCTGGGCAGCAGTGACCCCGCGGCCACGACGAGCATCGCGCAGCCGAGCAGAGTCGCCGCTACACCGACGCCCACCAACTCCGTCGCGCGCACCGCCCGCAGGAAGAAAGACGCCGACGCCAGCACGAGCAGCACGATGCCGATGGTGAAGACGAACAGGGCGCGGCCGCGCCTGCTGCGGTTGGAGTACCGCGCCCCTGCCCACGCCACCAAGGTCATTGCCAGTAGTACATAGAGCAGCGGAAGCAGCCATGGCAACGAATTGCCTTCGGAACTGAGGGTGTGCCGCAGATACGCGTCGGGCGACATCTCGGGTTGCTCGCCTGCGCTGAAGAACGTCGCCAGACTCACAAGCGCGATAACACCGGCAACGCTGTATTGGGCGATTGCAATTTTGCGGATGGTGGCCTGTTTACGTCCAGACGCGACGGTCGTGATCATCACGCAGCTGCCCGCCGCGCATGCGATCAAGGCCACCTGAGACAGGCCCATCGAAATGTTGTTCCAGCGCACGACCTCGTCGATCAAGAGCGTCAACGGCTGCCAGTTGAGCGCCGCCACCACCCCGAGACTGCCAAGCGCGAGGATCATCGCGGTGCTCACCAAGGACTGCTTGTTGACCAGAGCCCAGCCGATTCGCAGGCCAGTGGCCAATCCAAGCAGGCCGGCGATCACCCAGATGATCAACCAAATGCCTCTCCGAGTCGGACCTGGACTATCGAGGAGCGATCGGATGGCAGCCGGCCGAGGCGGTAGATGAGCAGGGCCGCGAAATCCTCGGCCTCCTGCTCGGCATCCTCACCGGCGGGACCCATGCAGCCGGTCCGTTGGTTGAGCATGTAACCGATCAGGTCGGAGCTGGCCACCTCGGTCTTTTCACGGGCCGCCTGGACCACGGGAATGCCCTCGTGTCCGAGCACCAGATGCCCGAGTTCGTGGGCCAGCGTGCGGTCCCAGGCGGGCAGGCCCTTCTGTATCAGGAACACGTCGCGGTCGGCGTACTGGCGCCACTGTCCGCAGACGCCGGGCGGCAGATCGGCCATTTTGAGCTCGATTGGGCGCTGGCGATCATCGCTGACGGCGTCGACGAGCCGGGGCAATGAAACCTCCCCGCGACGCGGAGCAAGATCCAGTACCGCACTGACGGCGCGGGTGACGCGGCGGCTGGCAGGCATAAAACCCCACTTTCGACGAGTCCACTATGCGCTGTCCGCCCCCTTGAGGGCGGGCAGTTTGTTAGTTCACGAACCTCGCAGTGCCGCCGGTGCGCACTGCATGGCCCGCCTTTGCTTGCCGATATCCAACCAAACCACCGGCACCTGTGAGTACAAGCATGCCTGCAACGCCGGGCACTGCCAAGGCCGCTACCTGCGGGATTCCGGCGGTCCGCAAATATTCGGCGTATCCGATCCGATAGGACGACGCCGGTACCGCGGCGTTGCTACCAACGTTGGCCGGAAGCGGTTCGCGACCTGCGGGCGGCTCGGCCACGCCCACGCGTGGCGCTGCGGGCAACGCCGGGTTCGCGGGTCCCGCAGGTGCGCCGCCTCCTGCTCCGAGAGCCGGGGCGACGATGACCGGCAGCGTGATCGGTGCCAGCGGAAGCTCACCGGCGGCGATCGCCAAGCCGGGTGGCGCGCTGACGACCGACGGTCCCGCTGGTTCGATTGGTGGCATCGCCTTGGGTGGCAGCTGCATCTGCGGCGGCTCGGGGCGACCCGATGGCGGCTCGAATCCTCCTCCGCCGCCACCCCCACCACCGCCGGGGCCGGGCAGACTGGGCGGGCTGGTGGTTGTGGTCGCAGTAGTAGTGGTCGCCGTTGTCTCGGTCGTCTCAGTAGTTGTCTCGGTGGTCTCGGTCGTCTCGGTGGTTGTCCGTGTGGTTGTCGTCCGACTGGTCGTGGTCTGGCTTGTCGTGGTCTGACTTGTCGTCGTCTGACTGGTCGTGGTTTTTGTGGTCTCGGTCGGGTCGGTGGTTTCGGTTTCCGTTCCGCCGCCGCAGCCTTGCGCGTTCCCGTTACTTCCCTCGTTGCCACAATTGCCGTTGCCCGGGTTCCCGCCGTTCTCGCCGCCGTTGCCGTTCTCGCCGCTGTTGCCAGGATCCTCGTCGCCGGGATCGTCGCCGTCGCCCGGACCTTCGTGGGGTTTGCTGTTATTGTCGTCGCCGTCAGAATCTTTCTTCGGCCCGTCACCGGAATCGCCACGCGGGCCAAGGGGCGGCGGGCCCATAACGGCGCCGCCCAGTACCTCAATGGTATGTGCGACACCGGGATTCTCCGGGGCAGGCGACGGCTCGGCAAAGGCCAGAGCGCCGCCAAGACCACACATGAACAGGCCAGAGGCCACGAAGCAGGCCGACGTGGCGACTTGCACCCGCGACCCCACCCGTCACCACCCCTTACGGCAATGCCCGCTGGCACTATTCATTGGTGCGCCGATTGTCGCACAAAGACTTTCGACGGTTTGCTGTAGATATCAACCTACTCGCCCGTGGGGCGCACCGGTACGCCAAGTGCGCAGGACGATAGTGTTGGGCTGCCATATCGCAGCCAACGACGTGCGTCGTCGACGAATCACCGGGAGGCAGTCGGGATGAGCCCGTTCATGCGACGCAAAACCCGTGCCACCCGCAAAGCCGAAGCCCGAGCCATCAAGGCCAAGGCGAAGCTCGAGGCAAAGCTTGCCGCGAAGAACGAGGCCCGACGCATCAAGGCCAGCCACAAAGCCGAAACCCGCGCGTTGAAGGCGCAACTGAGGGCGCAGCGCGACACCGACCGGGCCGCGCTGAAAGTTGCTGAGACACAATTGAAAGCGGCCCGCGAGGGTAAGCTCTTCTCCCCCACCCGGATTCGGCGGATGCTGACGGTGACCCGACTGCTCGCACCGGTCGTGGTCCCGCTCGTCTACCGCGCTTCGATCGCCGCGCGTGGCTTCGTCGAGGAACGGCGCGCGGATCGGCTCGGCGTTCCGCTTTCCCAGATCGGCCAGTTCTCCGGGCACGGCGCCCAGTTGTCGGCGCGCATCGCCGGTGCCGAGCAGTCTCTGCGACTGGTCGCCGAGAAGAAGCCGAAAGACTCCGAAACCAAGCAGTTCGTCGCCGCGATCACCGAGCGGCTGCGCGATCTGGCGGCGGCGGTGACCGCCGCCGAGAACATGCCCGTCGCGCGTCGCCGGGCGGCGCACGCGGCGATCGCCGAACAGCTCGACGGCATCGACGCCGATCTGATGGCGCGCCTCGGCCTGGTTTGATCTGTGTCCCGCGTCCTGCCCAATCCCGCTGCGCGGCTGCGTGGTACGGCGGCAGGACTGCTGACCGGCGCACTGGCCGTCGCAGCGCACGGGGTCGGTAGCGGCACAGCGCCGACGGG
>NZ_DASSCY010000145.1:0-3738 GCF_035697385.1 Mycobacterium sp. | reverse complement strand
TCCTGGGAGGACTGACGAACCACCGATGGTGCAGGCGATCAAGCGCGACGAGGTCTTCATTGAGCCGGAGGGCATCCACGTCGAGACCCATCAGCCCGAGCGGCGCTCGCGCAAGCCGCCATTGCTCCTGGTCCATGGTGCCCTCACCGGGTCGTGGCTGTGGACCGAGTTCGCGGCCTTCCTGGCGGAGCGCGGCTGGGAGGCGCACGCGGTCAACCTGCGCGGCCACTTCACCAGCGACATGGCCGATCTGTCCGAGACGTCGATGCGCGACTATGCCGATGACGTCGGCGTCGCGATGCGCCATCTCGGCCGACCGGCCGTGATCATCGGCTGGGGGATCGGTGCGCTGGCGGGCCTCATGTATGCCGAGCGGAATCCCGTCCTGGGGATGGTGCTGCTCGCGCCGTCGCCACCGGCGGCTGCGCTTCCGAGGCGTCCGGACGAGCACGAGCTGAAGGCCGTGCCGGCGGTCTACGACGCCGCGTGGTGGGGCTGGACCGGCTCACGCGAGGAGCTGCGTGAGCGGATGCCCGACATGGACGACCAGGACATCGAGAAGATGACGGAGCTGCTGGACGGTGCCCGCGAGTCGGGCCTGGCTCGCCGGGAGCGGATGCTCGGCATCCCGATCGACCCGTCCGGACTGATGGACACGCCCAGCCTGGTCATCGGCGCCGGCATGGACGACGTCATCCATCCGACCGAGGCGCGCCGCACGGCCGATCTGCTGGGCGCCGGATACGAGTACTTCCCGTCGGCCACGCACTTCGGGCTGGTGATGGGGGAGCACACCTGGCCGGAGGTCGCGCAGAGCGTCCTCGGCTGGCTCGAGGAGCGTCGCCACGCCATGGCCGCAGCCGCGTTGCCGGTCGGGGCGCGACGCTAGGCTTCCTGCACGTCCGGGCCTTCCGGCGCGAATCGACCGACGAATCGGCCCGTCGGGGGTTTGATCCGTTCGGAGGCTCTTGGTATCCTCTGAGCACGTCTTCGGACGACGGTGCCGCATTCGTCTAGAGGCCTAGGACACCGCCCTCTCAAGGCGGAGATCACCGGTTCGAATCCGGTATGCGGTACCAGCACTCATCTGCGGGCCCGATCTGATGTCAGGTCGGGCTATCTTCTTGGCCGCCACCAGACGCGCGTCCGCGGATGCATGACGCCGGCATTGGCGGATCGCGCCGCGAGCCCGGCCGAGGCGTTTGCTTCGGGCCGGGCTAGCCGCCGGTTCGTTATCGGTCGTCCGGATTCCGTCACTGTCCGGGCAGGTACCACCCCGAGCCGGTGCCGGTCGCGTAGCCGTCCGCCGTGACCGACACGGTGGCGGTGTGCGGGCGGCCGAAGTCGTAGACAGCGTCAATGACGCTGTTATTCCCGACGTCGAACGAGATGACGATGGGATCGTAGGCCGCACCGCGGATCAGGGGGGCCGTCGAGCGGAAGATCCAGGTAGTGACCATGGACGGGTCAGAAACGGTGGGATCTCCGACGAGCTCCCACGCGCTGTTCCCGAGAGAACCGTACTGCCCGACCGGGATCCATGAGAAGAATCGGTCCTGAGGCGTCATCGTCATGGTGACAGTGGCGACCGCGGCGTTGCCAGCGCCGGTACCGGACAGGGAGACCGGCACCGTGACCGTCAACACTTCATCGCCGACCGCCTGGGTGATCGGCACGGTCGTCCGCGCTGCGTAGGTTGTCGCGTGTGAGAAGGGGCCCACCCACTTGTGCCAGCTCGGGTCGGGAGGCGTCAGGTCACGCGCGACAGTGCCGAACGGCGACGCCTCGAACGTGACCGTCCCCACATTGGCAGCGGTCAGCTGCTGCAGCGCATTGGCGAGAGAGACGCACTGTCCCTGGTTGTTGAACAGCGTGCCGAAGTTCGCCCAGCCGTTGGTCATGCAGTCGGCCTTGGTCAGCGAAACGGTCTCAAGCCGGAAGAAGGCATCCGAGCCACTGTCGGTGCCGTTCCAGATGGCCTTGTTCACGAACTCGAGCGAATGCGATCCGGGGCCGACGTAGAAGGCGCCCTGGCTGAACGTCGTGTCGGTCATCGAGATGTCGGCGCGGGCAATGGCCGACAGGTAGAAGCGGGCCGGGCACGTGCGCAGCTCTGCAGGGATCTCGGAGGTGCTACCGATGAGCACGCCGTTGTCGAAGACGGAGAACTCATCGCCGTGGCAGAACGAATCGGTGACGGTCACCTTCGTCAGCTTGGTGCTCTCGAAGAGGTAAGGCCCGTCGACTGAGCCGCCACCCACGCCGCCTTCGGTCGTGAACTGCTGCCATCCAGCGTCGACGATCGTGCTCGTGGTCGCGCTTGCCGTCGTTGCCGAGGCAACCACCAGCAGGGCGAGCGAGGCGAGCACTGCCAGCAGTCGCATCAGCATGGCTGGCTGTGGGGTCTCCCACGGGTGAGCCGCGGCTCGCGCCTCGCGTTGTCGGTTCTTGCCCGTCGGGTTGTCCGGCTGGGCGGTGGATAACGTGAACATCGGTGCCTCTTGTATCGGTCGGCTGGCAGCGAAACCGGCCAGGTTCTGGCAAGGTCGCTAAATAGAGCGAAGGTGGGTTTTAGATCCCCACGTTCCAGCCTCGGAGGTGGGCGCGTATGTTCACCGGAACCCACATGAATGGCCCGTGAACAGCCCGGAATTCGCCGTGCGGTCCCACATCGCCTCGCAGAGGCGCTGGCCGGGCGGCGTACGATGCCCCTTGCCCATGGCGGACACAAGGCAAGCAACTGCGACGGCCGGCGATCGGTACCTCTTGTTGGCCGACATCTCTGGGTATACGGCGTTCATGGCCAGCGTCGAGCGCGCCCATGGCGTTGACTTCAGCGCAGGGATCCCCGCGGGATTCGCCGTCCTTGGCGAGCTACTCGACGCCGTTATCGAGGGGGTCGAGCCTGACTTCGAAGTCGCCAAGCTCGAAGGGGACGCTGTGTTTGCCAGCGCGCCCGTAGCATCCCTGGACGGCAGGGGTACCGAAGTCCTCGGCCGCCTCATGGACCTGTACGAGGCGTTTCGCTCGCGGCGTGAGCAGCAGGCGCGAAGCGCGCGAGATCACGTCTGCACGGCGTGCCCGGTCGTCGGGAGTCTCGACCTCAAGATGGTCCTCCATCGAGGCCAGGCTGTCCGACAAACGGTCGGATCGCAGACCGAGCTGCTGGGTCCTGCCGTGAACGTTGTCCATCGGCTGTTGAAGAACAGCGTTCAAACCCGCCTTGGCTACCGACCGTACGTGTTCCTCACCGACGCCGCCGCGAATGGACTGTGTCTGACGGAATTGGGCGTCGAGCATCGAGAGGAGTACCCAGACGTCGGGTCGATTTCCGGCCGCGCCGTGAAGCTCGGCGCGGACTAGGGACTCACGTCAAATGATCGTCCGACGCATCGGGCTCGTGTGGCCGTGCGATCGGGAGCTCCCATCCGCGCCGCAGCGCCATGAGGCGGAGTCCGAAGCAGAGGGCCGCGCCGATGACGGCGACCGGAACCACCCGAATTTCGAGCACCTGCCCGATGACGACGACGCTGGCACCGGCGAGGGCGGCCACGGCGTAGAGCTCGGCGCGCAGGACCGTCGGGACCTGTCCGACCAGGACGTCGCGCAGCATCCCGCCGCCGATCCCGGTCACCATGCCGAGCAGGACGGCCGCGATCGGCTGAGCGCCGAAGGCGAGCGCCTTGAGCGTGCCCGATACGGCGAAGACGGCGAGCCCGAGAGCGTCGAAGATGAGCA
>NZ_DASSCY010000144.1:0-11698 GCF_035697385.1 Mycobacterium sp. | reverse complement strand
CTTCTCGGGCACCTGATGCTCAGCGCCGTCGGCCACAGCCACACGTCGGCCTCGACGCCACCCGCCGCGGCGATGCTGGCCGCCCACGTGCTCGCGATCGCCGCCGGTGCGCTGCTGATCGCAGCCGGAGAGCGGGTGTGCCGAGCGGTGTCGCGTGGCGTGCGGGCCGCGGTGCGCATCGTCAGCCCGCCGGTGACCGCCGTGCCTGTCGTCGCGCCGCCCGCCGCCGATCAGCCGCTGCGATCGGCGCTTCTGCTCGCCGCTTCTGTGTCGCATCGGGGTCCGCCGGTCAGCCTTGCTCGCTGACCGACCTTCCCCTCCCACACAGAAAGCCACAATCGAAATGCGATCCATTACCAGGGCGACGACGCGCGCCCTCATCACGGTTGCCGCCACTAGTACGGCAATGTCCATCGGCCTGCTGTCCGGCGCAGCGCCCGCGGGGGCACACGTGCGCGTCGAGGCCGATAACGCCGCACCAGGCAAGACGTCGGTGCTCACATTTCGGGTGCCCGGCGAGTCCGAAAACGGCGCTCTGACAACAGAATTGAGTATCGCGCTGCCCGCTGTGGCATCGGCGCGCACCGAAGTGCTACCGGGCTGGGCCGCGCGGCTGGACCGGGACGCAGCCGCAGGAACCGTCAACTCGGTCACCTGGACCGCCGCACCGGGAACCGGCATCTCATCGGATCAGTTTGTGCTGTTCCGGATCTCGGTGAAGCTGCCCGACGCGCAGACCGTCAGCTTCCCGGCGACACAAACCTATTCCGACGGCACGGTGGTGCGCTGGGATCAGGCGCCGCTTCCTGGCGGTGGTGAACCCGAGCATCCGGCACCGGTGTTGACGCTGACCGGGACCGACGCGGCACCGGCCGACGACCACCCCGTTCCTGTGGTGGCGGCGGCGACCGACAACTCCGCGCGCTGGCTGGCCGGCGGCGCGTTGACGGTCGCCGCGGTTGCGGTTGCGGCGGCGTTAGTCGCGAGGCGGCGATCGTGAATCGCCTTGTCGCCACAGTGGTTCTGGCCTTCGCGCTCGTGGTGGCCGGGCTCGCAGGGGCGGCCGCGGCTTCGGCGCATGCCACCCGCACCGCCACCGACCCCGTCGAGAACGCCGCACTGACCCAGGCACCGTCCAAGGTCAGTGCGACGTTCAACGAAGCGCTGTCACCGGAGTTCGCGGCGATGACGGTGGTGGGCCCTGACGGAAACCTGTGGTCGACGGGCGCGCCGCAGGTGGAGGGCGCCGTCATCAGCGTCGGCGTCCGGCCACTCGGACCGGCGGGCACCTACACGGTGAACTACCGGGTGACGTCGGCTGACGGGCACGCGGTCACGGGTTCCTGGTCGTTCTCGCTGACCGCGGCGGGCACGGGAACTCCCGGGCCGTCGGCCAGTGCGCCGTCCCAAGAACCGGGCGACGAGATTCCGGTGTGGCCATTCATCGTCGTGGCGGCAGTGATCATCGGCGGCGGTGCGCTGTGGGCGGTGCGACGGCAGACGTGACGCGCCGTCGGGCGGTGGCAGGCGGTGTGCTGATCGTGGTGGCCGCCTCGGTGGCGGCGTGGTCGCTGGCGTCCCCGCAGAATTCGCTGACCGCGACGCTGGTGCGGGCCGTCGCCGATTGTGCGGCGGTCACCGCGCTGGGCCTTGCGGTGGTGCCGATGCTCGACCAAGGCCGGTATCGCGGCGAGCTGATCGGTCGCGCCACCGCATCGTTGTCCGTCGCAGGCGCGGTGTGGCTGCTTGCCGAGCTCGTTCGGCTGGTCGTGGCGGCGGCCCAGGCCGCCGGCGTACCGGTCGTTCGCCTCGGTGTGCGGACGTCGGTCGAATTCGCGATGCACACCGCCGCTGGGCGGGCCGGGCTGCTCAGTGTCGTGGCCGCGGCGGCGGTGTGCCTGGCCGCCGCGGCGGCGCCCCGAACGGTGCCGATGAACGTCGCCGTGGCCGGGCTCGCCGCCGTTGGCGTGGCGGCGCGGCCCCTCGCCGGCCACTTTTCGGAGAGTGCGCTTGGCGGCCTCGCGGTCGCGCTTCACACCCTGGCCGCGGCGCTGTGGTGCGGCGTGCTGGCCGGACTGGTGCTGACCGTCGAACACCGCGGGCAGTGGGCCAGACTGCTGCCCCGGTTCTCGCAGCTGTCCGTGCTGTGTGTGGCGGCGCTACTGGTTGGGGGCGTCGTGGGCGCTGCCGTGACGCTCACGTCGCCTGCCCAGTTATATGGGACCGGATACGGCCGGGTGTTGTCCGCCAAGGTCGCGGTCACGGTGGTGCTGATCGTGTTGGCGTGGCGCAACCGCACGATCTGGCTGCCCGCCGCGCGGACTCACCGCGCCAGCGCCGTAGTGTCGCGTTCGCGGTCGCGCACCGAGCTGGCGATCATGGCCGTGGCACTGGCCTTGGCGGCCGCACTGGCCGTCACCGGTTAGCGCCATATGCGACCTGGCATGATGGGAACCACTGCCGGGAGGAATAGACAGGCGCAAAGGAGCAGCCACATGGCAGACCAGCAGGATCGACCCGACGAAAAGCCTGACGCCGCATCTCCGGCCGCCGGTTCGGGCTCGTCGGTACCTGGCGCTGATGCCGTTCCACCTCCCGCCGAAGCACCTGCCCCCGCGCCGCCGGCGCAACCGGCCAAGGCTGCGAAGAAGGCGCCGGCGAAGAAAGCGCCCGCCAAGAAGACACCCGCCAAGGCGGCCAAGAAGGCTCAGCCCGCGAAAAAGGCGGCGAAGAAGGCCCCCGCCAAGAAAGCGCCCGCCAAGAAGGCGACCGCCGCTCCTAAACTGGCCGATACCAACGGTGATCTCTCATCCGGTGCGAAAGAGGCTGCGGCACAAGCTAAATCCGCTGTCGCCAGCGCCAGCAACCCTGTTGCCGGCCCTGCTCCGGTTTCGCTGATCGGGCCGGAGCCGTCACGGCTGCCGATCGTGGCGGCCATCGCCGCCGGTGTGCTCGCAATCCTGGTGGTGCTGCTTGCCCGTCGCCACTCCGACGACGACTGAGCAATTCAGCTTGACCCTCACGCGACGTCAGGGTCGATAGTTGGCGGCATGGACGCCATAACCGTCGGCGCGGTAACCACCCTCACGGGTGTCTCCGTGCGCACACTGCACCACTACGACCACATCGGTCTCGTGGTGCCGAGCGTCCGTACCCCTGCGGGATACCGCGGCTACACCGACGCCGACATCGAGCGGCTGCATCTGGTGCTGGTTTACCGCTCCGTCGGGCTGCCGCTCGACGAGATCCGCAAACTGCTCGACGACGCGGACGCCGACGTGATGGCGCATCTGCAGCGGCAGCGCGAGTTGCTGCTGGAGCAGGCCGACCGATTGCAACACACGATCAAAGCAGTGGAGGAACTGATGAACGCCCACCGTGAAGGCATCCAGCTGACCGCAGAGGAGCAGGTCGAGATCTTCGGAACCACGGCCTTCAGTGATGAATACGCGGCCGAGGCGCAGGAGCGCTGGGGTAATACCGACGCCTGGAAGCAGTCCCAGCAACGGGTTTCGAAGTTGACCAAGCAGGACTGGGTGAACATCAAGGCCGACGTCGACAAGCTGCTGGCTGACCTGGCAGCGGCCAAGCGCGAAGGTGTCGTGCCCGGCTCTGCGGCGGCCAACGAGCTGGCCGCCCGGCATCGTGGATCGATCGAGCGCTACTACGACTGCGACGACGAGATGCACCGTTGCCTGGCGGAGATGTACCTCGCCGACGAGCGCTTCACCCGCTACTACGACGACGTCGAGCCCGGCCTGGCCCAGTTCGTGCACGACATCGTCGTGGCTAGCATCAACCGGTGACCGTAACCCCGCGCCCCACCGCTGACCTGGTCGACGAGATCGGCCCCGACGTGCGCAGCTGCGATCTGCAACTGACCCAGTACGGCGGCAGGCCGCAATTCGCGGGACCGATCACCACCGTGCGGTGCTTCGAGGACAACGCGCTGCTCAAGTCGGTGCTGTCCGAGCCGGGCCAGGGCGGGGTGCTGGTGATCGACGGCGACGGGTCGCTACACGCCGCCCTGGTCGGCGACGTCATCGCGGGCCTCGGGCTGGACAACGGTTGGGCGGGCTTGATCATCAACGGCGCGGTCCGCGACGCCGCGACGCTGCGCACCCTCGGCATCGGCATCAAGGCGCTTGGCACCAATCCCCGCAAGAGCACGAAGACCGGGGAGGGCCTGCGCGACGCAGCCGTCGAGTTCGGCGGGGTGGTGTTCGTGCCCGGCCACATCGCCTACAGCGACGACGACGGCATCGTCGTCGTCGGCCCATAGCGCGTGGGCCCCCGCGAAGCTAGGCCGAAGCCCCTACTGCGGCACGTTGTTTGGTGAAGCGCAGCGCTTCGTCGTCGACCTTGCCGCGACGGATCAGGCGGAGGTCGAGCAGGTAGTTCTGCTTGAGCCGCCATGGGGCGACGTGTCCCGATTTGGGCAGGTAGTCCAGCGCCCGCAGTACATAGCCGGGCGTGAAGTCCATCAGCGGGCGCTCGTCGACGGAGTTGCCAGGATGCTGCGGCTCCACGGTGTCATAGCCCTTGGCGTCCATGTAGTTCAGCACGCGACAGACGAACTCCGACACCAGGTCTGCCTTCAGCGTCCACGACGCGTTGGTGTAGCCGATGGTGAACGCCATGTTGGGCATATGGGTCAGCATCATGCCCTTGTAGGCCATGGTGTCGTTGAGCTCGATCGGCACGCCGTTGCGCATGACCTCGGCGCCGCCGAACAGCTGCAGGTTCAAACCCGTTGCGGTGACGATGATGTCGGCTTCCAGCTCCTCACCTGAAGACAGCTTGATGCCCGTCTTGGTGAACCGCTCGATGGTGTCGGTGACGACATCGGCCTTGCCGGCGCGGATGGTCTTGAAGAGATCGCCGTTGGGCGCCAAGCACAGTCGCTGATCCCACGGGTTGTAGCTGGGACCGAAGTGCTTCTCGACGTCGTAGCCCTCGGGCAGGCGCCGCTGGGCCATGGTCATCAGCGTCTTGCGCATGAAGTTCGGGAAGCGCCTGCTGATGTTGTACTGCGCGGACTGGAACAGGATGCACTTCCACCGGTTCAGGACGTACGCCAGCTTCTCCGGCAGGGCCTTGTTCGTCTGCACGGTGAACGGATCGACGTCGGGAAGCGCCCCGATGTACGACGGCGAACGCTGCAGCATCGTCACGTGGCCGGCGCCCGAATCGGCAAGGGCCGGAATGAGAGTGACTGCGGTGGCGCCGCTGCCGATGACGACGATCTTCTTGCCCGAGTAGTCGAGGTCCTCCGGCCAGTGCTGCGGGTGGATGACCGTGCCCGAGAAGTCCTCCTGGCCGGGGAACTCCGGTGCGTAACCCTGGTCATAGTTGTAGTAGCCGCTGGCGGCGAACAGGAACGAGCTCTTGATCTCGACTTCCTCGCCGTCGCGCTCGACGCGAACCGTCCAGTTGTTGTCGGCGTCGGACCAATCCGCGCTGACGACCTTGTGGCCGTAGCGGATGTGCTTGTCGATGCCGGACTCGGCGACCGTCTCCTTCAGATAGGACATGATCGACGGGCCGTCGGCGATGGCCTTCTCCGATGTCCACGGCTTGAACCTGAAGCCGAGCGTGAACATGTCGGAGTCCGAGCGGATGCCCGGGTACTTGAACAGGTCCCAGGTGCCGCCGAGGTTCTCACGACGCTCCAGGACTACGTAGCTCTTGTCGGGGCAGCGGTCCTGCAGGTGCCAGGCGGCACTGATGCCGGAGATACCGGCTCCTACGACGACGATGTCGACAAATTCGGTCATCGTGTAAAGCTATCAACAGGGTGTCGACGAAGTCAACGGTGTGTTGAGAAATTCGACATCGTGTAACGTCATGGCCTGTGACCACCGTCAGCCAGCCGCGTCCCGCCCGGGGTCGGCGCTCCGCCCGGCCGTCTGGCGACGACCGTGAGCAGGCAATTCTGGCGACGGCAGAGCGGCTACTCGAAGAACGGCCGTTGACCGAGATCTCCGTCGACGACCTGGCCAAGGGCGCGGGCATTTCACGGCCGACGTTCTATTTCTATTTCGCGTCCAAGGACGCGGTGCTGCTCGCGCTGTTCGAGCAGGTGATCAATGAGGCCGATTCGGCGTTTGAACGGCACGCCCAGAACCCCCCCGCCGATCGCTATGAGGCGTGGCGCAGCGGTATCAACGTGTTCTTCGAGACGTTCGTCAAGCACAAGGGCGTGACTCGCGCTGCCCACGAGGTGCGCGCCTCGAACACTGCGGTGCGCGACCTGCTCGCGACGTTCATGACGAAGTGGATCGACAGCACCGAGGCCACCATCGAGGCTGAGCGCACCCAGGGCACAGCGCCGACCACGCTCCCGGCGCGTGACCTCGCGACGGCATTGAACCTGATGAACGAGCGCGCCTTGTTCGCGTCGTTCGCCGAAGAGCAGCCCTCGATACCCAAGGATCAGTTGCTCGACACACTGGTCCACATCTGGGTCACCAGCATCTACGGCGAATCGCGGTAGTGCGGGAATCGCCGGTTGGCCAGGCTCGGGTTCTTCAACCGGACCGCTTCCAGCCGGTCGCGGTCGATCCAGCCGGTGGCGAAGCCCGGCGCTTCGCCTGCGCTGGCGACGATTTGACCCATCGGATCGATGATCGCGCTTTGACCTGAACTGAACGGGCCGGTCTGCCCGCTCGCCACGACGTACACGGTGTTCTCGATGGCCCGTGCGCGCAGCAGCGTCGTCCAGTGGTCCTCCTTCGCGGGACCCACCACCCATGCCGCAGGCACGATCAGGACTTCGGCTCCGGCGTCCACCAGGAAGCGCGCCATCTCCGGAAAGCGAAGGTCATAACAGGTCATCACGCCGAACCGGAGCCCGTCGCGCTCGAACACCAGCGCGCTGGGGGCGTGCGGGACGATCCGGTCGGACTCGCGGTACCCGAAGGCGTCGTAGAGGTGCACCTTGCGATAGACGCCGATGGTTCGGCCCTGCTCGTCGATGGCGAGCACCGCGTTCGTGCACCGGCCGTCGGCGCCGGGCACCTCGGTCATGCCGACGACAACCGCCACCCCTGCGGTCTTCGCCTCCTGGGAAATGGCTTGGACGAAGGGGCCGTCCACCGGTTCGGCCGCGGGCCGGACGTCGCCGTTCGGATCCGGGTCGGAGTACATGGCGTTCTCGGGCAGGACGACAAGGGACGTTCCGCGCGCGGCTGCGTCGGCGATCAGACGCCTGGCCGAACCGAAATTCTCGGCCTTGTCGGTAGTAGCGCCGAATTGCGCGACTGTGACATACATCTGGTTACTCCGTCTCTCGTTGGATGATGGTCTTGGTCTCGCACAGTGCAGCACCGAAGCCGGCAACCAGCGCGGTGTGGTCGGCGACCAGCACCACCGGGTCGGCGTCGTTAGCGAGCGCGAATTCCTTTTCCGCCTGCGCCCAGGCGGGCAACACCCACGGCTTACCTGCGCGGCGTGCCGCGTCGGCAATGGTCCGCAGGTCGGCGAAGTCGGCATCGGTGCGCGAATAGGCGCCACGCTCTCGACGTAGCGACAGATCGCTGGGCCCGACGAACACCCCGTCGACCGTGTCCAGGGCCAGGATGGCATCGACGTCTTGCAGGGCTCCGGCGTCCTCGATCATCGGATAGACCCGGGTCCGGCTGTCCTGTACGGCCACCCACTCGTCGTCGAACCCGCCGTAGCGCGCGGTCCGACCGCCGGCGAAGCTCCGATCACCACGCGGCGGGAACTTGCCATACGCACACACGGCGACGGCGTGCGCGAGGTTCTCCACGTGTGGGATGACGACCACATCGGCACCAAAGTCGAGCGCCTGCTGGATCGGCCCGCGTTCGGGCGCCAGCACCTTCGCCAGCACGCGCAGCCCGATGGCGCGCAGAAACGGGATGAAGCGCTCGAGGTCGACGAGGTCGAAGGCGCCGTGTTCGATGTCGAGGACCACCGATCCGTATCCGAGGTCGCGGACGATCTCGGCCACCGCGGCGTTCGGCGCGGAGAGCCATGCCGCCCAGCGAGGTTCGGGCGGCGGTGCGGTGTTTGCCTGGGGAGTCATTGACGATCAGCCTTGTCGTATACTTCGTGTATTCAATGGTCTAGGGGAAGGCGAGGATGGAGACCAGCGACCAGGCGTCGGCCCGCGACCGTGCCTACCAGTGGACCCGCGACGCCATCCTCAACGGCCACTTCCCCGAGGGCTCGTTCCTCGAGGAGAAGGCGGTGGTCGATCAGACGGGCCTGTCGCGCACGCCGGTTCGCGAGGCGTTGCACCGGTTGGCCGCCGAACGTTTCGTCGAGCTGCTGCCTCGCCGTGGAGCCCAGGTGCGACGCACGACGGCCGCCGAACTCTTCGAGACCTACGAGATGCGAATCGTCTTGGAGGGTCACGCATTTCGCGTGTTGTGCGATCAACAACTCCCTATCCCCGACATGTCCGCGCATCTGGACGCGATGGAGGATCCCGACCGTCTCGCGGAGATCATGGTGGGCAACAGGGCCGTCATCGCCGAACATGCGTTGCTGGACTTCGAGTTCCACTTTTCCTTCGTCAGGGCAACCGGTAATTCGGTGCTGATCGACCTTTACTCCAGCCTGCGCGCGCGTTACCAACGAATCGGGGTCAACGCCGTTGCGCTGCGGCCCTCGCGGATGTCGCTGATCCTCCCGCAGCACCGGGCCATCCACGAATCGCTGCAGCGGCACGACTTTCAGGCGGCGATGGGGGTGTTGCGCGAGCATCTGCGCCCGGATGCCGCGGTGGTTTCCGGGCTGGACTGATTGAGCCGTCATGCGCTCATCGCTTGCCAGACTCGCCTGCGCTCGGCCTGTGCCACCGGATCAGGCACTGGGGCCGCGGCGATGAGCCGCTTGGTGTAGTCCGACGTCGGCGATCGCAGGACCGAGCTTGCCGGCGCGCTCTCGACGACGCGGCCGTGCTGCAGGACGGTGACTTGGTCCGACATCAGCTCGATGACGGCCAGATCATGACTGATGAACAGGCACGAGAACCCAAGCCGCTCTTGGAGTTCGGACAACAACGCCAGCACTGTGGCCTGCACGGATACGTCCAGTGCGGACGTGGGCTCGTCGGCGATCAGGAATTCGGGGTCCAGCGCGAGTGCGCGTGCGATGCCGACGCGCTGGCGCTGGCCGCCAGAGAGCTCGTGCGGGTATCGATCGACCCAGCTTGACGAGATATGGACGCTGTCCAGCAGCGATTTCACCCGATTCTGGATCTCGCCACGCGACCCGAACTTGTTGATGTGCATCGGCGCCGCCACCGAATCGCCGATCGACAGCCGAGGGTTCAGCGACGAGCCCGGGTCCTGGAAGACCATCGAGTAGGACCGACGCAGCTTGCGCCTTTCGGCACGGCTCGCCCCGTACGGGTCTATCCCGTCGATTCGGATCGTGCCAGCGGCCGGGCGCAACAGCCCGGCGATCGCGCGGCCGATGGTCGACTTCCCTGAGCCCGACTCGCCGACCAGCCCGTGCACGCTGCCACGCGGGATCGCCAGGTCGACCTGATGCACTGCGTGAAAGGGCTTGCGCCCCAGTCCCCCTGGATAGATCACGTCCAGTCCGGACACCTCGACCGATAGTTCGCGATCGGATGCGGCTGGCACCTTGTCGTGTGCGCTGGGCCGGGGCACAGCGGCCAGCAGTTGCGCGGTGTAGTCCGCCTCGGGCTGGGTAAAGATTTGTCTGACCGGTGCTTCCTCGACCACGGCGCCCGAACGCATGACGACCACCCGGTCGGCGAGGTCGGCCACCACCCCCATGTCGTGGGTGATCAGTAGCACCGCGGCGCCAAGGTCCTTCTGCAGGCGCCGAAGGAGGTCGAGGATGTCGGCCTGCACGGTGACGTCCAGCGCGGTGGTCGGCTCGTCCGCGATGATCACGTCGGGCGAACCCGATACCGCCATCGCGATCATCGCCCGCTGCCGTTGCCCCCCCGACAGTTGGTGCGGGTAACTGTCGATCCGGCGCTCGGGTTCCGGTATCTCGACAAGACGCAGGAGCTGGAGAGTCCGCTCGCGGGCTCGCGCCTCGGTGACGTCTTCGTGGCTGCGGATCGCCTCGATGATCTGCTGGCCGATGGTGTACACGGGGTTGAGCGCGGTCATCGGCTCTTGAAAGATCATCGCGATGCGCTTGCCGCGCAACGCCCGTAGCGGCTCGCCGTGAAGCTCGCTGATCTCTTCGCCGTCGAAGCGGATGCTGCCCTGAACGCGCGCGTTCGGCGCCAGCAGCTTGAGGACCGACATCGAACTGACGGACTTACCCGACCCCGATTCGCCAACGAGCGCGAGGACTTCGCCACGGCATACCGAGAAGCTGACCCCGCGCACCGCGGGCACGCTCTCACCGCCGACCTGAAAGTCGACGCTGAGGTCATTGACCTCCAGGATCACGTCGGCAGTCATCGGCCCAGGGTGCCTTGTTTGAGGAAACCCTTGCCGTCGGCGGTGTTCCGCTCGTACTCGGCCAGGTAGTCGCTGCAGAACGTGAGCACCCGTTCGATCCAGACCTCACCGATCTTCGGGTCGCCGAGCGAGACATCACCGGTGCAGCCGCTCTCGCTGACTTCGGAGAAGTCCCATAGGACGGTGCCGCGCACATCCTGACCGGGGATGGCCGCCTCGCCGTAGCTGACCGGGGTCCAGCCTGCGGCGGAGCGCAACCCGGTGTCGGTCGTCGGGGCGGGCTGGACTTGGTCGGGGAACATCGCCAGCATCGCGGAGTGCTCGGGTTCTGCGCCGTGCCCATACGCGGTGGCGGGGTCGTCGTATTGGTCGCGCATCAGGGCGTAACCCAGCGACCACGGGTACAGATGTCCGACGAGAATCCCCAGATCGCGGCGGGCATCCATGGCGGCACTGGTGACGGGCGCGACGTTCCCGCCGTTGTTGTCCAGCAACACGATTCGCCGGAAGCCGGACTGCACCAGCGCTTCAAGCAGCTCGTAGGTTACGGCGCGCAGCGTCTGGGCGGACAACGACAGGTTGCCAGGGTAGCCGCGGAACATCGGTGAATGTCCGTAGTGCAGTGCAGGCGCGACCAGGTACCCATTGCGCAGCGCCAGTTGATCGGCGACCCACTCGGCGACGATCGAGTCCTCATGGACCGGCAGGTGCGGCCCGTGCTGTTCGACGGCGCCGATCGGCAGCAGCACGACCGGGTCGGTGGCGGCGACGTCCCGCACTTCCGTCCAGGACAGCTCGCCGAGCCGATGGGTCCTCGGGTGGGCGGTGGTCGCGGTGCTCACGGTGTCATCCTTTGCAGTTCGGGGGCGGGTTATCGGAGGGCTCCGCGCTTGCGCGGATCGAGCAGGTCGCGCAGCCCGTCGCCGAAAACGTTGAATGCCAACACGACCGCGACGATCACGATCGACGGGTAGATCAACAGCGAGGGCTGTACCTCGAGGAAGTCACGGCCGGTGCCAACCATCGAGCCCAGCGAGGGCAGTGGCGGCTGCGCACCGAGACCGAGGAAACTCAGGCCCGCCTCGAGCTGGATCGCAAAGCTCACCGACAGCGTCACCTGCACGATGATCGGAGCCGAGACGTTCGGAAGGATGGTGCGCAGCAAGATGTTCGGCGTCGATGCGCCCATGATCTGGGCAGCTTCGACGTACTCGACATGCCGCAGGGCTAGCACCTGGCTGTACACGATCCTGGTGAACCGCGGGATGTAGAGC